>NZ_JBIAYZ010000002.1:0-375139 GCF_042898635.1 Micromonospora sp. NPDC000442 | reverse complement strand
GGGCGTCTACACCCTGTGTTGGTTTCCCCCGGGGGGGGGGGGCGCCCCCCAAAACCCCCCGGGGGGGGGGGGGGGGGGGGGGGGGGGCCCGACCCCCCCCCCCCCCCCCCCGCTGCCGAGCGGAAGATCAGCTCCGGTACAGGCAGAAGGAGTAGAGGGTACGACCGGTGGTCGTGCTGTCACCCCTGGGCTCGAACCACAGCGTGCCCTTGCCCTTGGCGCGATAGCCCACGGCGACGTCCTTCGTGACCTTCTTGCCCGAGGTGCCGAGCAGCGTGGTGTAGGTGCTGGTGCCGCCCTGCGACATGCGCACCCGGATCGATTTGACGGTGCCCGAGATCTTGTACGTGGCCTTCACCCGTGCATTTCCCCCTGGCCACCCGGAGTAGCTGAATCCGAGTCCAGTCCCGACCGAGTCGCCCGCCGAGGCGCTCCAGGAGCGTACGCAGGTCGCTGCTTCCGCCTTCGTCGCCATCGGGGCCACCAGCGCGGCAGACGTCAGTAGGGCAAGCGCCGGCATCAACAGGGCCACTCTTCGTACGGACAAGATCACGCGTTCTCCTTTGTGACTACACGATGGAGGATGGCTCGCACCGCAGCAGCCGACGAGCGGCAGCCAGTAGGAAGCTGTCCACCCTGGGCGCTGGCCACTGTAGTCAGGGCTCACCTGCATCAGGACGGTCGGGCTGGTGCGTCTCTGGCCGTCGGTGGCGAAGCCTTGCGCACACTCCGCCAACTGTTCTATAACTCTAGAGGAGAGATATAGAACAGTTGGAGGTTGCCATGGAAGCTCTGGCACTGCGCGACCCGATCGACCCGACCGTCGCGCCGGTGGCCGGCCGGTTCGGGCGCCACGGTGGCCGGTTCGTACCCGAGCCGCTGATACCCGCGTGCGAGGAGGTCGAGGCGGCCTTCGCCGAGGCGTGGGCGGATCCGGGCTTCCGGGGCGAACTGGCGCGGCTGCTGTCGACGTACGCGGGTCGACCGACGCCGCTGACCCCGGCCCTGCGGCTGTCGGCCGAACTCGGCGTGACGGTGCTGCTCAAGCGGGAGGACCTCGCGCACACCGGCTCCCACAAGATCAATAATGTGCTGGGGCAGGCGTTGCTGGCCCGCCGGATGGGCAAGCGGCGACTGCTCGCCGAGACCGGCGCGGGAATGCACGGCGTCGCCACCGCTACCGCCGGTGCCCTGCTGGGCCTGCCGGTGACGGTCTTCATGGGCGAGCGAGACGTCGAGCGGCAGGCGCACAACGTGTTCCGGATGCGGCTGCTCGGCGCGCAGGTCGTACCGGTGCGGTCGGGCAGCCGGACCCTCAAGGACGCCACCAGCGAGGCGATGCGCCACTGGGTCGGCGTCACCGAGGACGCCTACTACTGCGTGGGCTCGGTGATCGGGCCGCACCCGTACCCGTGGATGGTTCGCGAGCTACAGGCGGTCATCGGGCAGGAGGCCCGACACCAGTGCGCCGAGCTGTTGTCGGCCGGCACACCGCAGCATGTGGTCGCCTGCGTCGGGGGTGGCTCCAACGCCGCCGGCACCTTCGCCGGATTCGTCGACACACCGGCGCGGCTGGTGGGGGTCGAGGCGGCGGGCGGTGCCGGCGCGGCCCTCGGTGAGATAGGCGTCCTGCACGGATTCCAGTCGCTGTTTCTTCAGGACGAGCAGGGCCAGATCCGCGAGGCGCACTCCGTCGCGGCCGGCCTGGACTACCCCGGAGTCGGGCCGGAGCACGCCCACCTGCGCGACCTCGGCCGGGCCCGGTACGTCACCGCCACCGACGAGGAGGCGCTGGCGGCGGCGGTCCGGCTGGCCCGCGCCGAGGGCATCGTCCCGGCGATCGAGTCGGCGCACGCGCTCGCCTGGGTCATCCGGTCGGCCGGCACCACCGAACTACCCACGGGCAGCAGTGTGCTCGTCACGCTCTCCGGACGCGGCGACAAGGACATCGCGACGCTTATGACGTACCTGGGCGACGAGGAGGCGGAATGACCAGTCTGGAGACCCGGCTGCGGCTGCGGCGCGACCGCGGGCGCAAGCTGCTCATGCCCTATCTCACCGGTGGAGTCACCCCGGACTGGACCGACCACCTGCGCGCCCTCGCCGACGCCGGAGCGGACGCGATCGAGGTCGGCATCCCCTTCTCCGACCCCACCCTCGACGGCGTCACCATCCAGGAGGCGTCCGACGCCGCGCTGTCCCGGGGCGCCACCACCGGTGGCATCCTCGCCGACCTGTCGAGGAGCCGGATCGACGTGCCGGTCGTCGTCAGCACGTACGCCAATCTCGCGTTGCGGCGCGGCCCGGACCGGTTCTGCCGGGCCCTCGCCAAGGCGGGCGTGCAGGGCCTGATCGTGCCCGACCTGCCGCTTGAGGAGGTCGGATCGACGGGCGCGGCCGCGCGGACCGCGAACGTCGACCTCGCGTTGCTGGCCTCGCCCGCGACCCCACCACGGCGGCTGCGGGACATCGCCGAGCGCAGTCGCGGCTTCGTCTACGCCGTCTCCCTGATGGGGATCACGGGTGAACGGGAGCAGCTCGGCGCCTCGGCCGCCGGGCTGGCGCGGCGCCTGCGGGGCGTCACGGACCGGCCCGTATTCTTGGGATTCGGCATCTCGACACCGGCGCAGGCGGCTGCGGCGGCGCGGGACGCCGACGGCGTGATCGTCGGCGCGGCGCTGATGCGACGCCTGCTCGACGGCGCGGATCCGGCGTCGACCGCCGGATTCGTCCGGTCCCTGCGCGCGGCGCTGGACGGCGTGCCGGCAGGGACAACGGCGGACGCCGGAGGTTAGGGGGCGGGGCGGCGGCATGGCTATCGGGCAGGACGCGCCCGCGGCGCGGTACCGCACCATCGCCGCGGACCTCGCCGCCAAGATCCGATCCGGGGACTATCCGCCCGGCGCGGCGCTGCCCTCCCAGCGCGACCTCAGCGCCGCCTACGGCGTCACGCTGATGACGCTGCGGCAGGCGTTGCGGCAGCTCAGCGACGAAGGGCTGATCGAGCAGCAACCCGGCCGGGGCACCTTCGTCGCCCCGCCGCACCTGGCGTACCGGCTCGGCTCGCTGCGCAGCTTCGCCGACGACCTGCGGGACCAGGGCCACGAGGTGCGTACCGCCGTGGTCGGCCGCGCGGTGCGCCGCCTGCCCGCGCGGATCGCCGGGGCGCTACGGGCCAGCGCGACCGACTCCGGGCTGCGGCTGGAGCGGGTCCGCGCGTTCGCCGGCCGCCGCGCCGTGCACCAGGTCTCGTGGGTACGCGCCTCGCACGCGGACGGTCTGCGCGAGGTGGACTTCACCGCGACATCCCTGTACGAGGCGCTCGCCGTCCGGGGTGTCTCGGTCGCCCGGGCCACCGAGACGATCCGGCCCGGCGTCCTCGACGCGGCGCCGGCGGCACACCTCGACGACGCACCGGGTGCCGCCGTGCTGATCAGCGACCGGACCACCTACACGCTTGACGGCACCGCCATCGTCGCCGACCGGGCCACGATCCTCGGCAGCATGATGGAGATCAACACCGATCGCGCCGCGCGGGGCCTGTCACTGCACTGGGGTGCCAGCCGCGACGTGTCGTAGCGCCTCCAGCACCGCGTCCACCACCCGTTGCCGCCCGCGCCCGTCCACGGCCGTCCAGGCGCGGGCGGACAGCTCCGCCCGGCGCGCCCCGTCGCCCAGCAGCCCCGCCAGGGTGCGCGCGGCGGCGCCGGTCGCCGGACCCTCGCCGGCCAGCGCGGACAGCTCACCGAGCCCGGCGGCAAGACCCGCCTCCACCACCCGGTGGTACGACTCGCGTTGGTTGTCCACCACGCAGACCAGCGCCGACGGTGCCCCGAGACAGCACAGTTCCCAGGTGGAGGTGCCGGCCGCGCTGACCACCAGGTCCGCCGCGGCGATCAGGGCGGGCAACGCACCGGTGGGTGGCACCGGCAGCAGCGACTGCCCGGGCCCCGGCGTCAGCCGAGCCATCCGCGCGGCCAGCTCGGGCCGGCCGACGACGACGGTGAGTTCCATCGGCCGACCGGTCGACAGCAGCACCTCGGTCAGCACCGGTGCCGCGCCGGCCGCATCGGTGCCGCCGAAGAAGGCCAGCACCGAGGGGGGATCCACGGTCATCGCCGGGCGCGGGGCCGTCGGCCGGGCGGCCAGGACACTCTCGCGCAGCAGGGCGTACCCGCTGCCGGCGAGCAGCCGGCCCGCCGGCACCGCCAGGTCGGTGGCGAAGTTCTGGTCGAGGTAGAGGTCGGCGTCCTGTCCCCGGGTGTCCCCGTCGACGATGGCCAGGGTCAGCACCCCGGCCGCCCGCAGTGCGCCCGCACCGGCGGGATCCAGCTCGTACGAGTCGAGGACCAGCACGTCGAGGTCGTGCCGGCGGGCCGTGGCGACCAGGTCGTCCGGGGTGTCCGGGCCGGGATGCAAGGGGATACCCCGGGCGGTGAGCTGGTCGGCCGCCCAACCGACGCCGTCGACGGTGCCGAAGACCTCGACGGTGGCGCCCCGGGCCTGGAACTCCTCACCGAGGGCGAGACAACGGACCAGGTGCCCGACACCGCGCAGCGGCCCGGCGTCGCAGCGTAGTCCGACACGTAACGTGCTCAGCGCTCCTCCAACCGCTTCTGCCGTACGTCGGCGTTGAGCGCGCGCAGCGCCGGCTGCCCGTCGAGCCAGTCGGCGAGCTTGGCCAGCGGCACGCTGACGTCACCGAAATGGTCGGCCACCGCGCGGACCAGCTCCCAGTCGCGGGCAGTGTCCAGGGTGAGGCGCAGCTGCGAACGGTCCGGGGTGAGGGTCACGCCGAGTACCCGGAACACCTCCGGATGCGCGTACGCGTACGAGGTCACGTGCACCCGGTGGTGGTCGGTGGCGAGCCGGTCGACGGTGCGCAGCGCGTCCGCCCGGATGATCTCGACGTCCAGACCTCGGGGGAGGGTGCGGGCGATCGACGTGCTGGCGTAGTCCAGCCCCGGCACGGCGCGGTACACCGAGGCGACCAGGCTGACGATCTCCGGATCCAGCAGCGGACAGTCGGCCGTGAACCGCATGACCGCGTCGGCGGGATGGTCGTCCAGGGCACCGACGAAGCGGGTCAGCACGTCGTCGACGGGGCCCCGGTGCCAGCGGACGCCGAGCCGGTCACACTCGGCGACGACCGCGTCGTCACTGCTGTCGCTGCTGGTCGCCACCACCAGGTCGGCCAGCACGCCGCTGTCCTGGGCGGCCCGGACCACCCGGCCGAGCACGCTGCGCCCGGCCAGCGGGCGCAGCACCTTGCCGGGCAGCCGGGACGAGCCCATCCGCGCCTGCACGATGCCGACGATGCGGTCGGTCACTGCTGTCCTCCCTGCTTCGCGGAGATGGCGGCGCGGGCCCGGCGTTTGGCGGCGCGGGCGCCGCGCCTGGCCATCCGCGCCGGAGTGATGGCCAGTCGCCCGACCTTGTAGCTCAGCGAACCGCTCAACAGGTTGATCTTCGCTTCGGCCCGACGGAGTGCACGTTCGCGGGTGGTGAGCAGGTTCTCGGTCCACCTGAGCAGCGCCGTCAGCCTGGTGTTCTCCTCCCGCTGGCGCAGCCACGCCTCGCGCAGCTGCTGGTAGCTGCGCGGGCCCGGCGGCGGATCGGTCGGTGCGACGGCGGCCGCCGTCTCCGGCTGCATCGCGGCCTCGACGACGGCCCGGTCGAAGTCGCGTCCGGCGACTCCACCGAGCACCACGGTCAGCCCCGCAACATCCAACGTGGAGGTCCACGGGTGGGCGTACCCGCCGGTGAGCAGGTCGGCGGCGAAGCGCCACAACGTCCGGGCCAGCACCACGTCGACCGGCGACGGTGCGTCGGCCCGCCGACTCCGGTCGAGCACCGCCCAGCGGTCACCGTCGACGACCAGGTTGTCCGCCCCGGCCAGTGCCACCGCGCCGACGAGCTGTCCCTGCTCGGCCTGGCCGTCGAGCCAGTCGGCGTACCCGCGCAGCAGCCCGCGCAGCAGCGCCGTGTCCCGGCGCAGGCATCCGTCGAGCAGCAGGCTGCGCAGCAGGCGACCGTCGGGTACCGGCTCGTCGGGGCCATCCGGTTCGCGGTGGGCCACCTCCCGGCCGGCGTACGGTGTGGCCCCGCCCTCGGGCCGGTGCCAGTGCCAGCCCTGCGGCCCGTCCCGCACCTCGACCACCGCGCCGCCGGTCATTGCGACCAATGCCGCCGGCAACGGGCTGGTTTGGCCGCCCCCGGGTGGCGGGTTCTCCGACCGGTCGACGCCCGGCTGCGGGCGAGCCGCGTCGTCGGTGCCGGCTGGCTCGTGGTCGGTCGACTGGCGATCGGGGTCGGTCGGCGCGGTGTCCGGTCGGCGGGCGAGGATCAGCCAGGACGGGGCCAGGTCGGCGGCGCGGCCGGCATGCAGGGCGTCTGCGGCCAGCCGGGCCGGATCGGCGAGGACGAACCGGCCGGTGTACCCGTCGGTGCAGGCGGTGTGCAGCACCGCGTCGAACAACCCGCTGCTGGTGTGCCGAGCCAACTCGTCGACGGCCAGCAGCGCGGTGGTCAGGTCGGGACGCGGGTACGCGGCGTAACAGCTGCCGGCGCGCATCCCGGCGGCGGCCAGCCGCTCGCGTGCCTGCTCCAGGTTGGCGGGACGGGCGGCGTCGAGCACCCCACCGACGGTCCACTCGGCATCGCTCCGGCCGGCGTGCCAGCTCTCGGCGGCGACCAGCCGGTGCACGCCGAGCGGGTTGTCCAGCCGCAGCAGCAGGTCACCACCGGGTCGGACGGCCGCCACCAGGCGGGCCAGCAGCCCGTCCCAGCCGAGTCGCTCACCCTCGACCGACTCGACCGCGTCCAACCCGGCACCGGCGATCACCACGTCGTACTCCTCGCCGGCGGGGAGGCCGTGCGGGCCGGCCACCAGCACCCGGTCCACCCGGTCGGCGAGCACCGCCGCGTCCGGGTAGCCGCGCAGCAGGCAGGTGAGCCGGGCGTGGGCCAGCGCGTCGAGCAGCGCCGGGCCGTGCGGTCCGGCCAGCAGCACCCGGGCACCGGCCGGCACCAGGCGGGCGGCCAACGCGGCGAGGGGGCCGTCGCCGGCTGAGTCCGTCCGATCGGACCAGGCGAGCATCTCGCCGCCGGGCAGCGTCACCGCTGACGCCGTCTCGGTTGTCACGTCGTCTCCTCCTGCGGGTACGCCCACCCCAGCAGTTCCCGCAGCGCGGCGGGCGGGTGGCGGTGGTCGGTGCCCAGTTCGGCGTGGGCGATCGCGACGGCGGTCGGCAGGTGCACCTGTTCGCCGTGCAACTGCGGCCACTGCCGGCGGATCCGGGCGGTGCCGCCGAAGGTCGGGTCCTCGTCGGCCAGCACCATCGGGTCGCCGTACACCGCCGGCTCGCAGCCGGCCGCGATGCCGTAGAAGATGGCGCTTGTCAGCCGGTTGGACGCGACCCGGCGGTGCCGGCGCAGCTCGGTGAGCTGACGGTCCAGGAACTGCGGGTCGGTGTCCTTCCACCAGTGCCCGCGGTAGCCGTGGCAGATGACCCGGAAGCCGGCGTTCTCGTAGAGCCGGCGTACCCGCCGCATCCGGTGCTCGTGCCAGTACAGGCAGACCGTGACCGGGCCCGGTTCGGTGTCCCGGATGCGGGCGATCAGTTCCTTGTGGTCACCCTTGACGTGCTGGCCCTCCCAGCCGTGGAACGGGTACCAGATGGTGCCCTCCCGGGGCGGCTGGGATTCCTCCTCCGGTCGCATGGCCAGCAGGTAGACGAACGGTGCCCCGATCACCGTGACGTTGCGCCGCCCGACCGACCAGGCCCGCCGTCGGGTCTGCTCCGACCAGAGCAAACTCGGCGTGCGCTCGGCGTACGGGTGGCCGGGGGCCAGGCCGTCGCCGATGTTCCAGCCGTGCTGGACGTACCCGTTGATCCGGGGCGGGTGGCCGTCACCCAGCCCCGCGTAGCGGGCCAGCACGTGGGCGTGACCGTAGAAGTGGTTCGCGTGGTGCATCGGGCGTTCCCTCAGGCGGTGGGCCGGAGCGAGACGCCGCGCAGGGCCGCGGCCAACGCGTCGATGACGCGGTCCTGGTCGGCGTCGCGCAGCCCAGGGTAGAGCGGCAGCGACAACTGCTGGGCGTAGAAGGCTTCCGACACGGGACAACTGCCGCGCCGGTAGCCGAGGTCGGCGAAGGCCGGGTGCCAGTGCGCGGGGATGTAGTTGACCTGGACGCCGATCCCGGCCGCGCGCATCCGTTCGTAGATTTCGCGACGGCGGCCGTCGAGCACCCGGATCGGGTACAGGTGCCAGGCCGGTGCCGCCCACTCCCGCCGGCCGGGAACGAGCACGCCGGGGAGATCGGCGAGGGCCGCGTCGTAGCGGGCCACCAGTTCGGCGCGGCGGGCGAGGAAGGCGTCGAGGCGGCGCAACTGACTGCGGCCGAGCGCGCACAACATATCCGGCAGCCGGTAGTTCAGGCCGAACTCGTGCACCTCCTGGTGCCAGCCGCCCTCGTCCGGCCACCGCAGCTCGTCGGGTTCCCGGACCAGCCCGATGTTGCGGAACCGGCGGGCCCGCTTGAGCAATCCGGGATCGGTGGTGGCGACCGCGCCGCCCTCGGCGGTGGTCAGGTTCTTGGTCGGGAAGAACGAGAACGTGGTCAGGTCGGCAAGCGATCCCACCGGCCGGCCCCGGTAGGTGGCGCCGATCGAGTGGGCCGCGTCGGCGAGCAGCAGCGCGTCGCTGCCGTCGAGCGCGGCGCGCAGCGCGTCGTAGTCGGCCGGGTGGCCCGCGTAGTCGACCGCGGCGACGACCTTCGTCCGCTCGGTGGTGGCCCCGGCCACCGCCGCCGGGTCCAGGGTGAACGTCTCCTCCTCCACGTCGGCGAAGACGACCCGCGCGCCGAGGGCGACCGCGCTGCTGGCGGTGGCCACGAACGTCATCGGCGGCACGATCACCTCGTCGCCGGGGCCGACACCGGCCGCCGCGTACGCCACGTGCAGTGCGGCGGTGCCGTTGGAGACCGTCGCCACCCCGGCCCCACCGGCCCAGGCGGAGATGTCCGCCTCGAAGGCGGCGACCTCCGGGCCGGTGGTGAGCCAGTCGCTGCGCAGGGCGGCGACCACGGCGGCCACGTCGTCGTCGGTGACCGACTGTCGACCGTACGGGAGGAAAGACGTCATGCCGCGATGCCGAGCATGTCGCGTAGCTGGGGCACGGTGAGCCACTCGTCGTTGGTGTCCGACTGGTACGCGAAGCCGTCGGCCACCGGCTCGCAGCCGACGGGCGGCTGATAGCCCCAGGTGGCGATGGTCGGCTGCACGATGAACCGGTCCTTGGTGATCAGCGTCCGGCGGCTGTCGTCCGGGGCGATCATCTCCTCGTGCAGCTTCTCGCCGGGCCGGATGCCGATCTCGTGGGTGGTGGCCTCCGGGGCGACCGCCTCGACCAGGTCGAGGATGCGCATGCTGGGGATGCGGGGCACGAACAGCTCGCCGCCCTGCATCTGGTCGAACGAGTCGATGACGAACTGCACGGCCTGGTCCAGTGTGATCCAGAAGCGGGTCATCCGCTTGTCCGTGATCGGCAGGCTCTTACCCTCGGCGGCGAGCCGGCGGAACAGCGGAACCACCGAGCCACGGCTGCCGACCACGTTGCCGTAGCGCACCACCGCGAAGCGGGTCGGGTGCTGTGCCGCGTAGTGGTTTGCGGAGATGAACAGCTTGTCGCCGACCAGCTTCGTCGCGCCGTACAGGTTGATCGGGCTGGACGCCTTGTCGGTGGACAGGGCCACCACCTTCTGCACGCCGGCCTCGATCGCCGCGTCGACGACGTGCTGCGAACCGGTGATGTTTGTGGCGATGAACTCCGATGGGTTGTACTCCGCGGTGTCGACCTGCTTGAGGGCGGCGGCGTGCACGACGTGGTCCACGCCGTGCATGGCCCGGGTCAGCCGGTGCCGGTCCCGGATGTCGCCGATGAACCAGCGCAGTCGGGGGTCGTCGCCGAGCTGCTGGCGCAGCTCGTACTGCTTGAGCTCGTCACGGGAAAAGACCACCACCCGGGCCGGATCGGTCTCGGCGAGTAGGTGCCGCAGGAAGGTCCTGCCGAAGGAACCCGTTCCCCCGGTGACGAGGATGGACGATCCGTTCAGCTCGCTCAACTGGTGCTCCCGTGTGTGTCGGATTCGCGGTCGGCCTCGGCCGGCCGGGTGGGAACGCTAGACGCGGCGGGTTAACGGGCTCATGCCCTGCGGTTAACCACGTGGCGTGCGGCGGTGAATGGCGGGCACCCGGTTGGCGAACACCTGCCGTCGTCGCGGCATGCCCGCCGACCTGCGCCGACCGGGCCGTTAGCGTCTCGACCCGACCGGGAACCGTGGCGCGTCCGGACGGCGGCTGCCTGCCCGGCCGCGTCGTGGGAGGAACGATGACCGTCGAGGCCGAGACGACCCGGGCCGAGGCCACGGGCGGGTCGGTGGACCAGCGTGGGTCGGTGCGGTCCAACCGTCGCCGCTGGTTGCTGCCCCTGCTGCTGGTCGGCGGCTGGCTGCTGGGGACCGCCTGGCGGATCTGGTTGGCCCGCCACGCCGGCATGCCGTTCGCGCACACCGATGAGGACAGCTACCTCAACACCGCACGCGCCCTGGCCGGCGGTCCCGGGGGATTCAGCAGCGAGAACGAGACCCTGCGCCGGATCGGCTACCCGCTGCTGATCGCGCCGGCCTTTCTCCTCGACCGGGACTTCCTCGACACCTACCTGCTGGTGCGGGTGATCAATGCGGCGTTGAACGCGACGGTCCTGCCGCTGGCGTACCTGCTCGGTCGCCGGCTGCTGGGGCTGCGAGCCGGTCCGGCCCTGGCGGCGGCGGCCGGCGCGGCGACGTTGCCGGCGGTGGCCTTCCACGCCACGGTGGCGATGACCGACGCGGTGCTCGGGCCGCTGCTGCTGGCCTGGCTGCTCGCCGTGCACCGGCTGGTCGAGCGGCCCGGACCAGCCGTCGCGGCGGTGTGCGGTGCCCTGGCGGGCGCGGCGCATCTGGTGCACTCGCGCGGAGTGGTGATCGTCGCCGGTTTCGCGCTGCTGGCCCTGGCGCTGGTCGTCCGCCGCCGGCTGGACCCGGCCGCGTTACTGGCGGCGGTGCTGCCGGTGGTGGCCGCCGTGCTGGGCAACGAGGCGGGAGTACGGCTGCTCGGCGACACGGTGCACCTGCTCGGCGACCCGGCCGGTGGCAACGCCGTGCGGGCGGTCACCTCGGTCCGAGGACTGTCGCAGGTGCTGGCGTCCGTCGGTACGCAGGTGTGGTACCTGACGGTCGTCACCTTCGGGCTGGCCGGGCTGGCTGGTGCCGAGGCGGTGACCCGGCTGTGTCGCCGGGGCGGTGACGCCGCCAGGTGGACGTTCGGCGTGGCCGTGCTGACCACCGTCGGCGTCGCCGTCGGCGCGGAGATCGTCCTGGCCGGTGTTCCGGACCGGGTGCCGGACGCCATCTACGCCCGGTACGTGCAGATGTTCGCCCCGTTCTGGCTGCTGGTCGGCCTCGGGCTGCTGTTCGGTACCGCGTACCGTCCGCTGCTGCGCCAGATCGGGGCCACGGTGCTGCTGCTGGCGGCGGGCGGCGCACTGATCCAGTTTCGACTGTCCCAGGCAGCCGCCGACGGTGCGCCGCTGCGCTGGGGCGGGTTCAGCGCGCCGGACCTGATGGCCCTGACCGACGGGTGGCGACAGCTGCGGCCCCTGGTCGGCTCCGCGATCGGGGTCGCCGGGTGCCTGCTGCTCGTGCTCGTGCTCGCGACCCGCCACCGGATCGCGCGTACCGGCCTGCTGGCGGTGGTGCTCACGGCGCTGCTCGTGGTCAACGTGGCGACCATGCAGGTGATCACGCAGCGGCTGATCGGCCCATTGGCGGCGGCCGGCACACCCGTGCCCAGCGTGGCCGAGCTGGGGATCCGGCCGCCGGAGCGGGTCGCCGCCTCCACCGGCGTCCCCTACCAGCTCCGGTTCAACCTCAGCCACCAGGTCACCTGGACCGAGGTGCCGTGGTTCCGTGACCGGCCGCCGGCCGACGCGGAGGTGGTCTTCGCCCGCTGGGCGCCCGGCGAACCCGACGACTGGGACGGTGCCCGGCACGGCTTCGTCCGGCTGGGCGGCGACCCGCAGCGGAAATGGGCCGGGTGGCGGCGCCGGTGATTCCCGCAGTGGTGGCCAACGCAACTCGTCGGCCACGTGAACAATGCGTGGACGGGAAACCAAAAATCAGCGAACGCGGCGGTCGGCGCGCTCCAGAGAAATGGGAATGACGGTGATTTCCCGGCCGTCGTGGGTCTCCTGGCGGCCGGGCCCCTCGACAAAACGGAGCCGACGGTTCATCTGGCGCACCACCGTGTTGTGGGCGAGCACCTCACCGTCGAGCCGGTCCAGCGCCAGCACGTCGAAGGCGTGGTCCACCGCCTCCCGCATCACCTCCAGCCAGGCGGGCAGCGTCTCGCCCCGCTCGGCCAGCCCCTCGGCGTCCAGGTAGAAGCCCCAACCGCCGGTACGCGGGCCGGACAACCGCAGGTCGAAGTAGGTGACCGCGCCGCTGGGTACGCCCTCGCGCAGGTAGGTCAGCACCCGACGGGCGGGGTCCTGACGGACCGCCGACCACCACAGTCGGTGCTCCTCGGCGGTGATGACGTGACTGGTCTTGCTGACCTGCCGGTTGATTTCCTGATTACGCCAGGACAACATCAGGTTAACGTCGTCCTCGGTGGCGTCACGCAACACGTACCGCTCGCTTTCCGTTCCGTTTACCTGGTCACCGGGCACCCTAATCACGATTCACCTGGCTGTACACTCCGCCGCATGAAGGAATTGAGTCGGGCGCAGATTCGCGACCTCATGGGCGAGGTTCTCAAGAACCAGGGCAAAGCGTTGCCCGTCGACGACGCCGCCGATCTGCGAGAGGTTGGCTTCCGGTCGCTGGACTTCTCCGAGTTGGCGCTGCGCGTCGAGGACGCCACGGGGGAGGAGCTGAACTTCGACGCGCCCGGGCTGCGCCGGATCGCCACCGTCGGCGACGTGCTCGACTTCCTCGTCGAGTTGCAGCGGCAGTGAGCGTCGAGACCGCCCCGCAGGCCCTCGTCCATCCGGCGGGGGCCGACAACCGGGTCGTCGTCGACGGTGCCGCGCTCACCTGGCGTGACCTGCCGGAGCTGACCCTTCCGGGGCCCGCCGCCGCGCTGGCCCACTCGGCCCGATACGCGCTCGCCGCCGCCCGGCACCACGCCGTGCACGGCACCGAGCTGCTGCTCAGCACGGCCAGCCGGGTCGACGCGGCGATGCGCGCGGAACTGCGCGACGCCGGGTTCGCGGTGACGGAACTGGGCGGTGACCGTACGGCCGGGGACGCGACGACGCCCGCCGCGCGGGCCGCTGAGCCAGGCCGGCTGTGGCTGCTGACCTCCGGCTCCACCGGTCGTCCCAAGCGGGTGGGGCACACCCTCGAATCGCTTACCACCGTCCGGGGGCAGCAGCCCGCCCGGACCTGGCTCTGCCCGTACGCTCCCGGCACGTACGCCTGGTGGCAGGTGGTCACGCTGTCGCTGACCCAGCCTGGGCAGCATCTGGTGGTGGTGGAGCCGGATCAGCTCGACGACTGGCCGGCGCTGGCGGCCGAGCACGGCGTGGACGCCGCCTCCGGCACCCCGACCTTCTGGCGACGGGCCCTGCACCGCGATCCGGCCGGGCTGGCCCGGGTGCCGCTGCGTCAGCTGACCCTCGGCGGCGAACCGGTCGACCAGACCATCCTGGACCGGTTGCGGGAGGTGTTCCCGGCCGCCCGGATCTCCTGGATCTACGCCTCCTCCGAGGTCGGCGCGGCCATCGTGGTGCACGACGGGCGGGCCGGGTTCCCGGTGGAGTGGCTGGACCGGGCAGCCCCGGGCCGCCCCACGATCGGGGTGCGCGACGGTGAACTGGTGATCACCTCGCCGTACCACGGTGCCGGGCTGGCCGGTCCCGTCCGCACCGGCGACCGGGCACAGGTGAGCGATGGTCGGGTGCTGATCACCGGCCGGCTCGACGCGGACGAGATAAACGTCGGCGGCAGCAAGGTCTCCGCCGGTGTGGTCCGCGACGTGCTGACCGCGCATCCGCAGGTGGCCTGGGCCCGGGTCACCGGGCGGCGCGCCCCGTTGCTCGGCCACATGGTCGTCGCCGAGGTGGTGCCGACCGGAAGCGCCACGTTGGACGAGGCGACGCTGGTCCGCTGGTGCGCCGACCAACTGCCCGAGTACGCGGTCCCGCGCCGGATCCGCGTGCTTACCGAGATTCCCGTCAAGGAGACCCTGAAGAGCGATGTCTGACCCCACCACCCCCGCCCGACCGGTACCGCCCAGCTCCGTGGTGCTCGTCTCCGGCGGTTCCCGCGGCCTCGGCCTCGCCATCGTCACCGACCTGCTCGAATCGGGCCTCAAGGTGGCCGCCTTCGCCCGCACCGTCACCCCCGAGCTGGCCAAGCTCGCCGACGCACACCCGGAGCGGACGCACGTCGGCCCGGTCGACGTGACCGACCTCGCCGCCGCGCAGGCGTTCGTCCGGGCGGCCGAGGAACGGCTCGGCCCGATCGACGGCGTGGTGAACAACGCGGCCGTCGGGCAGGACTCGCTGCACGTGCACACCGCCACCGCCGACATCGCCCGGATCATCGAGACCAACCTGACCGCACCGTTGCAGCTCACCCGGCTGGCCGTGCGGCGGATGCTGGCCCAGGGGCGGCGCGGGCGGATCGTCAACATCACCTCGATCTGCGCGCAGCGCGGCTTCCCGGGTCTGGTGGCGTACTCCGCCACCAAGGGCGGGATGGACGCGGCGACCCGCTCGCTGGCCCGGGAACTGGGCGGGCGGGTGCTTGTCAACGCGGTCGCCCCGGGTTTCTTCGCCTCGGAGATGTCGGCGGTGCTCGGCCAGACCCAGCTCGACCAGATCGTGCGCCGTACGCCGACCGGTCAGCTGACCGAGCCGGAGGAGGTGGTGCCGGTGGTGCGGCTGCTGCTGCGCGACCAGACGAACATCAACGGCCAGGTCATCGTGGTCGACGGTGCCGCCTCGATCTGATCCGCCGCACCCGTTGTCCCGCACCCACGACGGTGCGGGACAACGGGTCTCCGCCCTGCTCGCCGCCGCACCACGACACCTGCGGGTGGCGGCGGTGGCCGACTCGGGTGACGCCGTCACCCGCAGCCACCTCGGCGACGGACGTTGTGTCGGCTGGTACGCCCCGCCGGTGCCCGGCTGGCGGGTCGCGATCGACGCCGAGCGTGCCGCCGGTGCGTTACCCGCCGCGTTGACCCGTCGGTTCGGGGCCACCGACTTCTGGGGCCGGTGGACCCGCGTGGAGTGTCTGGCCAAACTCGCCGACGTACCGGTGGCCACCTGGTGGCATCGGCACGGCCTGGAGGTGCCACCCGGCACCGTGTGGCTGTGGCGCACCCTGCCGCTGGCCGACCTGGTCGTCACCGTCGCCTTCACCCCCACCACCCCCGCCGACCCGGCCGGCCGGGATTCGTGCACTTTCCCCGATGTCGCGGTGTCCGGTACCGGTTGAGACCGCACCATCAGGGAAGTTGTGCGGGCTCCGGCGTTTCCGAGCGCGAGCTGGTGCTGCGCAGGCTCCAGGCGATCGACACGGCGATCGTGGCCACGATGACGCCCAGGGTCACCGGGATGGGAAGCTTGCCGACGGGGGTCTCGGACAGGATGAGCTTGACCCCGGCGAAGGCCAGCAGCACCGCCAGGCCGTAGTGCAGGTGCACGAAGCGGCGGAGCAGGCCGGCGAGGCAGAAGTACAGGCTGCGCAGCCCGAGGATCGCGAACGCGTTCGCCGTCCACACGATGAACGTGCTGGTGGTGATGGCCAGGATCGCCGCGACCGAGTCGATCGCGAAGATCAGGTCGGTGGTCTCGACCGCGATCAGGACCACGAACAGCAGGGTCGCGACCCGCCTGCCGTCGACCCGGGTGAAGAACCTGTCGCCGTGGTAGGCCGGATCGGTCGGCACCAGACGGCGGACCAGGCGTACCACCGGGTTACGGTCCGGCGGGGTCTGCTCGCCGTGCCGGAACGCCATCTTGTAGGCGGTCAGGATGAGGAACGCACCGAACAGGTAGGCGGTCCAGAAGAACGTCTCCAGCAGCTCCGCGCCGACGAAGATGAACACGAACCGGAACACCAGCGCACCGATGACTCCCCAGAACAGGACCTTGTGCTGGTACGCGGCGGGAACTCCGAAGTAGGCAAAGACCATCGCGAAGACGAACACGTTGTCGATGGACAGCGCCTTCTCGATGAGATAGCCGGCGAAGTACGTGCCGGCCACGTCGCCGCCCTGCCACGCCCAGAGGATCACACCGAACAACAGGCCGGCGGCGATCCAGATACCGGACCAGGTCGCGGCCTCGCGAAAGCCGATGACGTGGTTGTCACGGTGCAGGAACAGGTCGACGGCCAGCATCGCGGCGATCGCCAGCATCAGCAGGGCCCAGACCCACCAGGAGACAGACACCGGGAAGACCTCTCGTCCGGCCGGGCCCGTCGCCGGGCCCGGCGTTGCCGGACGAAGGTCTCCCCGGCCACCTGTGTGGTGGCCGCGCCACCGAGGCCCGGATGGGCCGGGCCCGTACTGACGGTGGCGCGCAGTGCGTCGGGTACTCCCCCTCGAACTGCGCACCAGTATTCACGAAGCATGCTTCGTGTGTCAAGGCTGCGTCTGCTCGTCCGGGCAGGTCACCCCGATCGGTGGGCCGTCGCGGGTGACCCCGAGCACCGACCAGCCGCGCAACGCCGCGAGGAACGGCAGCGACTGGGAGAGCAGTTCCTGGACCAAACCGTCACCGCCCGGCGGCTGATCGAACCGCGGCCCCAACTCATCGACCAGCCGAGCGTGCAGCCGTCGTAGCACCTCATCGGGATCCGCGTCACCTGCTGCCGGCTCGCTGCGCGCGGGCAGCAGATGGCGCCCCAGGTAACGACTGGCGATGGTGTCCTGGAGCCGCAGCAGGGCGTACGCCAGTTCCTCCGCCCGGGGTCGGAGGCCGCGCCACGGTTCACACCTGGCGGCCAGCAGCGCCGCGACGGTGACTGCGGCCATCTGCTCCAGGGCGGGCTCGATGTCGTAGTCCCGGCGGCGGGGCCGGTAGGTGAGGGCGACCAGTGGATACCGACGAACGGTGTCGTCGACCTCCCGCAGGCTCGCCGCCCAGGCCATACACCGCTCTCGGGCGACGTCGACCCCCTCGTCGGTCAAGCTTCGGGCGAGCAGGCCCACCCCGTCGGTGCCGCGAACCTGGTCATGGATGGTCAACGCGAACCGGTTGCGGACCGTCAGCCCGGTGATCAGCTCGATGAGATAGGTGGCCAGCGCGGCGAAGAAGCCGAAGCCGAGGGCGGCGGCGGTCACGGCGAACAGCTTCTGTGCCCCGGTGTCCGGGGTGATGTCACCGAAGCCGAGTACGGTCAGCAGCCCGGTGGCGTAGTAGAGGGCGTCGACGAAATCGGCCGGCCCGTAACCGGCGACCCGGTGGTAGCCGTCCAGGTTCGGCCAGACGACGAGCGCGACCCCGAGCACCAGCGGCCCTAGCCAGGCGAGGAATGTGCCGGTGACCAGGATCGGTCCCGCCCAGACCAGCGGAGTCCGGCGGGGCGTACGCCGTCGACCGGCGGTCAGCGACGAGGCACGCCAGACCAGCCGCCGGACCGTACGGGCGACCGGTCCCTCCGCGTCCGGATGCAGCACGGTGAGCCAGACGTCGACCACCACCACGGCTATCAACGCCAGGCCCACCGTCACCGCCACCAAGGTCATACGCAGAGGTATACCCGTCCGGTGGAACCGGCACCCTCAGATCAGGTCCCAGCTCAGCGCGGTGCCGCGGGCCACGTCGGCGGTGAACCGGCGGCCCAGCACCCGGTCGATCTCCACCGGGGGAAGTCCACCGGCCGGTCGGATCGAGCGCACGTTGTGCACGGTCACCTCGTCACCGGCGCGTACGTCCGCCACCACGTACAACGAGCGCCGGAAGCGTAGGCCCTCCTGCTCGGCCGGGGTCGGCCCGACCGCCGTGCCGCCCAGTGCCGCGTACGCCCGCTCCGACTCGACCACCAGGGCGGCCAGCTCGGTGGGGTTGAGGGAGAAGTCGGAGTCCACCCCGCCGTCGGCGCGGTCCAGCGTGACGTGCTTCTCGATGAAGCAGGCGCCGAGCGCCACCGAGGCGACCGGCACCCCGATGCCCGGGGTGTGGTCGGACAGGCCCACCGGCACGCCGAACGCGTCGGCCAGCACCGGGATGCGGCGCAGGTTGCTGTCGGCCGGCGGCGCCGGGTAGGAGGCGGTGCAGGCCAACAGGATGATCCCGGCGGCACCGCCGTCGCGGGCGGTGCGTACGGCGGCGTCGATCTCGGCCAGCGTGGCCATCCCGGTCGAGATGACCATCGGCTTGCCGGTGGTCGCGACCAGCCGGATCAGCGGCAGGTCGACCAACTCCGACGAAGCGATCTTGTACGCCGGAGCATCCAGTTCCTCCAGCAACTCCACCGCGGAGGCGTCGAACGGGGAGGAGAAGACGGTCAGCCCCAGGGAGCGGGCCCGCTCGAAGATCGGCCGGTGCCACTCGTACGGGGTGTGCGCCTTCTCGTAGAGCCGGTACAGGTTCTGCCCGCCCCACAGCTCGTGCCCACCGGAGATGCGGAAGTCCGGCGTGTCCACGTCGATGGTGATGGTGTCCGGCCGGTACGTCTGGAGCTTCAGCGCGTGCGCGCCGCTGGCCGCAACGGCATCCACGATGGACAGTGCGCGGTCCAGGTCCCCGTTGTGGTTACCGGACATCTCGGCCACCACGAAGGGGCGCTCCCCGGTGCCGACCAGGTGCGACCCGATCTTGAACGTCATTCCGATCCGTTTCCGTGCGTGCTTACCAAGGTGCGGTCCCGGGTCGGGCTGCCCGATGCCGGGTCCGTCCCGCCCGTCGTGGAATCCCCGCCGGTGCTGCCGCGCAGCCGGCCGGCGAGCCGATGGGCCCGCCGCAGCGCCGCGTACGCCAGGTAACTGTCGCGGCCGACCAGCCGGTGCTTGAGCCCCGACACTCCGCCTGGCCGCGGGTAGCCGCCGCTGGGTAGGTACCTGCGGTAGTGCGCGGCGACCCGGCGGAAGAAGTCCCGGCGCAGGTGCGGATGCAACCGGTCGTCGTTGCCCACCACCACGAGGAAGTGGTTCACCATCAGGTCGAACAGTTCGGCGTGCCAGCGCCCGTCGGGATGCCGTTGACGAAGCCAGGCGAACAGCCGATCGTACTGCTCGAAGGAGTCGAAGTGCCGACCGCTGCGCGTCGAGGTGATCGCGCCCTGGCGACCCTGACGGTACAGATAGCAGACCCGGTCCAGCACGCTGATGCGCTCCGCGCCGATCAGCAGCGGGTGGCTGAACGGGATGTCCTCGTACCAGCCGGGGTGGAAGCGCAGCCCCAACTCGGCCATGAACTCCCGGCGTACCACCTTGTTCCAGGCGGTGTGCTGCACCCGCAGCAGTTGCGGCCGGTCCGCCAGCCGCACCACGCCGGGGGTTCCGCGCAGCAACCGGCTGCTGGCGTCCACCTCCTCGCGGCCGCACTCGTGCACCCGCAGGTGGTCGACCATCATCACGTCGGGGCGGTCCACGCGGAGCCGGTCCAGCACGGCCGGGATCGTCCCGGCCGGCAGCCAGTCGTCACTGTCGACGAACCACACGTACCGGCCGGTGGCCACGTCCAGGCCCGCGTTGCGGGCCGGCCCGAGACCGACATTGCGGTCCAGATGCAGGACGCGCAGCCCGGGACGCTCGGTGGCGTACCCGCGCAGCAGTTCACCGCACCGGTCCGGTGAGGCGTCGTCGACGGCGACCACCTCCACCTGCGTCGCCTCGTCACCCGGCAGGTCGGCGTGGATGGAGTCCAGGCACTGGCGCAGGTACGCCTCGACGCCGTAAACCGGCACGACGATGCTCAGCAGCGGCGTTGGCGTCGGCTGTGTGACCACCCGGAAACCTTGAGCCACCCGGGTTGACGTACCTGGAACCTGACGTGGCCGGGCTCGGTGGAGTTTTTGAACAGCCGATGAGTGCCGGGTTAACGACGGAGGTACTACCCACCTGGAGGTAGCCGCTGATCAAACTGGACAAATGCCGCAGCGGGCGGTTCTCCGGAGTGCGGCAGGGCGGCAGAGGCAGGCGGTTGTGCGCAGGCTCCCGGGGTAGGGTGCCCGGCGGGCCGCACCACACCGGTCACCGCGGGGGATCCGGCTCCCGTCCGGGCGGCCGGGAGGAGATGGGCGTGCGTGTGACGTGGTCGAGAACCGGGAGGTGGGTATGACGAGCACTTCCCTCGCGGCGCCGGCGACCACCCCACCCGGGCGTACGGACGCCGATCGCCTGCCGTCGCTGACCGGACTGCGGTGGATCGCCGCGCTGCTGGTGTTCGGCTTCCACGCCGGCACCATGCGCATCATCGCCGACCCCGGCCCCCAGGCGGTGGTGGGCGAGATCTTCACCCTGGGCCTGTCCGGGGTGCAGTTCTTCTTCATCCTCAGCGGCTTCGTACTGGTCTGGTCCGCGCGGCCCGGTGCCTCCCGGCGCCGGTTCTGGCGGCGTCGGTTCGCCAAGATCTATCCGAACCATCTGGTGCTGTGGGCGCTGGCCATGCTGGCGATGCTCTGGTTCGCCGATCCGATCAACCCGGTGGCGGCGCTGGAGAACCTCCTGCTGGTGCAGGCCTGGGATCCCCGGCCCGGCCACTTCTACAGCGTCAACAACGTCAGCTGGTCGCTCTCCTGTGAATTGTTCTTCTACCTGTGCCTGCCGCTGGTGCTGCCGGCGGTGCGACGGGCCCGACCGTGGCTGCTGTGGGCCGTGGTGATCGCGGTGCCGCTGCTGATCCTGGCGCTCTGGCCCGGGCAGGCACTGGTGCCGGAGCCGGATCGCTGGTGGTTCGCCCAGGTCTTCCCGCTGGTCCGTTCGCTGGAGTTCTGGATGGGCGTGGCCGCGGCCGAACTCATGCTGCGGGGCCGCTGGCGGGGGCCCCGGCTACCCCTGGCCAGCCTGATCTTCGTCCTGACCTGGGTGGCGGCCTCCCAGTGGATCCGGGCCGAATTCTGGGCGGCGCTGTTGTCGGCGGCGTACGTCCTGGTGATCGCCGCGGCGGCCGACGCGGACGTGCACGGGCGACGCTCGCCGCTGCGCTCCCGGACGATGGTCTGGCTCGGCGAGGTCTCGTTCGCGTTCTACCTCGTGCACGTCTTCGTGATCATGACGATCCTGCGATCGACCGGCGACTGGGGCACCGGCCTGCCCGGCTGGTGGGGCCCGCTCGCGGTGATCGGATTCCTGCTGCTCACCCTGGGGCTGGCCGCTCTGTTGCACCGGTACGTGGAACAGCCGATGATGCGCCGCCTGGCCCCGTCCCGACCGCCGCGACCCGGCCAGCCGGGTGGTGGCGCGGCGTCCACGATGCCCAGCGGTGCGGCGCGAGCCACGAGATCGGGTGCGGCGGTGCGATCCGGGACCCCGGATGGGCCGGTGGTGGACGGGCTGCCACGCCAGCGGGTACCCGGTGGCGGTGTGGATTCCGCGGCGGGCGCGGAGCACGACCATTCCGTCCACGAAGGACGGTGAGTTGGAGGCATTCTGACCTGCGCGGATCGACGTGCATGCGCGACGCGCCGGGCGGTACGACACGCCCGACGACCGGTGCGTGCCGGTGGCTGTGGCGGTAGCGTGGTGAGGTGCTTCCCGTCGCGCCCGCCCGTCCTCTGTGGTGGTTGGCGCGCTGGGCCGCGCGGCTGCTGACCGGGCTCGCGGTCGCCGCCGCCTTCACCCTCGGCGCCTGGGCGCTGCCCGGCCATCCGGCTCCCGCCGACCGGCTCGTCGCCACGGCACCGCCGGTCGAGACCGCCGCACCACCCGCGTCCGCCGACTGGTACCAGGCCGCACCCCTCGACCTGGTCGGCCTGGTGACGCCGACCGCGCGGTGTGCCGGTGACTCAGCCGACCCGGCCGGGGCGTCCACGTTGCCGACCGAGCGTGCTGCCGATGATCACGCCGACCGGGCCGGGGCGTCCGCGACGCAGCCGGCGGCCTGTGGTCGGCCCGGGCTGACGGCGTTCGGCGGCGTCGCTGTGGGCGTCACGCGGGGGCCGGCGGCCCCGGTTGCGGGCGCCCGGGCGGCCCGCGCCCCACCGCACGCCTGATCCCGGCGACACCGCACGCCAAGCCTCCGGCGGCTGTCCCGTCGCGTCCGCACCGCTCGGTGCCGCACCCGCGCCGAGCACCTGCCAGCCCGTTGCCGCCAGCCGCGCCGTCGGGCTCGCCAGATCGAGCCGCGCCGTCGGTGCTCGCCAGAACGAGCGCGACCGCCCACACGAGCCCGAGACCGCGCGCAACGCCATCCGCGATCCACTGCCGGTACGGCCACCGGCGCCGTTCCGATCTCCCCGAGGTGCCGCCATGGAGAAGACCGTCCTCTACCAGTTCCTGATCGAGGTGCCACGCGCCGCCGCCATCTGGTCGGTCCTGCTCGTGCTCGCGCTGGGCGTACTCACCGTGTTGGTCGCCCGCCCGGAGCCGGCCGGGCCGGTGGAGAAACCCGCCGATGAGGACGCGGCCCGTGCCGCGATCGAGCAGGCCGACCTGAGCCGATACGCCGGGGAGGTGGCGGTCGCGGCAGCCGGCGCCGGGCAGAACGCCGAGCGACGGCGTACGGCCTGGCGGGTGGCCCAGGCGGAACTGGACCGCGCCTGGGCCGCGTACGACGAGGCGGAGGCCGCCGCCCGTCGGCTGGCCGGCGTCGCCGGACTGCCGACCCCGCGCACCCCCCGAACCCCGGCCGAGTACGCGGCCCGGGAGCGCTGGCTGCGCCGTGCCGCAATGGCCGCCCACTGGCGTGGTGACCTGACCGCCCGGCAGCTCAGCGACGTGCTGGCGCACCGGTCCGGTTGGGATCCCCGGCGTCACCCGGCGGAGCAGGAGGTGGTCCTCGCCCGAGTGGTACGCGACAACCGCCGGGCCGCCTACCGATCGGCCGCCGCGCGGGAGCGTGACCTGTGGCGGGCGGCGGAACTGGCCACCGAGGCGGCCCGCGCCCTCTCCGCCGAGGCGTACGCGGCCGCCGAGCGGCTCCGACCGAACCGACTGCCCGTTTCCGGTCGAGCCATCGTCGGGCGGCCAGACCCGGTCCCACGCTGGCGCCCGGCTCGACTCGGCTGAAATTCCGTGAGCTGAGTCACATCAGCCAGAAATTCGGTCACTGTTCGTAGGTGAGGTGATTACCGCATCAATCTCCGTCGAGATTGTCCACCGGCCGTCCGGTTGTCACCCGAAGGTGCCCCGAATGCCGTCACTCCCATTGAGCGACGCCAGTTCCCGGATACCCGAAAATCACCGCGCCGGATCATGTTTAAGCAGGTCAAGGCGGGTTGGCTTCGAGGTGGCCGGCCAGTAGTGTCAGCGCGTCCGGTGCGGTAACCGATCGCAGGAAGCGACGCCGTGCCGACCCGCTCAATCGTGATCTCACGAACCGGGGACCCACTGCACCACTGGGGTGAATCCGCGAGCTTCGGCACGCGGTAGGGCGTCTTCCCGCCCGAATCCGTCAGCTAACCCGGTCGGCGGTGACGGAAGGAGTACCAACCTCGTGCAGTCCGATGTGATCCCCCTGTTCCCCCGCCTCCACGGCACTGCGGTGCCCGTGCTCGCCGGCCCGACCGCCGCGAGCTGACCCCGGTCATCGCCACCGCCCGGGTTCTCCGGGCGTACCCCTGAACGGCCTGTCCCGCTCGCCCCGGGTGGTCGTCGGCGTCCTGATGCCGACCTGACCGCCGGAGCCGGTGTGCCGTTCTCCCCCTCAGCCCGTGGAGGAATCGTGAAGCACACCCTCTCCCGCCGGCTCCGCCGGCTGGTCAGCGAACGCCCCTATCAGCTCGTTGCCGGATCCGCCGTGGCCCTCGTCCTGGCCACCGGCACCGGCGCTGCCCTCGCCGGCACCGGGAACACCCCGGCACCCACGCAGGCCACGACCGCCGCCGAGCTGCGCGGGGACATCGCGGTGCCGCCGAGCCAGGACCAGGTCGCGGTAGCGCCGACGACCGCCGCACCCAGCAGTGCCGCGCCGAGCAGTGCCGCGCCGGCCAGCGCGGCGCCGGCCAGCGCCGCCGCCTCGCCGTCACCGAAGGCCACCGCGAACCCGGACCTGGTAAGCAAGAAGGCGGCACCGAAGCCGCCGGCCTCGAAGGTTCTGGAGTACGACCACCAGGCCCAGATCAACGGCTACTACTGCGGTCCCGCCGCGGTACGTAACGCCCTCAGCGCCGCCGGTGTCACCCGTAGCCAGGACGCCCTGGCCGGCCAGCTCGGCACCACGTTCGCCGGCACCAACTCGGCCGAGGACACCACCCGCGTCCTCAACGCCGTCGTCAAGGGCGACCCGTACGAGACCACGATGATCCGTGGCGGTGCGGCCACCCCGGCCCAGATGGACCAGCTCCAGGCGGACGTCGTCGCCGCCGTCACCGACGGGCGGGGCGTCGTGGTCAACGTCGCCGGCAGCGTCACCGACACCGACGGCCGCTGGCACTCCTTCCCCGGCGGCCACTACATCGCCGTGGTCGGCTACAAGGACTCCGGCCGGCTGGTGAGGATCGCCGACTCGGCGGACGCCTCGTACCCGTCGTACTGGCTCAGCACCATCGATCTGGCCAACTGGGCCGCCACCCGCGGCTACTCGGCCTGACCGCATCGTCCCGCTGCACCCGGAAGCCCTCGGCCCGCTGGCCGAGGGCTTCCGTTTCGGGTACGTCGGGCGTGTGGGCCGTGCTGTGTCGTCAGGTCGACGTAGCTCGGGTTCGTCAGGCGTGTGGGCCGTGCTGCTTCGCCAGGCCGACGAAGCTCGCCCAGGCGGCCGGGGTGAAGGCCAGCGTGGCGGCGTCGCGGTTCTTGGTGTCGCGGACCAGCACGATGCCGGGCAGGTTGTCGGCGACCTCCACGCAGTCGCCGCCGCCGGCACCGCTGCGGGTGGACTTGCGCCAGGTCGCGCCGTTCAGATCCATGGCTTCACAACATCCTTCATGCGCTCGATCGACTGGCGGCCGGACAGTGCCTCGTTGCGCACCGTCTCCCACCGGGACAGCAGGGCGCTCAGGTCGTCGTCCTTGTCGACCAGGACGCCGCCGAGTTGGGTTTCGAGATTACCCACCCAGCCGCCGTCCGCGCCCCTCGCCAGGATGAAGGGGCCGGTCAGTCCGATGTGCATGCCGACGCCGGTGGGCACCAGGTGCACGCTGATGTTGGGCCGGGTGGCCAGCGCCATGAGGTGGTGCACCTGCTCGACCAGCACGTCCTTCAGCTCCTCGTCGACCCGCCGCAGCACCACCTCGTCGATCACCGCGACGAGCTGGGGCGGGTCGTCCTGCTCCAGCACCGACTGCCGGGCCATCCGGTTGGCCAGCCGCCGCTCCACCCCCGCCTCGGTCAGCGCGGCGTCCGTCCGGATCACCGCGCGGGCGTACCGCTCGGTCTGGAGCAGGCCCGGCACCAGCGTCGGCTGGTAACAGCGGAGCTGCCGGGCGTTGCGCTCGGCCTCCAGGTAGGGCAGGAACCACGCGGGCTGGCGCAGCACCTCGGCCGTGCGCAGCAACTCCTCAAACATGCCCCCGGTCTCCAGGACCTCGTCCGCCCGCTTCGCGTACGGCCGGTCGAGCGGGCGGGTGCCCACCTCCACAGCGGAGACCAGGGACGCCGAATAGTTCGTCCGCCGACCGAATTCCTCCTGGTTCATGCCTGCGGCAGTGCGCAGCCGGCGAAGCTGCGTACGGATCAACTCATGCAGGTCGGAAGGCTGCTCGCGTTCCATGTCCCCTCCACCGGGTCAGTCAAGATCGCCAAGGGGCCACCCAGGGCTGGATCGGGGCACCCGGACCCCACCGTGGCCAGCGTCGATGCCTTCCGACCGTAGTGCCGTCCTCACCAGACTGTCACGCAACGGGGCCGCTCCCATCCACAGGGACGGGGCGGTTCTGTCCCGGGGCCGCCCGTGCGCCTTCCCCCGCGTCCGGGCGGCCCTTCCGATCGCTGACTGGGAGGTCGATGTGCGTACCCGGGTTGCCTGGTACCTGTGCCCGACGACGCTGTTGCCGGTGTACTCGCCGGGACGGCAGTCACTGCCGGAGTGCTCGTCAGGGCGGCAGTCGCTGCCGGTGTACTCGCCAGGGCGGCAGTCGCTGCCGGTGTACTCGCCACGGCGGCAGGAGCAGCGCGGCGCCCGGCTACCACCGCCTCAACCGCGCACCGGACAGTGTCCACTTCAGCGTGACCCGCAGTTGTCGCGGGGCCAGCAGGTGTCGCGTGACCCGCGGTTGTTGGGGCCGGCAGGTGTCGCGAGGCCGGCACGTGTCGTGGGGCCAGCAGGTGTCGTGGGGCCGGCAGGTGTCGTGGGGCCGGCAGGGGGACACAGGGTTGCCGCAGGATCAGCACGGTACGTACCTGCCGCAGCGGCAACGGGGTACGCACCTGCCGGAGTGGATGCGGGAGCCGACCCGGCCGTTGCCGATGCTGCGTCCGGGGCGTCCCGGTTGGTTGACGCCGGGGCAGCAGTGGCGGGCCAACGGGGGCCGGCGGTGACCGTGGGCCGGTCGGGTGCGATCACCACCCGACTCTTCGCTCCCGAGCGGGGTCCGCGTCCGCTGCGTCCGTACGCCTGTGACGCCGAGGTGCCGCACACTCCGTTGCGGCCGATGTGGTGCTGCCGGGCGGACGGGCAACCCTGGCCCTGCGGGCAGGCCAGGCTGCTGCTACGCGTCGAGTACGACGGGAACCTGCCCGGCCTGTGCATCTACCTGGCCGGCCTGATGTACGACGCCATGCGCGACCTCTACCACCTCAACCCCCACGACGCCCCCGAGCCCACCACCCTCTTCACCCGCTTCATAGCCTGGACCCGCCGCCCGACCTAGCGACCCCGTCGCCGCCCGACCGCCAAGGTTCATGCGGCGGCGAGAAACACGAGATCTTGGACAGTTTCCGTTATTCGCGAACGGAAACTGTCCAAGATCTTGGCGGATCGGCCGGCCGCCGCGGACCGCGAGGGGCGATCGGTGGTGGGGGCCGGGGCGATGGGCGGCGGATCGGGTCGGGTGCCGGGTTGGTTGGGGGCGCCGGGTGGAGTGGGGGGGCGCCGGGTCGGGTGGGGCGGCGGGTGGAGTGGGTGCGGTGAGTGAGTGGGTGGGGCGGTGAAGTGGGGCGGTGAGTGGGTGGGGCGGTGGAGTGGGGGGTGGGGTTGGGCGGGTGGGGGTGATGCGACGATCAGGGGTGACATTGACCTCGATGTCCGACACATGTGCGGGGGAGCCATGGGGGAGCAGGAGCCTTACGCGGGGCTGGCCACGACGTTCGACACGGCCGCCGAGCTGTACGAGCAGGCCCGACCGGGTTATCCGGAATCGTTGTTCGCCGACCTGGCCGCGACGACCGGCCTGGCGAGCGGGTCGGCCAGGGTGTTGGAGATCGGCACGGGCACCGGGCAGGCCACCCGTGGATTGCTGGCGCGCGGCTGGCAGGTGGTCGGCCTGGAACCGGGTCGGGAACTGGCCACTGTGGCGCGTCGCGTGCTCGCCGGCCAGGGGGACGTACGCGTCGTGGTGTCGCCCTTCGAGCGGTGGGAAGCCGGCGACCTCGCGCCGTTCGACCTCGTCTTCGCTGCCACGTCGTGGCATTGGCTGGACCCGGAGGTCGCCTACCGCCGGGCCGCCGAACTGCTGCGCCCCGGCGGTCATCTGGCGATCGTGGCCACCGAGCACGTGTCACCACCCGGCGGCGACGATTTCTTCCGACGGGTCGAGCGGATCTACGACGAGGTCGGCATGGGCGACGGGCAGGGCGGTCCGAAGCCACCCGAGGCGATCGCGGCCCCCGACGTGGCGGCGATGGCGGGCAGCGGGTTCTTCGCCCACCCGACCGTGCACCGTTACGTCTGGAGCCGCGACTACACCGCCGAGGAGTACCTGAGCCTGCTCTCCACGTACTCCGGTCACATCGCCGCCGCGCCCTGGCAGCGGCGGACGCTGTTCGACGGGATCCGGGAGCTGATCGCCGCGCGCCCGGCCGGGACGGTACGCAAGCACTACCTGAACATGCTCCAGATCGCCGTACGCCTCGACTGACGCCTGCTCTGTCAGCATGGCGACGTGCTGATCTACAAGATCTTGTTGCCCGGCGAATGGGCCGAGTTCCAGGCTGCCGGCCGGTTCGACGGCTCACCGTTCGATCGGGACAGCGGCTACATCCACTGCTCGTCGCGATCCCAACTGCCCGCCACGGCGGCGCGGGTCTTCGGCGACCAGCCGCAGCTTGTCATCGTCGCGCTCGACGCGTCCCTGCTCGGTGATGTGCTGCGGTGGGAGGACGCCCTGAACGGCGGGCCGTTCCCGCACGTCTACGCGGCACTGCCGGCGGAAGCGGTTCGTGGGATCTACGAGGTCGCGGGTGCGGCCCGGGTGGACGAGGACGTTCCAGCGACGGCGGGCGCGTGACGAGTAGTCCATCCGCGCCCGCCGTCGGGCGGTTCGGCCTCGTGGCAGTGCCGGCTCAGGGCATCAGCACCGTTCCCACTTGAGGTTGAACAGGGTGTCCACGTCACCCTCGGTCGTCGTCATGGACATGCTGACGTTCGAGCCGGCCGTGCCCGCGTCCACTCTCAGCTCGGTGTTGACGTTGAGTACCCGCTGTTGTCCGCACGGGACGTAGACGAGCACGGGGGCGACGTCCGAGGTGCCCCAGAAGCCGTTGTAGGGCCCGGTGAAGGTCGCGTCGGTGCGGCTGGTCTCGGACGAGCCCTGCCAGTAGTAGGTCGTACGCTGGCGACCTGTCGCGCCGGTGGGGATCCGGGCCCGGCCCCGGTAGTCGGCGGCGGCGACGGCGATGGTCCACCCGGCCGGCACGTTGACGAGCACGCCGAGCTGGCAGTTCTTACGGCTGTCGGTGACGTCGACGCCCCGGCCGGCGGTTGCGACGAAGTCGTAGTACCGGATCCGGAAGCCGGTGTTGTCGGGATGGGCCACCACCCGGGCGGTGCCGGGCGAGCAACCGGAGCCGTTGGCTGCCACCACCTCGACGGTGATCTCGCTGTCCGGTGCAGCGGTGGAAGCGGATGGAGCGGCGTGGGCCGGTGTGGACAGGGACAACGCGAGAACCGTGCCGATTACGGCGAAGATCCCGTTTCTCGCGCCGACGAGGTTCTTTGTCATTCCGTTCCTCTCGGATGCAGTTGATGTTCACCGAATTCAACGCGTGTTTCTTCGCCGAACGGCCGTGAGGCTCTGCGCGTACCGGCCCGTTGTGGGTGGCGGAGAGTGGTGGGTGTAGAGCACTCGGATGGCGTTCTGCGAGAGGATGCTAGCGATGCGGAACGAGGCTCGCAAGCATCAGCCTACGTCTATGTGATCCATTGCTGGCGGGTGCTTGATCGGAATTGCCACACGCGGAGATCAACCTCTATAACTGTTGCTGCGTAAGGGGTATGTGCCTGATCGACTGGCGGCCCGGGTCGAAGCTTCGCCGTGATCTCCACCCTGTGGGACGGCACAATGTCGCCAGACCAAGCCGAATAATATTCGGCTCGAAGTTGGTAGTCGCGAAATTGAAATTACGTTGACATCCATCTATGTCTGTACGTAGCTTGTTCCGCATGTGGCGTCGTTTCCTGTACCGGAGGAGGATTCATGCGTAAACTGCTGACGCGGGGCGGCGTGGTGCTTGCGCTACTCGCTTCATCGTTGACCGTGGGGGCGCCGGCGTCCGCTAAGGGAGTCATGGATGATCCGCCCACCGACAAGGTCGTGATCGACCTCGTCGCGATGGCCGGCTCCGGGTGCCGGCCCGGCACTGCCGATGTCGCGGTCTCCCCGGACAACACCGCCTTCACCACCATCTACAGCGACTACCTGGTCCAGGCGGGTCCGGGCATCCCGGTCACCGACGGGCGCCGGAACTGCCAGCTCAACGTGCTGGTTCACGCCCCGGCCGGTTACACCTTCGCGATCGTCAAGGTGGACTACCGCGGGTACGGGCTGCTCAACCCGGGCGCCGTCGCCTCGGCGCGGGCGAACTACTACTTCCAGGGCATGACGCAGAGCACCTTCAGCAACCACCCGATCCCCGCCCCGCTCGACGACAACTGGATGGTGAGCGACGAGGTGCCGATCGCCTCCGTGGTCTGGCACCCCTGCGGTGAGCTGCGCAACCTGAACATCAACACCGAGCTGCGCCTGAGCCGGGGCAGGTCCACGGACACGAGCTTCCTCACGATGGACTCGACCGACGGCAGCATCCAGACGATGTACCACCTCGCCTGGCAGCCCTGCCCGTGACCTGACCGCGGCCTACGGCTAAGAAGGGTGGTCGGCGTCGCCGGCCACCCTCACCGTGACCGGGTGTGGCGCAGGGACGCGCCGCACCGGCGGGCTCAGGTGGCGGAGGTGAAGGGCGCGGCGACCGCGGCGCGTTTCGCCGGTGCCGTCCAGGCCGGGTCCAGTTCGCGTCGGGCGGCGGTCAGGAAGACCTCGGCGTACGAGTCGGCCGGGAAGTCGCCCAGGTAGCGGCTGCGGGTGGCCCAGCGGGCCTCGGCGAGCGGGTCGGTGTCGAGCAGCCGGGTCAGCACGTCGTCCAGGTCGGCCATGTCCCGGCGCAGCACGTAGCCGGCGGCGGCCAGCGGGAAGCGCTCGACGAACCGGTCGCCGTCGGTGCCCAGGTCGGTCACCGCGTACGGCTTGCCCGAGTAGAGCCAGTCGGAGACCACTCCGGAGACGTCTGAGACCAGCGCGTCCGCGCGGTTGACGCAGTCGGTCAGGGTGAGCCGGCTCGCGGCGGCACCGTAGACGTGCGCCCGGCCGGTGCGGCCCCGGTCGGCGGCGAGCAGGTCGTGCAGCCGCGCCAGTTGGCGCGACGAGGCCGGGTTCTGCGCGGTGTACGGGTGGGCCCGCAGGATGACCGTGGCCCCCCGGTCCAACAGGCGTCGCAACAGTGGCTCCGCCACCGGCAGCGAGCAGTAGTCGGCGTCGGCGTTGTGCCCGGTCCAGGTGGGCGTGTAGAGCACCGTCGGGTTGGTCAGGCCCCGCGCCGGTCGCGGGCGCACCTCGATCGCCTCGACCTGGGGACGGCCGACCACCACGAACTTCTCGGCGGGGATGTCGATCCCGGCCCGCGCGTACCGCTCGATGGCCGCCTCACCGGCGACGAAGATCCGGTCGAAGATCGCCGAGACCGGGTTGGCGCTGGGGGCCTTGTCGCTGTCACCGTGGTGCAACTGCACGTGGGTGAGCTGCGTGAACCTGATGCAGTGACTGTTCTTCGCGCCGTGGTTGACGTAGAACGCCACCCGCAGGCTCGGCACCAGCACCTCGTCCATGCTCCGGGTGGTGGGGCAGTAGACCACCGGGGCGGTGGTGGCCGCCGCAACGGGGGCCAGGAACTCCGGCTCCCGCACCATCACCACGAAGGGCCGGCCGATCCGTTCCAGGTACGGCAGCCACATGGTGACCTGGTACTCGGAGCCGGGCGGTGCGGAGAAGTGCAGGACGAACTCGGGCTGGTGCCGGCGCAGCGCCCGGGCCACCGCCGACCCGGTCGGTGACGGCCGGAACCGACGCCGGGCCAGGTCGAGGGCGACGGCCGCGGCGGCGCTGCCCACCAGCAGCGTCGCCGCCAGGGCCACCACCGTCTGTAGCCCCGTCAGGGCGGCCAGGGCCAGCAGGCCGAGCAGTACGGCCACGGCGTCGCCGAGAACCGCCGCGACCTGCGGCACCCAGGCGCGTACCGGAAGGTTGGCGGCACGGATCTCCAGGTTGCCGGCCTGGCGCAGTGGACCGGTGAGCAGCACCAGGCCCAGCAGCACCAGGGCGGTCGCGGTCAGGGCCGGGTCGAAGCCGGCGTCGAGCCGGCGGCCGTAGCCGACCAGCACCCCCGCCGCGATCAGCGCGGTCTCCGCGACGTTGTCGGCACCGGGTCGCACGCGGCGCTCCCAGACCGTGGCGACGAGCGCCGCCACGGCCAGGCAGAGCCCCCAGGCGGTCGCTCCGGTGAGCGCGACCACCAGGAACGCCAGGACCGCCCCACCGGTGGCCAGGCCCCGTGCGGTCAATTTCCGGACCAGCTCACCACGCATCTCGGTGTCGCTTTCGCGGTCGTGTGGTCGGACGGGTCAGCCGACGGCAGCGGCGCTGGCCGCCCGGTCGGTCTGGGCGGGCACGGCGACGGCGATCGGTGCCTCACCCGGCGGCCGGCGGACGTCGATCACCTGACCGGTGAGATCCGAGATCAGCACGTCCAGCGACGACTGGGCGACGGTCTCGGCGGCGAGCAGCGTGTGCTCCGGTTCCGCGCCGAACGCCTTCGTCCGCATCGGGGTGGCGGTCCGCTCCGGGTTGATGACGTTTACCCGTACGCCGAACTCCGCCCACTCGTCCGCGAGCGCCTGGGTGAGGTTGACCAGGGCGGCCTTGGTGGCCGAGTAGAGCGCGTAGTCGGCCCGCCCCCGGGTGTACGAGCTGGAGGTGTAGAGCAGCAGCTGGCCCTTGGTCTGCTGGAGGTAGGGCAGGGACTGCCGGGCGACGGTGACCGGGCCGACGAAGTTGACCTGGAGCACCCGGTCGATGGTCTCCTGGTCCATCTCGGCCAGCGCGCCCTTCTCCAGGATCCCGGCGGTGACCACGACGTGGTCGATCCGGCCGGTGGCCTCGAAGGCGGTCCGCAGCGCGGCCTCGACGTCCTCGGGGCGCTCCACGTGGGTGCCGGTGCTGGAACGGCTGAACGGGAAGACCTGGGCGCCGTAGCGGCGGGCCAGCTCCGTCAGGTCGTGACCGATGCCGTAGCTGCCGCCGAAGACGACGATCGTGCGGCCGGAGACCTCCTCGCTGTATGCGCGGTGGTCGGTCAGCCGCGGCACCTTGGCGGCGGCCAGCTGGAACAGCTTGTCGGCCAGGTGCACGTCGACCGGGTGGGTGACCTTGATGTTCTCGTCGGAGCCGTCGATCACCTTGATCGGGGTCTCCGGGAGGTAACGCAGCACCACCCCGCAGTCGTCGGTGGCGGCGAAGTTGGGGTCGCCCTCGGCCCGGCGGTACGCCTCCCGGATGGTGCCGGAGCGGAACGCCTGCGGGGTCTGGCCCCGGCGCAGCGTGGCACGCACGGGGATGTCGGTGATGCACTCGTTCTCGTCGACCTGGATGATCGTGTCGGCCGACGGGATGGCCACGTCGACGGCCGAGTAGGTCCACAGCGCGTTCACGCACTCCCGGACGATCCGGCCGCTGAGCAGCGGGCGCACCGCGTCGTGGAAGAGGATGTTGCAGTCGCCCGCGCCGACCGCGTCCAGCGCGACCCGGGTGGTGTCGTTGCGGGTGTCGCCACCCTCGATGACCTTGGTGACCTTGCGGAAGCCGGCCTTGTCGACGATCTTCTGCGCCTCGGCGACGTGCCCGGTGGCCATCAGCACGATGATCTCATCGATCTCGGGCGCGGCCTCGAAGACGGCCAGCGTGTGCTCGATGATCGGCTTACCGGCGATCTTGAGCAACTGCTTGGGAATGCCCAGACCCAGCCGGGTGCCGGTGCCGCCGGCCAGCACCACCGCCACCGTCCGTGAGGGTCGCCACGGCGTCCGGTCCTCCGGCGTGGTACCCGGATCGGTGGTCTGGTCCTGCGTCATTGCCGGTCCTCGCTCTCGGGGGTACATGACTGTGGTGGTAGGTGAACGGAAGGTTCCGCCGACGCGGCGACGGAGTGAACCATAACGCGCGGGCCGCGTCGCCCCAACGGGACAACGCGGCCCAAGATCCTGGGCACGCTCGGCGACGTCGCCGCTCGTTCACCCAGACTCTACTTGCCGTTCGTAAATGCCTCGTAAGCCGCCAGCACCTCACGAGTCGGACCGTCCATCCGGATCTCGCCGGATTCCAGCCAGATGGTCCGTTCGCAGGTGTCCCGTACGGAGGAGAGCTGGTGGCTGACCAGGAACACCGTGCCGGCGCTCTCCCGCAGCTCCCGTACCCGCTGCTCGCTGCGCTTGCGGAACGCCTTGTCCCCGGTCGCGAGGGCCTCGTCGATCAGCAGCACGTCGTGCTGCTTCGCGGCGGCGATGGAGAAGCGCAGCCGGGCCGACATGCCGGAGGAGTAGGTGCGCATCGGCAGCGAGGCGAAGTCGCCCCGCTGGTTGATGCCGGAGAACTCGATGATCTCCGGGAGCTTGCGCCGTACGTCAGCCGGCGACATGCCCATGGCCAGACAGCCGAGCGTGACGTTGCGCTCGCCCGGCAGGTCGTTGAGCAGGGCGGCGTTCACGCCCAGCAGCGAGGGCTGCCCCTGGGTGTAGACGGCCCCCCGCTCCACCGGCAGCAGGCCGGCGATGGCCCGCAGCAGGGTCGACTTGCCGGAGCCGTTGGTGCCGATCAGGCCGATGGCCTCACCCCGGTACGCGGTGAACGAGACCCCGCGCACCGCGTGCACCTCCCGGACGTTCGGTGTGGAGGTGCGGGTGACCAGCCGCTTGAAGGCGGCCACCGGGCTGGTGTTGCCGGCGGAACCCCGGTACACCCGGTAGACGACGTGCGCGTCGTCCACCACCACGGTGGGGATCCGCTCCTGGATTCGGGGGAGGGTCACCGTCACATCATTGGACATTTCAAGGTTAACCACGGCCGTACTCCTGTTCGCCGCGCCAGAAGTAGAAGTAGCCACCGAGCCCCGCGACGACCGCCCAGCCGAACGCGATCAGCCAGGTCAGCGGCAGCGACTCGTTGAGCAGGTGGGTGTTCTCCAGCAGGGAGATGCGGGCCAGCTCGATGTAGACAAGCATCGGGTTGAACTGCACGATGCCCGTGGCCCAGCCGGGCAGGTTCTCGGCGAACAGGGTGACGCTGTAGAGCACGCCGGAGCCGTACATCCAGGCCCGCAGGATGAACGGCATGACCTGCTTCAGGTCGGTGGCCTTGGCGCCCAGCCGGGCCATCGCCATGGTCAACCCGGCGTTGAAGATCGTCTGGAGCAGCACCGCCGGCACCAGCATCAGCCACATCAGGGTGATCGGCTCACCCGTGGCGACCACGATGACCATCAGCACCAGTAGCGAGCCGAGCAGTTGCTGGAGCTGGGTGGCGGTGATGGCCAGCGGCAGGCTGGCCCGGGGGAAGTGCAGGGCCCGGATCAGGCCGAGGTTGCCGCTGATCGCCTGGGTGCCCTGCTGCAGGCTGACCTGGGTGAAGTTGAAGATGAACACCCCGGTGGTCAGGTAGGCGATGAAGTTGTCCATGCCCCGGCTCTGTTCGAGCACCACACCGAAGATCAGGAAGTAGACCGCCGCGTTGCTCAGCGGGGTGAGCACCTGCCACAGCTGCCCGAGCCGGGCGTTGCTGAACGAGGCGGTCAGCTTCGCGTGGGAGTACGCGGAGATGAAGTGCCGGTAGCGCCACAGCTGGCCGCTGTAGGCGACGATCGAGGGCCGCTCGCCGGCCACCCGCAGCCCGTGTCGGGCGGCCAGCTGAGCTGGGGTGAGGCCGGAGTCGGGGTCGGCCAGCAGGTTGGCCATGGGGATGGGCGCTCCGATCTGTCGTGCCGGCGTTATGTCTCGCGATGAGTGAATCTAGCGTGGGTCAGTGCGGGAGCGCCGCCCGCGGTCGCTGGCTGGACAGTAGTCCGAAATACGTCGGGACGCAACCGTAGCGTCGTTGCGCTACGCTGTCCCGGTGACAGTCGAGAAGAGTTCCAGGTGACGGCCGAGAAGAGGCGCACACCGGCCGGTGCGGCGGTGCTCCGTGATGAGATCACCACGGCCATCCGTCGTGCCCTCATGCAGGAGCTCGCCGCAGTCGGGTACGGCCGGCTCTCCATCGAGGCGGTGGCCCGCCGGGCCGGGGTCAGCAAGACCGCGATCTACCGCCGCTGGAACTCGAAGCTCGACCTGGTGCTGGACGTGGTCTCGGCCGTCGCGAGCCGGAAGCTGCCGATGCTCGACACCGGGACCCTCGACGGCGACGTGCGGCTGCTGCTGCTGGTCGTGAGCGGGGCGCTCGGCCACCCGGTGGCGTCGCAGATCATCCCCGACCTGCTCGCCGAGGCGGCGCGCAACCCGCAGATCGCCGGGACCTTGCAGAGCGCGATGAAGGACTACCAGGACCGGATCGGCAAGATCGTCATCGGGCGGGCGGTCGACCGTGGGGAGTTGCCCGGCGGTGCCGACCCGCGGACCGCGGCCGACCTGATCGTCGGGCCGATCTACTGGCGGATGGCCATCGCCCGGTTGCCGCTGGACCCGCCCGAACTGGACCGGATGGCGCGGGCCGCCGTGGCCGCCCTGCGGGTTGCCTGCGCCGTGCCGGAGAACGATCTGGCCTGAGCTGCGCGGCGTCCGGACACCGAAACGTGAACGTCGACTGGACACCCCGTGAATGGCTTTCTGCTCTTCCGTGTCCAACGGACTAGTATCGCACCCCGAACTTGCGAACAGTCCTGCAACGGGAGGATCTTCTTCATGACTGGGCAGCGCCCGGCCTTCATACCGCCAGCCCGACCGATCATCGGCGAAGCCGAGATCGAGGCGGCTGTCAGGGTGTTGCGCAGCGGCAAGGTGGTACAGGGACCCGAGGTTGTCGCGTTCGAGCAGGAGTTCGGTGAACTCGTCGCCGGCCGACACTGCGTCGCCGTCAACTCCGGCACCTCCGCCCTCCAGTTGACCCTGCTGGCGCTCGGCGTCGGCCCGGGCGACGAGGTCATCGTGCCGTCGTTCTCCTTCGCGGCCAGCGCCAACGCGGTGCGGCTGGTCGGTGCCGAGCCGATCTTCGTGGACATCGAGCCGGGCAGCTTCTGCCTCGATCCGGCGGCGGTCGCCGCCGCAGTCACCGCGCGGACCGTCGCCGTCATGCCGGTCCACCTGTACGGCCACCCCGCCGCGATGGACCAGATCATGGCGGTGGCGCAGCGGCACAGCCTGGCCGTCGTCGAGGACGCCGCCCAGGCCCACGGTGCCAGCCTGCACGGCACCCCGGTCGGGGCGTTCGGCACCGCCGGTTGCTTCAGCTTCTACCCCACCAAGAACATGCACTCCCTGGAGGGAGGCATGATCAGCACCGCCGACGCCGGGCTCGCCCGCACCCTGCGGCTGCTGCGCAACCAGGGCATGGAGCAGCGGTACGCGAACGAGATCGTCGGGGCCAACGTGCGGATGACCGACGTGGCTGCCGCCATCGGCCGGGTGCAGTTGACCCAGCTCGCCGAGTGGACCGAGCAGCGCCGGGCCAACGCCAAGTACCTCGACTCCAACATCACCGGCATGATCACCCCACCGGTGGCGGACGCCGCCCGGCACGTGTACCACCAGTACACCGTCCGGGTCCGGGGCAACCGGGACGCCGCCCAGGCGCGGCTGGACGAGCTGGGCGTCGGCAACGCCGTCTACTACCCGACCCCGATCCACCGGCTCAAGCCGTACCTGGACAAGGACGGCCAGCCCGGCCCCTGGGAACTGCCGGAGACCGAGCGGGCCGCCGCCGAGGTGATCTCGCTGCCGGTGCACCCCTCGCTGAGCCCCGACGACCTTGAGCGGATCGCCGAGGCCGCCAACCTCGCCGGTGGTGCCCGGTGAACGCGCGGCAGGGGGGCAAACTGCGCGCCGGCCTGATCGGCCTCGGCGCGATGGGGCGCAACCACGCCCGGGTACTCTCCGGTCTGGACGGGGTCGAGCTGGTCGGAATCGTCGACCCGGCCGGTGACCAGAGCGGCCTGCTCCGGGCACCGGTGCTGCCCGATCTCGGCGAGCTGCTGGCCCGGGACATCGACTACGCGGTGGTCGCCTGCCCGACCGCGCTGCACGAGCAGGTCGGGCTGGAACTCGCCGCACACGGGGTGCCCGCGCTGATCGAGAAGCCGATCGCGCAGTCCGTCGAGGCGGCGACCCGGCTCGTCGAGGCGTTCGAAAGCCGTGGGCTGGTGGCCGGGGTCGGCCACATCGAGCGGTACAACCCCGCCCTGCAGAACCTGCGCATCCGCCTGGAGGCGGGCGAGCTGGGCGAGGTCTACCAGGTGGTGACCCGGCGGCAGGGTCCGTTCCCGCACCGGATCGCCGATGTCGGCGTGGTGATGGACCTGGCCACCCACGACATCGACCTGACCAGCTGGGTGACCGGCCAGGAGTACGTCTCGGTGTCAGCCCGGACGGTCTCCCGCAGTGGCCGACTGCACGAGGACATGGTCGCGGTCGTCGGCCAGCTCACCGGCGGCACGATGGTCAACCACCTGGTCAACTGGCTCAGCCCACTCAAGGAGCGGTCCACGGTCATCACCGGTGACCGGGGCTGCTTCGTCGCCGACACCCTCACCGCCGACCTGACCTTCTACGCCAACGGCGCCATCGACACCGAGTGGGAGGCGTTGCGGGCCTTCCGCGGCGTCGCCGAGGGCGACATGATCCGCTACGCCATCCCGAAGCGCGAACCGCTGCTTGTCGAGCACGAGCGATTCCGGGACGCGGTCGAGGGCAAGGAGAGCGACATCGTCACCCTCCGGCAGGGGCTGCGCACGGTGCGGGTCGCCGCGGGGCTGCTGGCGTCGGCCACCGACGGCGTGACGATTCCGATCGACACCGGGACGCCCCGGTGAAGGTCCTGATCGCCGGCGGTGCCGGATTCATCGGCAGCACGATCGCCTCGGCCTGTCTGGACGCCGGGACCACTCCGGTGATCCTGGACAACCTCAGTACCGGGCGGGCCGAGTTCGCGGCGGACCGGATCTTCTACCGCGGTGACATCGCCGACCGGCGACTGATCGACCGGATCTTCGCCGAGCATCCCGACATCGAGGCGGCCGTCCACTGTGCCGCACTGATCGTGGTGCCGGACTCGGTCGACCATCCGCTGACCTACTACCGCGAAAACGTCGGCAAGTCCGTGGAGTTCGTGGACGCGCTCGTCGGTAACGGATGCGACCGGTTACTCTTCAGCTCCTCGGCGGCGATCTACCAGCCCGGCGACGACTTCGCCGTCGACGAGTCCTCTCCGGTCGCCGCGACCAGCCCGTACGGGCGCAGCAAGGCGATGATGGAGCAGGTGCTCCAGGACACTGCCCGGGCCCACCCTCTGCACGTCATCTCGCTGCGCTACTTCAACCCGGTCGGCGCGGACCCGAAGATGCGTACCGGGCTCCAGTTGGCCCGTCCCACGCACGTACTCGGCAAGATGATCGAGGCTGCGCGTACCGGGTCGACGTTCCAGCTCACCGGGGCCGACTGGCCGACCCGCGACGGCTCCGGCATCCGTGACTACGTGCACGTGTGGGACCTCGCCCGCGCCCATGTCCACGCGTTGCGCCGGTTCGGCAGCATCCTGCCGACCGAGGACGGCGAGCGGTACCAGGCCATCAACCTGGGGACGGGCGACGGCACGACGGTGCGCGAGCTGTTGGCGGCCTTCCACACCGTGCTGGGCCGGCCTATCCCGACTGCGGTCTCCGACCGCAGGCCGGGCGACTCGGCCGGTACCTACACCCGCAGCGAGCGGGCCCGACAGCTGCTGGGCTGGGAGCCCACCCTGTCCCTACGCGACGGCATCCGGCACTCGTTGCAGTGGGACGAGTTGCGTGAACGGGTGCTGGGCACCGACGCGGACCCGCAACTGCTGCCGGTCGGCGCCACCGGCCTATAGCGCCGGGTCGGACTGGGCGCAACCGGCAAGGTCGGGCCCGACCGTGGCACGCCAAACGTCGCGTACGGGCCTCGCTGGTAGGCAGCTATCGGCGAGGCCCGTCGCGTCCGCCGGGTCGCCGCGTCGCGCCGCCCAGCAGGGGGTCAGTGGGTGGCGGCTCCCAGCAGGAGCCGGTCGAAGCGGTGCTTGACCACGGACCAGTCCCACGCGCCGAGCGCGTACTCGGCGGCCTCCCGGCCGCTGTCGCGCCACGCCTGGTCGGTGCCGGTGGTGGCGAGGATTCGCTCGACGGCCTCCTCCGGGCTGCCGATCACCCAGTCCTGCGGGTAAAGTGTGCGCGCACTGTGCGGCCGACCGGCGAAGAAGGGCCAGTCTCGCACCACCGGAACGGCACCGCTCGCGGCACCCTCCATCAGGCCACAGTGGCAGCCCTCGCGTACCGACGAACTGAGGATCACGCCGATGTCGGTGAGCACCTTCGGCACGTTGTTCGTCGGCCCGAACCGCCGCACCGCACCGGCCGCCACCAAGTCGTCCACGTCGCGGTTGAAAGCCTCGAGGTAATGCCGGCTGGCGACGCTGACATCGGGGTTCATGTCGCTGCCGACGAGGAGCAACCGGTAGCGGTCGTCGCGTCGGCGCAACAGCCGCAGCACCTGCAGTGCCCAGCGCGGGTCCTTGGCGACCTGACCGATGCCGACCAGACCCAGCTGGAACCGGGCCTCCGTCGACTTCTCGATCTGGAAGCCGCGCAGGTCCATCGCGTTGTCCAGGACGTGCATCCGGGGCGCGTCCGGGCCCTGTAGGTATGGCACCAGGGCGGTGGTCAGGTCCTTGATGTGGTCGGCCACGAAGATCAGGTCGTCGACCCGGGAGAAGTCCACCAGGTGCGGCCAGCGGGACAGCGCCTCGTAGCTGTGCAGCCGAACGATGATCCGGGTGGTGCCCGGGTCCACGACGGTGAACAGCGCGGCGGGGGCCACACACCAGTCCACGAACACCGTGTCGGCCCAGTCCAGGTAGCCGCGGAGCCGGTCCTCGACCCTCTGGTGGTACGGAGTGTCTTCGGCGGAGAGCCGGTCCTGGAGCATGTGCTTGGCGGCCCACGTGACGTTCTTGAGCGAGGCGTTCGCCGCCAGATCCAGGAAGCGGACCTCGACGCCCGGATGCGCGTCGTAGTGTTCCCGGATCAGCTTGAGGAAGTTGTCGTTGGCGCTGGTCGCGATCAACAGCCGCAGCGGTCGGTCGGTCGGCGGTGCGGCTGCCGGCTGCTGGCGACCGCGCGGCTTGGCCAACGTGGCCGCCGCCGCGGAGCGCCGGAACGGTGCCACGAATCCTTCCGGGTCCGTCGCCAACGGAGAGCTGAGCTGGTCGATGTGCAGCACCCGGTCGAAGGCGAGAGTCATCGCCCGGTTGAGTAGATCGGCCGCGGCAGCCTGCTCGCCGACCCGGTGCCGCTGGTCGGCGACGGAGAGTAGCGCGTTCACCGCGCTGTCCAGGTCGCGCGGTGGCATGCCCGCCTTCAGTTCCCGGCTGGCCGCGTCGGCCAACATCCGGGCCCGGGCGGCCGGCTTACGCAGCTTGCTGGCCGTGGCGGCGAGGATCAACGCCTCGCCGTCGGGCCGGTCGGCCCAGGCCATTCCCTCCGCCACCTGATATGCGAACTTGGACCGCATCGAGTCGGGTATCTTCGGCGCCCGCACCGCAGTCAGCCAGAGTTGGGTGCCGGCCTTGCTGCGCATGATCGGTCGGGCGGTGGCGACGTCGACCGCCGCCTGGGGCGCGGCCTTGATCAGGCGGTGTACGCGCTGCCGGACCGACGTCGTCGGGCGTTGCATTGACTTCGGCGCTGGCTGGCCCGGCCCGTCGAGCACGGCCTGCACTGCCGCCTGGACGCCGTACCGCGCGGCGGCAGCGGGGTTGCGCTGCGCCATCCGCCACACCGTGTAGATCGCGGGCGCGTCCAGGGCGACCAGCACGTCCGCGCTGTGGGCCTGCTCTCGTGCCCAGGAGTCGCGCCACACCTGGGTCCAGACCCGCTCACCCGGCGTCGCCCGGACGGCCGCCCGGTTAGGGGTCGCTTCCGCGATGTCCGCCGGCAGGGCGCAGAGCCCGTCCAGCGCCAGGTCGGCGGGAATGTCCTCGGTGTCGAGCGCCCCGACCAGGTAGACCCGCGCGCCGACCTCGCGCAGCCGGGTCACGGCGGTGGCCAGGATCCCCGGCTTCGGTGATACGCCGGTCACCAGCAACACATCGCTCATGCGAGTACCCCGCCCCCATGGTCGGACTTGATGCCGTCCAGTGCCACACCGTCGCCGGGCAGGTCGTGGCGGGCGGCGAGTGCTCGGTCCGCCAGTTGCCGAACGCCGGTCCGCATCAGGCTCTCCCGGGTGAAGGGGTCCGCGTGGGCGCGTACGCCGGCCCGTTCGGCCTCGGTCGCCTCCAGCACCATCCGGGCGGCACGCCGGAAGCTGTCGACCAACTGCAACTCGTCCAACCCGCAGGCGCCGGTCCACAGTGGATGGCCGGCGAGCACCCGGGAGGCATCATGATCGACTTCGTGCACCGACACGATCGGCAGGCCGGTGGCCATGTACTCGTACACCTTGCCGGAGGTTACGTAGCGCCCGCCGATCAGGATCAGCACCAGCGCGTCCCAGCCGGCGTAAACCTCGGGCACCTCCGCCTTGCGAACCGGGCCACCGAAGGAGACGCCGTCGGCCTCGGCCGCGCGGATGAGTTCGGTGAGCCCGTTGGCCTCCCGGTTGGCACCGGCACCGATGTGGCCGCGGATGTCAAACCTGGCGTTACGCAGCAGCGGCTCCCGCTCGCGGGCCTCCCGCCAGGCGTCCAGCACCACCTGCAACTGCCGGGTGGAGTAGTTCACCGTGCCGAGATAACCGAAGGTCAACCCGGCCTCGGGATCCGGCTGCCGCGGCTTGATCGAAGGCACGCTGTCCTTGTCGTAACCGTTGCGTACCACGTGCACCCGGTCGGCGACGTGCGGGTACCGCTGCCGGTAGTGGTCGGCGATCGGGTCGTTGACCACCCACAGCGAGAGACAGTGGTCGAGGATGCGACGCTCCCAGACACCGGCCTCCGAGTCCGCGGCGAACGCCTCACCGCCGTTGACCACGTCGATCGACCAGCCGTCCCGGAAGTCGACCGCGTAGGGAACGCGGTGGATCTCGTAGAGCTTCCACGCGGCGGCCAGGTTCACGTACGGCACGCAACTGGCCAACAGCAGGTCGGCCGGGTGCTGCTCGTGGATGTCGAGGACCGCCTGTTCGAGCGCGGCCCGCCAACTGCCGAACACCGGCTCCGGGAAGATTTTCGTCTCCCGCTTGCGGAGGTTGCTCAGCCACTTGACCGGGCGGAGGGCGCGCTCTTCGCTGAACTTGCGAATGTCGGTTTCGAGATCCTCCCGGGCGAGCGGTAGCTCCACCACCCTGATCTCGGGATCCACCTGCTCCAGCAGCGTGACGTCCAGACCGGAGTCACGCTCCCAGGACTCGGCGGCGATCGTCACCACGGTGACGTCCCAGCCCAACTGGCGGAACTGGTTGGCGGTCTCGCGCATCCGGTAGGCGCAGCTCTTGGCCGCGGGTGGGAAGCCGATGGCCAGGTAGATCAGGTGCGGCGGGACCTTGCGGTCGTTGCTGGAAGTGTGCACGTTCACCTCTGTGCCAGGATCGAGACGACCCGTTCGGCCGCACGGCCGTCGCCGTACGGGGTGCCCCGTTCAGCGGTGGGGGCCGGGCGTGCGGCGATGTCCGCCCACTCCCCAGGGGTCAGTGCAGCCGGCTCGGGCACCAGGTGGTTCCAATCCCCCGCCAGGGTCTCGATCCACTCGGTCTCCGGCCGCAGCGTGGTGCAGGGCCGCCCCAGCAGGTGCGCCTCTTTCTGCAACCCGCCGGAGTCGGTCACCACGCCGGTCGAGCCCAGCACGGCGGCGACCATGCTGGCGTAGGGCAGTGGCCGCCCGACGTGCAGCGCACCCCGGGCCAGCTTCACGCCGTACTCCTCGGCCTTGGCGAGCAACCGCGGGTGGGCCAGGAGGGCGACCGGGACGGGCAGGTCGGCCAGCGCGTCGACGAGGGCGGTCAGCCGCTCGGGCGAGTCGGTGTTCTCGGCGCGGTGCAGGGTGGCCAGCAGGTAGGGCTCCTCCGGCGATACGCCTTCGGGCAGGGCGGGCGCAGGATGCGTGCCGGCCAGCACGGCGTCGCGTACGCCGAGGCAGACGTCGACCATCACGTCACCGGTGAGCACCGACCGCTCGGCGAGCCCCTCCGCGGCGAGGTGTCGCATCGCCTCATTGGTCGGGGCGAGCAGGAGATCGGCGGCGTGGTCGGTGAGGATGCGGTTGTGTTCCTCCGGCATCCGGCGGTTGAAGGAACGCAGTCCGGCCTCCAGGTGGGCGACCGGAAGGTGCAGTTTGACGGCGGAGACGGCACCGGCGAGGGTCGAGTTGGTGTCGCCGTAGACGAGCACCCAGTCCGGCTTCTCGGCCATGAAAACCGGGTCCAACGCGGCCATTGCCTTGCCGGTCTGCACGCCGTGCGAGCCAGAGCCGATGCCCAGATGCACGTCCGGGTCCGGAATGCCGAGCCCGGAGAAGAAGACATCGGAGAGATCCGCGTCGTAATGCTGCCCGGTGTGCACGATGACGTGCTTGTGCTCCGTCTGGGCGAACGCGGCGGCGATGGGGGCAAGTTTGATCAGTTGAGGGCGCGCTCCGACGACGCTGACGACCTTCACTCGGGTGACTCCTCCAGTGTGTCGTGAAGGGCAGCCGCGCCGGGCACGGCCGTCTGGATTGCTGCCGCCGGATTGTGCCTCAGTCCCGCGGGGCGTTCCAAATCTACCCCCACGCCGACATGATCATCCCGAGCGGCTTTCCGAGCCCCGCCGAGGTGCCTGATCAGCGCGCCCGCAGCCGGCGCCCGCCCTCGCTGGTCAGGGCGAGGCGGTCCAGATCAACAGCAGATAGCCACCGTAGTAGGCGGACAATGCTGTCAGGGCGGCCAGCGCGACCGCGGCTCTCGGCCGGGTGGTCCGGGCAAGTCCCAGCGTCACCGGCAGGAGCAGGTCGCAGGGGTCGCCGCTTGGTCATTTGTTCCGTTCCTGATGAGGTGGGAAGATTCCGCGCGGGCACCCGGAGGGCCCCTCCTCGCTACCCGGTTGGATGGCGGCAGCCGCAGGACGTCTGCGGAGCGGGACCATGCCGGGAGGGACCCTGCGTCAGAGGTACGCCGTACCTCGTCGGTCGGCGGGACGCGGCTTCTGCTGCGCGACGCCGGGCAGGGCCGTCGCGGACAGGGTGCTGACCCTACAATAACGCCGGTTCGAGCGTCCGTCGTCTCGGCCGCCGTCCGATCCGTCCGGTGGCCGCCACGGTCGCCGTGGAGGTTGCGCCACATCATGACCATCCCCGACACCCGCGACCGCGAGCCCGTCCTCACCGGGAGCGCCGAAACGGCGCAGAGCGCCGCCGGCACGCCGCCGCGCACCGAGCCGGCGACCGTCGCTGGACGCGGTGCCACCCGGCGTTGGCCGGTCGACGTGCTGGCCGCCCTGGTGTTCCTCGCCGGCGCAGTCTGGGTCACCGGCCGAGGGTGGCTCGACCCCGACGGTCGGCTGCTCGGCAGCCGCCCCGACGACCAGGGCTTCAACGAGTGGATGCTGGCGTACGCGGCACACGCGGTCAGCCACCTGGAGAATCCGTTCTTCACCACGTTGCAGAACGCCCCGAACGGGGTCAACCTGGTGGCCAACGTCGGGTTGCAACTTCCCGGGCTGGTGCTCAGCCCGGTCACCCTGCTCTTCGGCGCGCCGGTCGCCTACCTGCTGTTCATCACCCTGAATCTGGCCGGCACCGGCTACGCCTGGTACCACGTGCTCTCCCGGCACGTGGTCGAATCCCGGGTGGCGGCCTTCCTGGGCGGCGTGTTCTGCGCGTTCGCCCCGGCACTGGTCTCACACAGCAACGGTCATCCGCACATCACGGCGCAATGGCTGGTGCCGTTCATCGTCTGGCGGCTGATCGCGCTCTCCCGGGGCGAGCACGTGGTCCGCGACGGTCTGGTGCTGGGCGCCCTGGTGACCGCGCAGTTCTTCGTCAGCCTGGAGATCCTTTTCCTCACCGCGCTCGGCTGTCTGATGCTGGTCCTGGCGTACCTCGCCGTCCGGCCGCGGGACGCGGTGCGCCGTGGGCGGGCGCTGCTGCCGGGCCTGGCGATCACCGCCGTGCTGGTGGCGGCCGTGGCCGTGTACCCGCTATGGATGTACTTCGCCGGCCCGCAACACCGCAGCGGCCATCCCGGTGCCCCCGACGTGTACGCCCTCAAGCTCGGCTCGTTCGCCCGGTTCGCCACCGAATCGGTGGCCGGCGGCCCGACCAGTGCCGTGGGCTGGGCGCCGAACACCACGGAACAGGCGAGTTTCTACGGCTGGCCCATGCTGCTGCTCGCTCTCGGCGCGTTGTGCTGGCTGCGGCGTGAGGCCGTCGCGTTGGTGCTTGGGGCCGTCGGACTGGTGACGGCACTGCTGTCGATCGGCACCACCTGGACCGTCGGCACCCGCCGTACCGACGTGCCGGCCCCGTTCGCGCTCGTGCAGCATCTACCGGCGTTCGACTCCGTGGTGGTGGCCCGATTCGCACTGATCACCACGGTGGCGCTCGGGGTACTGCTGGCGATGGCCGCCGACCGGCTCGCCACCCGCCCGGGTCGGCCGTTCGGCCGGTTCGCCCGCGTGGCCGGTGCGGTGGCCGTTGCCGTCGCGCTGGTGCCGATCCTGCCGACGCCGCTGCCGGCCCGTGGCCGGCCTCCGGTGCCGGACTTCGTCGCCAGCGGGGCGTGGCGCGACCATGTGGCGCCGGGCCGCACTCTGGTGCCGGTGCCGGTCACCCGGATGACCTCGGTGTACTGGGGCTCGGCTGCGCTGGCCGATTTCGCCGTGCCGGAAGGCTACTTTCTCGGACCGGTCTCCGCGACCGACGCCACCGGCCGCTGGGGAGTGGAGCCCCAGCCCACCGCGGCCCTGCTCACGGCCGTGTCGAAGGGTAAGCGGGACACCACGGTCGGCCCGGCGGAGATCATCCAGGCGCGCGCCGACGTCCGCCACTGGAAAGCCGACGCGGTGGCGCTGCCCGATCGGGGTGCTCGGCGCCACGATGCGCTGAAGACCGTGCTCGACGCCCTGTACGGCCCGGGACAGCGGATCGACGACGTCTGGCTGTGGGACGTGCGTCCGTTCACCCGGTGAGCGTCGCGCCCCGGCCACCGGTCAGGGCGACCACGGCCAGATCAGCAGCAGGTAACCGCCGAAGTAGGTGGCGAAGGCGACCATCGCCACGAGCACGGTGGTCGCCCGCGCCCAGCCGGCCCGGGCCAGCGCCACGGCCGCCGGCAGCAGCAGCGGGAAGGCCGGCAGCAGGAACCGGGCCTTGGACTGGTAGTAGCCGGCCGTGCCCAACGTGGTGACCAGTAGCAGCCCGCTGTAGAGCAGTAGCTGCCACGGCTGCCGGTCGAGCAGGCTCAGCACGAAGAACATCAGCGCCAGCAGCACCACCAGGCTCACCACGAACAGTTGCGGCGGCGCCGTCTGCGCCAGCGCCTCGCGACCCCGGCCCACGGTGTAGACGCCGAAGTCGAAGGTGCTGCCCCAGCCGGCGGACTGGATGTGGAACCAGCCGTCCGGGCGTCCGACCTCGCTGCCCACCCAGGCCAGGTAACCGAGCCAGCCGGCGGGGGCGAGCAGCGCGGCGACCCAGGGACGCCAGCCGTCCCGGCGTCGGACGATCGCCACCAGCGCGGCCAGCCCCACCACCGGTATCAACGAGGAGGCGGTCGGGCGGGTCAGGCCGGCGAAGAGACAGAGCAGGCCGGCGGTGATCCAGTGGCCGCGCAGCAGGGCGTGGAGCGTCCAGGCGGTGAGGGCGGTGAACAGGGTCTCGCTGTACGCCATCGATTCGACGACGGCGTGCGGCACGGCCGCCCACAGCGCGGCGAGCAGTACGCCGGTGCGCCGGTCGTGCAGGTACGCGCCGATCGCGAACAGCCCCCAGGCGGCGGCCAGGCCGGCCAGCCAGGCCACGATCAGCCCCGCGTCGCGGGTGCTGAGCGGCGAGATCCGGTCCAGCGCGGCGGTCAGCCCGGGGTAGAGCGGGAAGAAGGCCATGTTGGACTGCGTCTTCTCGTACCCGTCGTACCCGTGCTGGGCGATCGCTAGGTACCAGACCCCGTCCGACTTCGCCAGGGACTCGCTGGGCGAGGCGCCGACGTGGTCGGCCCAGACGGCGACGACCACCACGCCGACCAGGCGGATCAGCGCGTACGCGGCGAGCCCGGGCAGGGCGTACCGGGCGGCTTGACGTAGTCGTCGGGCCCGACCGGGTCGCGTCGGTGCGGCAGGGGCCGCCGGTTGCTGCTCTCGCTCAGCCGTCACCACGCCCGATGAAGCCGTCCGACCGGAACCGCGCAGCGCGCGCTCGCCGCAGCCGACCCGGGGGTCAGCCGGGCCGCAGGTTGAGGTGGGGAAGGGTGCAATGGATGATCCCGTCCGTGCCGAAAGGGGACGATCCGACAGCTCCTTCGCGGTGCGGCCGGGCGGCACGACACCGAAGCGAAAACGGTCATCGGTCGTCGAACAGTACGGAGGTTAGCAATCGACGCGACAGGTCGCGGACCGCCGACCGCCACGGAGTTCGGGGCCGGGATCCTGCCGTACACTCGCTCGGGTCCGCGGGCGGGTGGCACCGGCGACGACGGAAACGGGCAACGATGGGATCTGACGACCTCGATGGGGGTGGCCTGGTGAACGCGCCGGACGTGACGGTTGTCGTCGCCGTCTACAACACCATGCCGTACCTGACCACCTGCCTGGACTCGCTGGTCGGGCAGAGCATCGGTCTGGAGCGGCTCGAGGTGGTCGCGGTGGACGACGGCTCGACCGACGGCAGCGGTGAGGAACTGGACCGCTTCGCCAAGCGGTACCCCGGCACCGTCACCGTGCTGCACCAACCCAACTCGGGTGGTCCGGCGGTGCCGAGCAACCGGGCCCTGGACGTGGCGCAGGGGCGCTACGTCTTCTTCATCGGTTCGGACGACTACCTGGGCCCGGAGGCGCTGGAACGGCTGGTGGACGCCGCCGACCGGTGGGGTTCGGACGTGGTGCTCGGTCGGATGGTCGGCACCAACAACCGCTACGTGCACCAGGCCATCTACGCCAGCACGGAGGAACAGGTCGACCTGTTCGACAGCGCGCTGCCCTGGTCGCTGTCGAACACCAAGCTGTTCCGGCGGGACCTGATCGAACGGTACGGTCTGCGGTTCCGCGAGGACATGCGGATGGGCAGCGACCAGCCCTTCACCCTGGAGGCCTGCGTACGCGCCGGACGTATCTCGGTCCTCGCCGACTACGTCTACTACTACGCGGTCAAACGCGACAACGCGCAGAACATCACCTACGCGAGTCGGTTCGAGGAACGGCTGCGCTGCGCCGAGGAGCTGATCAACTTTGTGGCCGGGTTGATCGAGCCCGGTCCCCGGCGCGACGCCGTCCTGTTGCGGAACTTCAGCTGGGAGGTGGCCAAGCTGCTGCGGGCCGACTTCCTCGACCTCGACCCATCGGTGCAGGAGCATAACCACCAGCGGATCCGCCGGTTGGCCGAGAGCTTCCTGACCGACGCCATCCGGGACCAGCTCGCCCCCGACGTACGCCTGCGCCTGCTGCTCGCCCGGCACGGGAGCCTGGCGCAGCTACGCGAGTTGATCCGTCAGCAGAGCGACAAGCTGCTGCCCGCGTTGACGGTTGACGGCGACCGCTGCTTCGCCGGCTACGTCGGCTTCCGCGACCCGGAACTGGGCTTCCCGGACGAGTGGTACGACGTCACCGACCGGGCCGCCAAACTGGCGGTCAAGACCACCGTGACCGAGCTTGCCTGGGGCCGCGACGCCGCAGGTGGGTTGACCCTCGTGATCACGGCGCAGAACCCCTGGGCGCGCATGGTCGATCTCACCGGGGACGCGGTGCGGGTCACCATCGGTGACCAGCCGGCCGTCGTCTCGCTGCGCCCGGACAGCGCCGGTACCCTGCTACGTGCGGAGTTCCCGGTGAAACAGCTGCTCGCGGCGGGTGCCCAACGGTGGAAGGCCGGCGCCAAGCTCACCGTGTTCGGCGGGCTCAGCACGGTGCCGCTGCGGGCGAAGGGTCAGCTCACCGCGACGCGCCAGGCGTTGTGGCGCGGGTTGCGGTTGCACCGAGTCACCGCCAACACGGACCGCAAGCATCAGGTGCTCTTGACGATCAAGCGCGTCAGGTACCGCCAGGTCGCCGCCACCCGTCTGGCCCGTCTGCGGCCCTCGAGAGGAAAGTAAAGCCATGAACATCTGCGTCGTCGCCCTCGGGAAGATCGGCCTGCCGCTGGCCGTGCAGTTCGCCTCGAAGGGACACCGGGTGGTCGGCGCCGACGTCTCCGAGCGGGTCGTCGAGCTGGTCAACGACGGGGCCGTACCGTTCCCGGGCGAGACGGACCTGGACGTCAAGCTGAAGGAGGCGGTGGCCGCCGGCCTGCTGTCGGCGACCACCGACACCACCGCCGCGGTGGCCGCCTCCGAGGCGGTCGTGGTGGTCGTGCCGCTCTTCGTCGACGCCGACGGGGTACCGGACTTCGGTTGGATGGACGACGCCACCCGGGCGATCGCCGCCGGTCTCAAGCCGGGCACCCTCGTCAGCTACGAGACCACCCTGCCGGTCGGCACCACCCGGGACCGGTGGGCACCCATGCTGGAGGCGGGTTCCGGGCTCACCGCCGGTACGGACTTCCACCTGGTCTTCAGCCCGGAGCGGGTGCTCACCGGTCGGGTCTTCGCCGACCTGCGCCGGTACCCGAAGCTGGTCGGCGGCATCGACGAGGCGTCCGGTGCGCACGGTGTGCGCTTCTACGAAGCGGTGCTGGACTTCGACGAGCGGCCCGACCTGAACCGTCCGAACGGCGTCTGGGACCTGGGCTCGGCCGAGGCGTCCGAGCTGGCCAAGCTGGCCGAGACGACGTACCGGGACGTCAACATCGGCCTGGCGAACCAGTTCGCCCGGTTCGCCGACACGGTGGGCGTCGACGTCATCAAGGTGATCGAGGCGTGCAACACCCAGCCGTACAGCCACATCCACTCCCCGGGCATCGCCGTCGGCGGGCACTGCATCCCGGTCTATCCACGGATGTACCTGTGGAACGACCCGGCGGCCACCGTGGTGCGTTCGGCCCGGGAGGCCAACGTCGCCATGCCGGAGTACGCCGTCGACCTGCTGGCCGCCGCGTACGGCGACCTGACCGGCGTCGGTGTGCTGGTGCTCGGCGCCGCCTACCGGGGCGGCGTCAAGGAGACCGCCTTCTCCGGTGTCTTCCCGACGGTGGGGGCGCTGCGCCGGCGGGGCGCGAAGCCCTACGTCTCCGACCCGATGTACACAAACGAGGAACTGGTGGCGCTCGGCCTGCCGGGCTACGCCGGTGAGCCGGTCAGCGCCGCCGTCATCCAGGCCGACCACGCCGAGTACCGGACCCTCGGCTCCGCCGATCTGCCCGGCGTGACGGTGCTGGTCGACGGGCGACGGGTCACCGAACCAGCCCGTTGGACGGGCGTCCGCCGGGTGGTCATCGGGGGCTGAACGAGCCGTACCCGGGGCCCGGCGGCTACCGCTCGGGCCCCGGTCGTAACCGGGTCAGTGGTCCCGTCGGGGCGGGTCGTCCAGGTCCCGCGAGACGACCTCGCCCCGCTCGTCGACCCAGCCCTTCGGCCGGGCCGGGTTGCCCGCGACCAGTTGGTAGGGTGCCACGTCCCGGGTGACCACCGAACCGGCGGCGATCATCGCGTACTCGCCGACCTCGATGCCGCAGACCAGGGTGGCGTTCGCGCCGATCGAGGCGCCACGGCGCACCACGGTGGGGGTGATCTTCCAGTCCGGGTTCTGGGCACGGGGACGGAAGTCATTGGTGAAGACCGCGCACGGGCCGACGAACACCTCGTCCTCCAGGAGCACCCCCTGGTAGACGGAGACATTGTTCTGGATCTTCACCAGGTCACCGATCGTCACGCCCGCGTCGACATAGACGTTACGACCGATGACGCAGCCGGCGCCCACCCGGGCCGACGACCGGATGTGGGCCAGATGCCACACCTTGGTCCCGTCGCCGACCTCGGCCCCCTGCTCGACGTCGGCGGTGGGATGGACGAAGACGGAGGGGGAGCTCTTGTCAGTCAACCTTCAGATCCCATCGGGTGTGCACGGTCTGGCGGAACTCGGCGCAGCATACCGGGCCGTGTGATGACCGGGTCCGGACCCGACTCCGACTACGCTCCTTGCCGATCCGCCGGCATCATCGGCCGAGCGTGCGCTGCGTACGCCCCGAGCTGGCCCCGCCCGTACGACGACGACAAGGACGCCCCGTGTCGCTGACCGACCAGGCCGCCGCCTCCTCGGCGGCGATCGACGGACCGACCGCTCCCGCTCCGGCCCGATGGCGGTCCGCCGCGGGCCGGGTCGGGGCGGTCATCGCCTGGCTGCCCGTAGCACTGACCGACGGTGGCGTCCTGGTGTTCGCGCTCTGGACGCTGCTGTACCACGCCGCGCTCCCGCTCGGCATCGCCCCGTCGTGGACGTTCCGGGTCTGGTTGGTGGCCAGCCTGGCGCTGGCCCTGTTCGTCGCGCTGACCCGATGGCGTCGCCGACGCGGCACGCCGGACACCACGGGCGGCACGCCGGACACGGCGGACAAGGGGGCGGCGTCCGACGCCGACCGGGCGGGGGCAGGCACCAGCCGGGCAGCGGTCGTCCGGCGCGGCTTGACGGCACTGGTGCTGATCTTCGGCACCGTCGCGGCGGTCACCGCCGGACTGGCCGGTACGCCGGCCGGCGCCGATCTGTCCTGGTGGGTCCCGGCCTCGGCCGGGATCGTGGCGGCCACGGGACTGGTGCTGCTGACCCGGCGGACCTGGCGGGACACTCCGGCGACCCGGTCGCCGGCACCGACCGCCTGGCAGTCGGCTTACGCGTTCCTGATCGCCGGTGGTGCCGCCGCCGCCTCGCTCGTCCTGGCCCGCAACACCCCGGACGACATCTACTACGTGGGTCGGTCGGTGTGGGTCGCGGAACGCGACAACGTTCCGCTCAACGACTTCCTGTTCAGCGAGAACGTCCTGCCGGCGATGGCGTCCCAGCCGCCGATCGCCAGCATCGAGGTGCTGGCCGGCGCGCTCGCCCGGTTCCTCGGCATCTCCGCCGCCTCGGCGACCTGGTACCTGCTGTTGCCGATGATGGCGGTGCTCGCCGTGCTGGCGCTCTGGCGGCTGGTGCAGCGCTGGGCGCCCCGGCGTCCGGTGCTCGCCTTCACCGTGGCCATCGCCTTCCTCGCGTTGGTCTGCGGCCCGGATGCCGCCCTGGGCAACTTCCACCTGCCCCGGCTCTACCAGGGCAAGGGCATGTTCGTCTCCGCGGTCGTGCCGCTGATGTGGCTCTATCTCACCCGCTGGTTCGACGACCGGTCCCGGCTGGGGCTGCTGCTGATCGCCGCGCTGTCGATCACCGCGACCGGGCTCACCACCACGGCGGCGATCGTCCTGCCGCTGCTGGTGGGTGGGGCGGCGCTGATGATGCTGCTGGTGGGCCGCTGGAAGTCGGCGCTCGCCGTCGGCGCGGCCGCGCTTACCTATCCGATCGGGGCGGTGGTGATCAGTCAGCTGGTCCTCGGTTCGGCCAACGAGGCCGCTGCCGACGTCAACTTCTACGACGCCGCGCACACCTACCGTCGGACCTTCGAGATCGGCGTCGTCGGTGTGATCGGCGGGCTCGCGCTGTGGTGCGGCCCGCTGCTGGCCCGCCGTCGCAGCCCGGCGCTGCTGGCGGCCGGCGGCACGGTCACCCTGAGCGTGCTGCTGGTGCCCGGGGTGTTGGAGTGGCTCAGCGCGCTCACCGGCATCTCCGTGGTGCTGTGGCGGGTGTCGTGGCTGCTCGCCCTGCCGGCGCTTATCGGTCTGCTGTGCACGGTCTGGCTGCCGGCGCGGCTGCCCGCCGCGCGGGCGCTGGCCGGTGTGGTGCTGGCCGCCGCGATGGTGGGCTCGTTCGCCGTCTACGCGGTGCCGATGTGGGACGAGCGCAGCGGGGTGCTGGTGCACGACGGGCCGACCTGGAAGATCCGCACGAAGCAGCTGGCCATCGCGAGGTTCGTCGTGGGCCTCGACCGGCCGGACGGTCTGGTGCTGGCCCCGGAGAGCATCATGCGGGCCATCCCGCTGCTCACCACCGAGGCGCGGGTGGTCCTGCCGCGTGACTTCTTCCTGATCGAGTACGACATCGACTCGCAGTTCTCCCAGGACCGGTTGTTGCTGACCCGGTTCGCCAATGGTGGCCCGGCCGCCCAGCGGCCCGCCGCCGAGCAGGTGGGCGCCGCGCTGGAGCGGCTGGACGTGGGCACCATCTGCGTCTACAGCCAGAACCGTTACGCCCGGCAGACCGGTGAACGGTTCGGCTACACCACGTACGCCAGGCGGACGGCCGATCCTCCCGTGCACCCGAACGCCGTCACCTGCCTGCGTCGCGGGTAGTGCGGTGTCCAGAAACGCTCACCGGGCCGCGCCGGGCCCAGCCGACGACCGGCGGCGTTCCTGGACACCGCACTCGACACCCGGGCGTCACGGCGTCGATGTCTCGCGTTAAGGTCGCAGCTGCGCCGGCGCCGGGACGTGGCGCTCGGTGCCGCCGGGCTGCTGGCCCGCCGTCGATCTCGGTAGGGAGAGCCATCCCTTGTTCGGCATGTTGACTGCGCGCGTCGGTGTGGCGGCGCGTGGGGCCCTGCTGGTGGGGGCGTACCTTCTCCTGCTCGTCACCGGCGCGTTCGGCCAGGTCGCCGGGTTCGTGGTTGCCGCCCTGGCGGCGGTGCTCGGCGAGTTCGCGGTGCAGCGGTGGTCACCGGCCACCGCGACCCTGATGGAGAAGGCCGGTCTCGGCCTGGGCTACCGGCAACTGGCCCGCGACGTGTCGGTCGTGCTGCTGGTCGTCGCCCAGGTGGCCCCGGCCGGCGGCGCACTGACCCTGCTGCTCCTGCTGCCCGCCCTGGTGTGGGTGATCGCCGTCTTCGCCGGAGCGTTCGAGCGCATCATCGACAGGCGTAGTCCCGGCGGTTCGATGGTGCGCAACATCGACCTGGGTCGGCTCGGCGGCGGGCCGCAGCTGCCCCGGTTGGCCGCCGCCCTCAGCGGTGACCGGCTGCCCTGGGTGAACGTATTGCTCGTGCCGGCGGCGGTGGCCGCGGCGCTCGCCGACACGGTGACGCCCGTCCACCTGGCCGGCGTGATCGCCGTCGGGTTGGCCGCGGTGGTGGGCGCCATGGTCGCGTCGATCTGGCTGCGGGGCCGGGGCACCGGGCACGGTGCCCGGCTGTCGGCGGTGCAGCGGTGGCTCGACAGCCACCGCCCGGAGGTCGCGCTGTACTTCGCCGGCCCAGGCAAGGACATCTACCAGGCGAACATGTGGCTCGCACCGATCGAGGCGCTGGACCGGCCGACGGTGGTCTTCCTGCGTAACCGGGAGGCCCTGGCGGAGCTGGCCGACACCCGGCTGCCGGTGGTCTGCGTCCCGCCCGGTGCGGATTTCATGAATCTCGGCAAGACCAGCGTCCGGGTGGCGCTGTATCCCGCCAACGCCGGGGAGAACATCCACATGCTGCGGGAGCCCGGTGTGCAGCACGTGTTCGTCGGGCACGGCGACAGCGACAAGGCCGCCAGCGTCAACCCGTTCTGCAAGGTCTACGACGAGGTCTGGGTCGCCGGCCCGGCCGGCCGGGAACGCCTCGCCCGGGCCGGGACCGGCGTACGCGACGTGAACGTGGTGGAGATCGGTCGGCCACAACTGGCCGGCCTGCGCACCGTCGGTGGGGGATCGGCCGAACGTCCCTTCACCGTGCTCTACGCACCCACCTGGGAGGGTTGGCTCGCCGACGACCCCTTCCACACCTCGGTGCTGCTGATGGGGGAGCGGATCGTCGCCGGGCTGCTGGCGATCCGGCCGGAGGTCCGGCTGATCTACAAGCCGCACCCGCTGACCGGGAGCCGGTCGGGGCGGGTCCGGGCGGCACACGAGCGGATCGTGCAGCGCATCCGGGCCGCCGGTGGCGACGTCGACGCGAGCACTCTGGACGGACCGGCGCACCGGGTCGTCGCCGGCCGGGTGCCCGCGCTGTTCGACTGCTTCGACCAGACCGACCTGCTGGTCAGCGATGTGTCCAGCGTGGTGTCCGACTTCGTGCAGAGCCAACGGCCGTACGTGGTGACCAACCCCGCCGGGCTGCCCGAGGACGAGTTCCGTCGCACCTTCCCGACCTCCCGTGCCGCGTACCTGCTGTCCGCCGACTGCGGGGAACTGGGCAAGATCGTGGCGGTGACCCGGGCGGGCGACGACCCGATGACCGAGGCCCGCCGGGAGTTGAAGACCTACCTGCTCGGCCCGGCCGACGCCAACCCGATGGACCGGTTCGCCGAGGAGGTCGGCCGGCTCTGCCGCTGACGCCGCGCGGGTGCCCCAGGCGGAGGCTCCGCCCCGCGCCGTTGAGCCCGGGTTTTGTCCGGTACCGGCCCGGTCCGCCGCCTCGGCGGGCATGCTCGAAGGGCAGGCCGCCGGCGAGGGGATGGGCATGGAGAGCTACCACGACGACTGGACCGACAGCCAGCGCGCGCTCTACGACGAGTGCTACCGCGCCGGTGCCGACTGGGCCGACGACCCCGACACGCCGTCGGAGGACGTGCAGCACGTGATCAACCTGGCGGAGGCCGACGACGACACCCTCGCCGACGCTGAGATCGACTTCGCGCCGCTTATCGACGCGGTGACCGAGGCCACCGGCGAGGTCGTCGCCACCGTGCCGGCCAGCCACGAGGACCCCGGATTCAAGGGCTTCGTGGACGGGGTGCGGGACAGCACCTCCGACGAAACCTTCGGGCTCTGACCCGCTGAGCCGCTCTCCCGGCACCCGGGCCTGTGCACCGGGCCGCTCGTCTGCCACCATCTGGCGCAGGTAGTTGAGCAGACCGAACGGGGGAGGCCGGGTGCGCATCCTGCTGGTCGAGGACGACCGACGGGTGGCTGCCGCACTGTCGTCGGCGCTGACCCGACGCGGGTACGAGGTGGAGCACGCCGCCACCGTCGCCGCCGCGCTCTCCGCCGCCCCCTGCGACCTGGTGCTGCTGGATCTCACCCTGCCCGATGGCGACGGCACCGACCTGTGCCGGCAGTTGCGACGGCGCAGCAACCAGCTCGGCATCATCGCGGTGACCGCCCGTGGCGAGGAGCGCGACCGGGTGCTCGGCCTCCGGCTCGGCGCGGACGACTACGTGGTCAAGCCCTTCTCGATGGTGGAACTCCAGGCCCGCATCGAGGCGGTGCTGCGGCGGGCCTCGCACGCGGCACCGGAGCGCAACCTGATCGAGGTCGGGCCGGTGTACATCGACGTGGCGGCCCGTACCGTCGCGGTGGCCGGACGCCCGGTGTCGTTGACCCGCAAGGAGTTCGACGTCCTGCTCTCCCTGGCCCGGCAGCCCGGCGTCGCGGTGCCCCGCGACCGGATCCTGCTCGACGCCTGGGGCACCACCTTCACCGATCGGCACACCGTCGAGGTGCACGTCGGTTCGCTACGCGGCAAGCTCGGTGACCCGCGTCTGGTGGAGACCGTCCGCGGCGTCGGTTACCGGCTCCGGGGCGAGTGAGGAGCCCAGGGTGCGACGGCGGCTGGTGATCAGCTATCTGCTGCTGATGGTGCTGGTGGTGGTGGCGCTGGGTACGCCGTTGGCGGTGACGCTTACCACCCGGGAGACCGACCGCGTACGGGCCGACCGGCTCGCCGACGCCACCCGCTTCGCGTCGCTGGCCGGGCCGGCGTTGCGCGACGGCACGCCCGGCCCACTCGACCACGAGCTGGGCAGCTACGACGAGCTGTACGGCATCGGTGCGGCGGTGGTGGACCGGGACCGGCGGGAGGTGGTGGCCTCGGCGAGCTGGCGACCGGCCCCGGGTACCCGGGAGGCACTTGACGTCGCGCTGTCCGGGCAGCAGGCCAGCGGGCCCGACTCGGTCTGGCCGTGGGTCGACGGGCCGATCGTGGTGGCGGTGCCGATCAACGACGGCGGCGAGGTCCTCGGTGCGGTGGTCACCGCCACCCCGGCCGACGGGGTCCGGCGTACCGTGGCCACCTGGTGGACGCTTGTCGCCGCGCTGGGTCTGCTCGCCGTGCTGGCCTGCGTGCTCACCGCGTTCGGGCTGGCCGGCTGGGTGCTGCGTCCGGTCACCGAGCTGGACGCCGTCACCCACGAGATCGCCGAGGGCGACCGTGGCGCCCGGGTGCAGCACCGGCTGGGGCCGCCCGAACTGCGTCGCCTGGCGAAGAGCTTCAACCACATGGCGGACGTCGTCTCCGACGTGATGGACCGGCAGCGTGCGTTCGTCGCACACGCCAGCCACCAGCTCCGTAATCCGTTGACCGCGCTGCGGCTGCGGGTGGAGGAACTGGGGCCGAGCGTCACCGACGAGCAGGGCCGCGCCGAGCACCGGCTCGCGTTGGAGGAGACCGACCGGCTCGCCCTGCTCCTGGACGCGTTGCTCACCCTGGCCCGCGCGGAACGCCGCGAGAACCAGCGGATCACCGTCGACGCGACGGCTGCGGCCGTGTCCCGGGTCGCGGCCTGGGAGCCGCTGGCCCGCCACCGGTCGGTCACCCTGCGTCTGGCGGCCGATCCCGGGCCGGTGTACGCACGTACCGTGCCGACCGCCATCGACCAGGCCCTCGATGCCCTGATCGACAACGCGGTGAAGTTCAGCGGTGCGGGCGGCGAGGTGACGGTGACCGTCGCGGCCCGCGACGGCGGGACCGCCCTGGAGGTACGCGACACCGGCCCGGGGATGACCCGCAGCCAGCTCGGTCGGGCCACCGAACGGTTCTGGCGGGCGCCGGAGGTGCAGAACGTCGACGGTGCCGGGCTGGGCCTGACCATTGCCGCCGTGCTTGTCGACGCCTCCGACGGCCGGCTCACCATGCACCCGAACTCGCCGCGCGGCCTGGTCGCCGCGCTGTGGTTCCCGCAGCCGGCGGCGCCGGCCGAACCCACCGGCCCGGATGCCGAGGCCGGACCACTGGCACCCACCGATCCGGCATCGTCCGCGCCAGCGGTGGCCTGAGCGTAGGACCGCGTACCCGCGGGGCAGCCGAGGTTTGCTGCGAACCGTAGTATGAGTGCTACATTTCAGCGCACAGATCGTACGGAGGTGATTGTCGATGGCTGTCAGCGCCGGGGCGGAAACCCCGACCAGTACCGCGTCGCCGACCGACCGGGGCGTCACCCTGGACGTGCACGACCTGCGGATGCGGTACGGCTCGACCGACGTGCTCACCGGCGTGTCGTTCAGCGCGCGGCGGGGCGAGGTGCTGGCCCTGCTGGGCCCGAACGGTGCCGGCAAGACGACCACCATCGAGATCATGGAAGGCTTCCGGATGCGTTCCGGCGGCCGGGTCGCCGTCCTGGGGGTCGACCCGGCACGCGGCGACGAGCGGTGGCGGTCCCGACTCGGCGTGGTGCTCCAGTCCTGGCGCGACCACAGTCGATGGCGGGTGCGGGAGCTGCTGGCCCACCTCGGCTCCTACTACGCGCCCTACTCGACCGGGCGGATCAGCCGGCCGTGGGACATCGACGAGCTGGTCCAGGTGGTCGGGCTGACCGAGCACGCGCACAAGAAGGTCGGTCAACTCTCCGGTGGTCAACGTCGCCGGGTGGACGTGGCGATCGGCATCGTCGGCCGGCCGGAGGTGCTCTTCCTCGACGAGCCGACCGCCGGGTTCGACCCCGCCGCCCGCCGCGAGTTCCACGACCTGGTGCACCGGCTGACCGACATCGACGACACCACCATCCTGCTCACCACCCACGACCTGGACGAGGCGGAGAAGCTGGCCGACCGGATCCTCATCCTGGCCGGTGGCCGCATCATCGCCAGCGGATCCGCCGACGAGTTGTCCCGCCGCATCTCCGCCGACGCCGAGGTGCGCTGGAGCCAGGGCGGGGCACGGTTCGTGCACTCCACCGCCGACGCGACCGGCTTCGTCCGGGAGTTGTTCACCCAGCACGGCGAGGACATCGCCGACCTTGAGGTGCGCCGGGCCAGCCTGGAGGACACCTACATGACGTTGGTACGCGATCACGAGTCCGGCCGCGCCGACGGCGCGACCCGCGCGTTCGAGGAGGTGGCTCGATGAGCCCGCTGGTCGTGGCCGCCCGGGCCGGTCTGTCCCGGGGCCGGATCGAGCTGCGGCAGAGCTTCACCAACGCGGAGACCCTCTGGGGGTACCTCTTCCCGACGGTCGTCCTGCTGGTGGTGATGTTCTTCCTGCGGGGTGCCAAGGTGCCGGGCACCGAGTTCTCGCTCGGCGCGCAGACGCTGCCCAGCACGCTCGGCATGACCGTGGCGTTCGGCGGGCTGGTCACCATGGCGTCGATCCTCACCGTGGAACGCGAGGACGGCACCCTGTTGCGGGCGAAGGCCACCCCGAACGGCATGTTCGGCTACCTCATCAGCAAGATCACCCTGGTCTCGGGGATGACGCTGGTGAGCGTCGCCCTGCTGCTCGTACCGGGTCTCTTCCTCTTCGACGCCCTGGCGCTCGACAGCGTGGCGGCCTGGCTGACCCTGGCCTGGGTGATGCTTGTCGGCATGGTGGCGACCATGCCGGTCGGTGCGGTCCTCGGCTCGCTGCTGTCCAACCCCCGGAACATGGGGCTGATCATGCTGCCGATGATGGGACTCATCGCCACGTCGGGCATCTTCTATCCGATCACCGCACTGCCCGGGTGGTTGCAGGCGGTCGCGCAGCTCTTCCCGATCTACTGGCTCGGTCTCGGCATGCGGTCGGCGTTGCTGCCCGAGGCCATGGCCGCCGTCGAGATCGGCGAGTCGTGGCGGCACCTGGAGACGCTGCTGGTGCTCGGCGGCTGGGCGGTCGCCGGGCTGGTGCTGGCACCGGTGGTGCTGCGCCGGATGGCTCGCCGGGAGTCCGGGTCGAGCGTGGCGGCCCGCCGCGAGAAGGCCCTGCAGCGGGTGACCTGAGGATGGGCCGTCGAGATGAGTGAGATCGTCCACAACCGCATCGCCATGCTCCGGGCGGAGCGGGGGATCTCCCGCCGTCAGCTGGCCGAGGCGTTGGGCGTCCACTACCAGACCATCGGCTACCTGGAACGCGGCGAGTTCAGCCCGAGCCTGCATCTGGCGCTGCGCATCGCCCGGCACTTCGAGGTGCCGGTGGAGGTGGTCTTCGCCACCGAACCGTTTCCCCGGCTGGGCGACCCCACGCCGCCCGCCGCGCGGTCCGCCTGACGCGTCCGGTCAGGGTTTGCTGGCCCGGTAGTAGTCGACGGCGCCCGGGTGCAGGGGCAACGGTGAGGTGGCGATGGCCGAGCGGGGGCTCATCCGGCCGGCTGCCGGGTGCGCGGCGGCCAGTTCGGAGCGGCGTTCCATCAGCAGCCGGGTCACCTCGCGAACCAGCGACTCCGGCAGGTTGGCCCGCACCACCAGGTAGTTCGGGTTGGCCACGGTGGTGACCGGGTCGACGCCGTACACCGAGCGGGGAATGTCCCGCGGTACGTACACCTCGGGGTTGCCCCGGCGCAGCCGTGCGGTCCACTCGCCGAGGTCGACGATGCGGGTGGGAGTGTCCTGGGCGAACTGGGCGACCGCGCGTACCGGCAGCCCACCGGAGAAGAAGAAGGCGTCGATCCGACCGGCGTGCAGGGCGGCCACCGAATCGTCCAGGCCGAGCTGCTCCTGCCGCACCTGCGGGCCGTCCAGTCCGGCGGCGGTCAGCAGCCGGTCCACCGTGATCTTGGTCCCCGAGCCGGCCGCGCCCACCGAGACCCGCCGCCCGCGCAGGTCGGCCAGGGCCCGCACCGGGCTGTCGGCGGTGGTTACCAGGTGCAGTAGGTCGTCGTAGACCCGGGCGACCGCCACCACCGGCGGGTCCGGACCCGGGTCGGCCTGCAACACGTCGGCCTGGGTGAAGCCGAGTTCGGCCTGCCCGGCGTTGAGCAGCTGCACGTTCTCCGCGGAGGCCGCGGTGACCAGCACCTCCGCCCGCACCTGGGGCAGCTCCCGGTTGAGGATGGCCGCCAGCGACGCACCGAAGGCGTGGTAGACGGCGGTGGGGCTGCCGGTGGCGATCCGGATGACCACCGGCTCACCCGGATCGTCGCGGCAGCCGCCGAGGCCGGGCAGGGCCAGCAGCACGGTCAGCGCCAACGCCACGCGGGCGCCACGCCACCGGGCTCGCGCGGGACAGCGGGTACGGGTCACGGGCAGCACTGTGCGCCGCCGGACCCCGATGACGCAACCCCGGGACGGCGGAGCACGGTGCGGCCGTGGGTCGGCCGCCGGTCAGGCCACCGGCCGCTGCACCGCCTCCTCCGCCGCGTACCGCAGGATGCGGTCCCGGTCGCGGCCGTGGGCCACGCTGACCAGGAAGCAGCCGGTGCCGGGACGCAGCAGCGCCGGCACATCAAGCAGGGCGGCACCGCGCACCAGCACCGCGCCGAGTTCCCGGTCGGTGATCCGCACCCCGAGGATGTGCCGCCGGACATGCCGACCACCGGCCAGCAGCGCGGCCCGCCAGGCGGCGGCGGCCAACCGGGTGCGCCACAACCGCCGCGCCGTCGAGGCACCCGGCACCGGCCCGCCGAGCAGCTCCCGCCGGCCGCGCCGCCAGCCGTTCTCCGCGATCGCCGCGTACGTCGGCCGGTGCTCCCGCCCGACGTGCAGCCGGTGCAGCTCGTACCGGCGGCGCAGCCCACCGACGGCCACCTCGTGCCGGACCGGGATGTCGAGGCGATCGAGCAGCTGCCGGGTCCGCCGCGCCGCCTCCTCCCGGTTGAACTCGATAGTCGTCGGCCGGACGGGTTGCTGCCCGGCGTGCCGGTGCCCGGCGGTCGCCGGCGGCGGCATGCAACGCAGCAGGCAGGCCGTCTCGAACGCGTCGGCCAGGGTCGACCAGGCCAGCGGAGGCGGTGCCGACGGGGGCCGGGCCGACGACGGCGCGGTGGACGCCGGCAGGGCCGATGACGGACGGGACCGGTCGAGCAGGATCGGTTCGGCAACCACCGGAGGGCCTCCTCGTCGCGTCGGGTCCTCTTACGGTGACCCGGGACACGGACCGGTGGTACCGATCCGATCCAGCCTTGAGGAAATCTTGCGCCTGGTTACAGCTCCGAAACGATCACGTCGACCTGACGCGGCCGGCCGGGCCCGGCGGCCTGCTCGCACACCGGGTACTTCAGGTCCCGCAGCGTCGTCACCAGCGCTGCCACGGAACGCGGTCGGGCTCCGGCGAGCAGCAGGTCCCGGACCAGCCGCCCCTTCGTGGCCTTGTTGAAGTGGCTGACCACCGAGCGCACCGGCACCCCGTCGACCTCCCGCTCGTGCAGCACCCGCACGGTGAGGGTGCGCTCGGCCAACTCGCCGCGAGGCGTCCAGGCCGCGGCGTACGCCCCGGAACGCAGGTCCAGCACCGGGCCGCGACCGGCCGCCGCGGTCAGCGCGGCACCCAGGTCCTGCCGCCACAGCGCCGGCAGGGCACCGACGCCGGGCAGCCGGGCCCCGATCGGGCAGCGGTACGGCGGGATCCGGTCGGTCAGCCGCACCGCTCCCCACAGGCCGGAGCTGACCAGCACCTGCCGTCCGGCCGCCCGCTGCGCCGTCGCCGGCAGGCTGGCCAGGTCGAGGGCCTCGTAGAGCACGCCGGTGTAGATCCGGCCGGCCGGCGCGGTGGCGGCCTGCCGCAGCCGAGCGTTGCGTCGCACCTCACCGTGCTGCCCGGCGCCGAGGCCGAGCGCGGTCAGCGCCGTCTCCGGCGGCCCGGCGCTGAGGGCGACAAGCGCGGACAGCACCTCCTCCCGCCGTGGGTTCAGCTCCGGCAGGGAGAGCCGGTCCAGGTCCAGTCGGCGGCCCGAGCCGGTCTCGGCCTTGCCCTCCGAGGGCGGCAGCAGGATGAGCATGGGTGAATCTAACGCCACGGCCGCAGCGGCTCCGCCGGGTGGTACACCCGGAAACCGCCGACCTCGGCGAGCAGCGCCGCCCCGGCCCGGTCGCCGAGCAGCTCCCGCAGCCGCCGGTCCGCCGGGGCGTCGGCCGCCAGCACGTACCCGGGCCGCTGCGCCCGGGCCAGCCGCCACCAGTACGCCGGGTACCGGTTCTGCCCGGGATGCAGACTGCCGTCGACCACTGCGCAGACCACCTCCTCGTCGGTGTTGAAGACCAGCCGGTTGCAGGTCCAGTACTCGCCGTACACCTCACGCAGGCCGGCCGCGCGGACCGTGTCGGCCAGCGCCCGGGCCTGTCGTTCCTCGGTACGCCCCGGAGCCGCGCCGGTGGTGGCGAAGAGCACTGTCACCACAAGCGAACCCGCCGCCAGCGCAGCCAGCACGGCGATGGCCGCCACCCCCGCCACCCGGCCCGCCACGCCGGAGGTGCCCCGTCGGGCGGCGACCGCCGCCACCCACAGCGGCCGGAGCACCGCCGGCAGCGACAGTTGCAGCACCGACAGGTAGCGGGCGTTGCCCAGCGGATCCGTGGCCGCCAGCGGGCTGCGCAGGTACGCCAGCAGGGTCAGCGCCGCGCCGGTGAGCAGCGCGAGGTGCACGACCGGGCCGACCCGGTCGCCGCGCCCGGTCGCCCGCCGGTACGCGAGCCCGGCGAGCGCCGCCGCCACCACCAGCAGCAGCGGGTAGAGCAGGCCGAACCATGCCTGCCAGCGGGCGCAGCCGTCGACCGGGCAGAGCCCGGCGGCCAGCGGTACGCCGTCCAGCAGCCCGCCGCCGAGCCGCTGCGACCACGGCGGCACCGGCCCGTCCTCGCCGCTGACCCCCCGTAGCACCGACAGGGAGTCCTGCCCGGGTGGGGCAACCAGGTTGTCCCGGATCATCGGGGCGAGCCCGACGGCGAAGCCGACGACAAGCAGCAGGCCCGCCCAGCCGAACAGCTTCCGGCGCAGCGTCCACACCAACGCCAGCCCGGCCATCGCCAGGTACGGCACGATCAGCCAGTCCGACCAGAGCGCCACCCCGGCGAGCAGCCCGAACCCGCCCACGGCCAGCGTCCGGTGCCGTATCGTGCCTCGGGCCAGCGCCACCACGACCAGCAGCATCGCCAGCACCGCCACCTTGACCTCCGGCCGCCCGCCGACCGCGGTCACCTGGTCCCGGACGACCCGCTCGGAGCCGAGCGCGAGCAGCCCGACGACCACGGTGGCGAACCACGGCGAGCCGATCCGCCGGGTCAACCGGTGGATCAACCAGAGGAACAGCGCGTAGAGCGCGAGCACCGGCAACCGCAACATCGGCCAACTCGGCCCGGTCACCGCGAGCAGCGGTGCGGCCAGGTACGACTCCAGGGTGCCCATGTACCGCTGGCCGTACAGGAAGATCGGCTGCTCGCGGCCCTGCGCGATGTGCAGCGCGGCCAGCCCGAAGGTCGCCTCGTCGCTGTTGGAGACGGGCACGGTGGTCAGCACCAGCACCAGCCGGTAACCGACTCCGATCATCCCGAACAGCAGGGCGACAAGCGCCGGCCGGTCGAGCCGTGGCCGCCACCGCCCGCGCTGTCGCCCTGGTTCCGCCCCTGCTCGTGGCACGACCTCGCCCCCGTCGTCGTCCCGACCGGAGTGTGTCACGGCGGCGACGCCGGGCGTGGCGGTTCGGCTCAGCTCGCGTGGCCGAGGTGGCTGGTCTGTGGCAGGGTTGCTTCCGTGCCACCGACTCCCGCAGGCCAACTGGCCGTACCGAACCTGCACCGGGCCGCGCGGATCGAGGACGCCGTGCACGCCCTGGTGGAACGCCGGCTGCGGCGGACCGGCTGGCGGACCAACATCATCGCGTACACCGGCTACGGCGGGCCCGGTTGGGTGCGGGTGATGTGCCGGGTGCTGCTGGGGCGGCCGGACACCCGCCAGCGCGGCCGGCTGGAGAAGGTCCGGGGCTGGCGCAGCTTCACCACCCTGCCGGCCAAGCACGTCACCGTGACCATCGAGACCGGCGGGGTGGTGCACGAGGCACAGGCCGACCGCAGCGGCTTCATCGACACAGTGGTCGAGGCGGGCCTGCCACCCGGCTGGGGTTCGGTGCGGCTGAGCATGCCCGACGCCGATCCGGTCGAGGCACCGGTGCGCATCCTCGACCCGGAGGTGCGCTTCGGCATCCTCTCCGACATCGACGACACCGTCATGGTGACCGCGCTGCCCCGGCCGCTGCTCGCCGCCTGGAACACCTTCGTCCTCGACGAACACGCCCGCGCGGCGGTGCCCGGCATGGCGGTGCTCTACGAGCGGCTGGTCACCGCCCACCCCGGCGCGCCGGTGTTCTACCTGTCCACCGGCGCGTGGAACGTCGCCCCGACGTTGACCCGGTTCCTGTCCCGGCACCTCTACCCGGCCGGTCCGCTGCTGCTTACCGACTGGGGGCCGACGCAGGACCGCTGGTTCCGCAGCGGCCGGGAACACAAGCGGGCCACCCTGGCCCGGCTGGCCAAGGAGTTCCCCGACGTCCGCTGGCTGCTCGTCGGCGACGACGGCCAGCACGACCAGGAGGTCTACCGCGAGTTCGCCGTCGCCCATCCGGACAACGTCGCCGCGGTGGCGATCCGCCGGCTGTCGCCCACCCAGGCGGTGCTCGCCGGTAGCCTGCCGGTTCCACACGACGACCACGCCGAGGGGCCGGTGGGGCAGAAGTGGCTCTCCGCGCCCGACGGCGCCGGCCTGTGGACCCTGCTACGCGGCGCTGGCCTGGTCTGAGCCGGCCCTCGGTTCGCCGGTCCCGGTCCGCCGACCGGGCCGGCGGGGCGCTGGTCGGGCGGGCTGGCGGGGGCGCTGGTCGGCAGGCGGGCGGAGCCGGTCACCCGGCCCGGCCCACCCACCGTCCGTCGGTGTCAGCCGCCCGGTGTGAGCGTGACCTCGCCGGCGCAGCCGGCCAGGGTGCGACGGTCTTCGAGCAGGTCGATGACGGCCTGCCGGTTGGCGATCCGCGCCTCCGAGAGGGCGTCCGGGTTGCGCCGCTGGCCGTCGATGAAGGCGAGGTTGTTGCGGACCGCGCCGTCGAGGCCGTCGCAGTTCTCCGCCGCGCCACCGTTGAGTGCCGCGTTCGGGTCCGCGTCGGGTACCTCGACCTCGCCGGTGCAGCCGGCCGCCGCACGCCGCTGCTCCAACTGGTCGATGACCGCCTGCCGGTTGGCGATCCGGGCCTCCGACAGCTCGTCGGGGAACACCAACTGGTCGGCGATGAACGCGAGGTTGCTGCCCACTGCGGCGTCCAGGCCGTCGCAGTTCTCGCTGGCCTGACTGGTCCCGGTCGCCACCGCGAAGGCCACCGCCAGGGTCACCCCGACCGCCGCGAACCCCGCGATCCTCCGCTGTCCTAACGAGGGCTCACTCCCACGGTCCCGGGCCGTACCCCTGCTGCTCGCCATCGATCCTCCGCCTCGTCGTCCACCTGGAACCATGGGTACGGCCGCAAGGGCGCGGGTGGTTCACCGTCCGATGATCTACCTGCCCGCCCGGCGGGTTGTTCTATTCCTGGTAAGCGTCATGTCACTCAGACAGGAAATTCTGAGTGACATGACGGCGTCGAGGACATCCGGTTCGGCGGCTCTCCGACGCGGCTAGGCGGGGCGGAGCCAGAGGGCCCCCAGCGGCGGCACGCGGAGCGCCACCGAGGCGGGTTGGCCGTGCCAGGGGACGTTCTCGGCGTGCACGGTGCCCAGGTTGCCCACGCCGGAACCGCCGTAGTGCTGGGCGTCGGTGTTGAGCACCTCCGCCCAGGCGCCGGCGGCCGGCAACCCGATCCGGTAGTCCTCAACCGGCAGCGCGGAGAAGTTGGCCACGCAGACCAGAGTCGCCCCGTCGGGCGCGATCCGGACGAACGAGATGGTGTTGTTGGCGACGTCGTCACCGGCGAGCCAGCGGAAACCGGCGGGGGAGGTGTCCTGCGCCCACAGCGCCGGGGTGTCCCGGTAGACCCGGTTCAGGTCGCCGACGAGGCGTTGCACGCCGGCCCGCGCCGGATCGTGCAGCAGGTACCAGTCGAGGCCGCGTTCCTCGCTCCACTCCCGGTCGTCGGCCAGCTCGCAGCCCATGAACAACAACTGCTTGCCCGGGTGCGCCCACATGTACGCCAGCAGCACGCGCACGTTCGCCAGCCGCTGCCAGGTGTCGCCGGGCATCTTGCCGGCCAGGGAACCCTTGCCGTGCACCACCTCGTCGTGGCTGATCGGCAGCGTGTAGTTCTCGCTCCAGGCGTACGCCAGGGAGAAGGTGAGCTGATGGTGGTGGTGCTGCCGGTAGATCGGGTCCTTCGAGGTGTAGAGCAGGGTGTCGTGCATCCAGCCCATGTTCCACTTGAACCCGAAGCCGAGCCCACCGTCGCTTGTCGCCCGGGTCACCCCCGGCCAGGCGGTGGACTCCTCGGCGATCATCACCACCCCGGCGTGGTGCTTGTAGACCGTCGCGTTGACCTCCTGCATGAACGCGATGGCCTCAAGATTTTCCCGGCCGCCGTGCACGTTCGGCGTCCACTGCCCCTCCTGCCGCGAATAGTCCAGGTAGAGCATCGAGGCGACCGCGTCCACCCGCAGCCCGTCGACGTGGAACTCGTCCAACCAGTAGAGCGCATTGGCGACCAGGAAGTTGCGCACCTCCCGTCGACCGAAGTCGAACACGTAGGTGCCCCAGTCGGGATGCTCACCCCGGCGTGGATCGGGATGCTCGTAGAGCGGGGTGCCGTCGAACCGGGCGAGCGCCCACTCGTCCTTCGGGAAGTGCGCCGGCACCCAGTCCAGGATCACCCCGACGCCGGCGGCGTGCAGCCGGTCCACCAGGTAGCGGAAGTCGTCGGGGTCGCCGAACCGGGCCGTCGGCGCGAAGTAGCCCGTCACCTGGTAGCCCCACGAACCGCCGAACGGGTGCTCCATCACCGGCAGGAACTCCACGTGGGTGAAACCCAGCTCCACCACGTACGCGGTCAACTGCTCGGCCAGCTCCCGGTAACCCAGGCCGGGCCGCCACGAACCGAGGTGCACCTCGTACACGCTCATCGGCTCCTGGTGCGGCTGCCGCCGCGACCGCCGGTCCAGCCACTGGGCGTCGGACCACTCGAACGCCGACCGGTGCACCACCGACGCGGTGGCCGGCGGCACCTCCGCGTACACCGCGAGGGGGTCGGCCTTGTCCCGCCAGTACCCGTCCGCGCCCAGCACGCGGTACTTGTACCGGGTGCCGGCGGTGGCGTCCGGCACGAAGATCTCCCACACGCCTGTCGAACCGAGCGAGCGCATCGGCCAGCCGTCGTCGGGCGCCCAGCCGGTGACGTCGCCGACCAGCCGCACGCCCCGGGCGTTCGGCGCCCAAACCGCGAACGCCACCCCGCCGTCGACGACCCGGGCGCCCAGCGCCTCCCACAGCCGTTCGTGCCGGCCCTCACCGATCAGGTGCAGGTCCAGGTCGCCGAGGGTCGGCGGGAAACGGTACGGGTCGTCGTGGCGCACGCCGTCGACGTCGAGCCGGTAGTCGAGCACCTCCCCGGGGACGGTGGCCTCGAAGACTCCGACGTCGTGCACCCGCTTCATCGGGTGCCGCTCCTCGCCGACCAGCACGCCGACGTCACCCGCGCCCCGGCGCAGGGTGCGGATCACCGTACGCCCGCCGGCCGGGTGCGCACCGAGCACGGCGTGCGGGTCGTGGATCTCCCCGGAAATCAGCTGGTCCATCGGGTGTCGTCCTTCTGGGCGGGAGCGGTAGGTGCGGTGCCGCCCGACAGGTCGGCGGGCACGTCCTGAACGGTCAGGGTGACCGGCTCGGTGCCGCCCTGACCCGGGGACCCGGCATCCGTCGGCCCGGACAGGGCCGGCCCGGTCACGGCTGGCCCGGTCGAAGGCTCCGGCGCGGTGGCCGGGCGGTGCAGGGTGAGCACGTGCGCGGGTTGCAGGTACGGGTCGAGCCGGACCGCGTTGCGCTGCCCCCAGTCGTAGCGGGCGCCGGTCAGCTCGTCGTGCACGGTGAACCGGTCGTGCCAGTCCAGACCCAGCGCCGGCATGTCCAGGGTGGTGTTGCCCCACTGCACGGTGTGCGAGTCGAACGAACAGATCACCAGCACCGTGTTGCCGGTTTCCGGATCATGCTTGGACCAGCACAGCAGGGCCGGGTTGTCGATGTCGTGGAAGACCAGGTTGCGCAGCCGGCGCAGGGCCGGGTTCTCCCGGCGTACCCGGTTCAGGGTGGTGATGAACGGCGCCAGCGAGCGGCCCCGCGCCTCGGCGCCGGCCCAGTCCCGCGGGCGCAGCTCGTACTTCTCGTTGTCGAGGTACTCCTCCGCGCCGGGGCGCGCCACATGCTCGAACAGTTCGTAGCCGGCGTACGTGCCCCACGACGGGGAGAGCAGCGCGGCCAGCACCGCCCGGATCTTGAACATCGGCGGTCCGCCGTGCTGCAACGAGGGGTGCAGGATGTCCGGCGTGTTGGGCCAGAAGTTCGGCCGCATATAGTCGGCCGCCGCCACCAGCTCCGTGCAGTACTCGCGCATCTCCGCGGCCGAGGTCCGCCAGGTGAAGTACGTGTACGACTGGGTGAAGCCGACCTTGGCCAGCCCGTGCATCATCGCCGGCCTGGTGAACGCCTCGGCGAGGAAGAGCACGTCCGGGTCGACCCGCTTGACCTCCCAGATCAGCCAGTGCCAGAAGTCGACAGGCTTGGTGTGCGGGTTGTCCACCCGGAAGATCTTCACGCCCTCGCCGACCCAGTGCCGCACCACCCGCAGCACCTCGGCGCGGATGCCCTCGGGGTCGTTGTCGAAGTTCAGCGGGTAGATGTCCTGGTACTTCTTCGGCGGGTTCTCCGCGTACGCGATGCTGCCGTCGGCCCGGGTGGTGAACCACTCCGGGTGCTCGGTCACCCACGGGTGATCCGGCGCGCACTGCAACGCCAGGTCCATCGCCACCTCCAGGCCGTGTTCGGCGGCGGCGGCGACGAAGCCCCGGAAGTCCTCAGGCGTACCCAGATCGGGGTGGATCGCGTCGTGCCCGCCCTCGGCCGCGCCGATCGCCCACGGCGAACCCACGTCGTCCGGCCCGGCGACCAGGCTGTTGTTCGGGCCCTTGCGGTTGACCCGCCCGATCGGGTGGATCGGTGGCAGGTAGAGCACGTCGAAGCCCATCGCCGCGACACCCGGCAGCCGCTCGGTGGCGGTGACGAAGGTGCCGGAGCGGGCCGGCGCGTCGACTGTCGCCGGGACCGCCCCCTCGGAGCGGGGAAAGAACTCGTACCAGGCGGAGAAGAGGGCCAACTCGCGGTCCACCCAGAGGCGGTACTCCTCGCCGGTGGTGACCAGCTCGCGCACCGGGTGCTCCCAGAGCAGGTCGGCCAACTCCAGCGCCGGACTCACCCGCTGCGGCAGCGGCCGGTCGACGTCGGTCAGGGTTTTCGCGGCCTTCTTGAGACGGGCCCGCTCGGCCTTCGGCACCAGCTTGGTGGCGGCGCTCAGCACGCGTACGCCCTCGGCCAGGTCGTTTGCCAGCTCAGCCGGCCCCTGGCCGGCGGCGATCTTCTTGGTGACGGCGTTGTGCCAGGTCAGGTAGGGGTCGCTGAACGCCTCCACGGTGAACATCCACTCGCCGACCGCGTCCGGCACGATGGTGGCGTGCCAGCGGTCCTGGCCGGGCTCACCCGGACGCATCCGGGTGAACGGGCGGGCCACCCCGTCCGGGCCGAGCCACACCACGTTGCAGCCGAGCGCGTCGTGCCCCTCGCGGTAGGCGCGGGCCGACACCGGCACCACCTCGCCGACCACCGCACGGGCCGGGTAGCGACCGCAGGAGACGACGGGGGAGACGTCTTCGATCGGGAACCGTCCGCTCACCGCCCCAACCTACTGCCCGAGATCCCCTCGCGCTCGGCTGACAACCAACGAGATCTTGGAGGGCGTGGTGTGCCCCGATCCGTGGCAGTAAAAGTGGACGACACGCCGAGGTGAAGACACCGGAACTGCCACAGATCGGGGCGGGTAGCGTGCCGGCATGATCGAACTGGTCGAGCGGCACACGGTGCTGGCCGTCGTGGTCGGGTCGCGGGCGTACGGGCTGCACGGCCCGGATTCCGACCACGACCGGCGTGGCGTGTACGTGGCACCGACCCGCGCCTTCTGGCACCTGGAGAAGCCACCCACCCACCTCGACGGGCCGGCGGCGGAGCAGTTCTCCTGGGAGTTCGAACGCCTCTGCGAGCTGGCCCTGCAGAGCAACCCGACGGTGCTGGAGGTGCTCTGGTCCCCGTTTGTCGAGACGATCACCGAGGACGGGCGACAGTTGCTGGCCAGCCGGCGGGCGTTCCTGTCGCGGCGGGTGGCCCAGACGTACGGCGGCTACGCCCGGGACCAGCTCAACCGGGTGGCGGCCCGCCGCGAACGTACCGGCGAGACGAACCACAAGCAGGCCATGCACATGATCCGGCTGCTGATCGCCGGGGTGCACGTACTGCGGACCGGGGAGATCCTGGTGGACGTGCGGCACCTGCGTGACCGGCTGCTCGCGGTGCGCCGAGGCGACCTGATGTGGGAGTCGGTCACCGGCTGGGCCGAGGACCTGCTCGCCGAACTCGCCGAGGCGGCTGCCACCACCACGCTGCCGGAACAACCCGACCGGCACGCCGTGGACCGGCTGCTCACCGCCGTACGGGAAAGGAACCTGTCGTGACAGTCGACGTGCCGGCGTGGGCCGCCGAGGCCGCCCGGGAGCTACCCCGCCCACTGCTGTTCGCCACCGTCAGCGGCGCCCACCTGTACGGCTTCGCGTCCGTCGACTCCGACCTGGATCTTCGCGCCGCGCACCTGCTGCCGGCGACGGAGGTCGTCGGGTTGCGCACCGGACCGGACACCTTGCAGCACACCGGCGTACGCGACGGCGTCGAGCTGGACGTGGTCAGCCACGATCTGCTGAAGTTCGCCCGGCTGCTGAACAGCCGCAACGGGTACGTGCTGGAACAGGTGTTGTCGCCGTTGGTGGTCGTGACCACCCCGGTGCACGCTGAACTCGTGTCCCTGGCACCGCGACTTGTCACCCGTCACCACGCGCACCACTACCTCGGCTTCGCGGCCACCCAGGAGCGGCTGTACGCGCAGACCGGAAAGCTCAAGCCCGCGCTGTACACGTTGCGGGTCCTGCTCACCGGGATCCACCTGATGCGTACCGGCCGTCTGGAGACGGACCTCGGCGTGCTGGGAAAGAGCCTGGCGTACGTGCCGGATCTCATCGCCGCCAAGCGGGAGGCCGAGCACGGGCCACTGCCCCCGGGCGCCGCCGAGCGACTCGCCGTCGACGTACCCCGGCTGCGCGCCGACCTGGAGGAGACCAGGAACGCCTCGGCCCTGCCCGACCAACCCGACCCGGCCGCCGTGGACGCCCTGCACGACCTGGTCGTACGCACCCGCCTGGCCTGATCCGCGCCACCGGCTCGTGATCCTTGCTCGCTCAAGCAGCGGTCCGCCCGGGCCGTACGTGCTGTTCGGATGCTCGGAGGACGTATCCGTCTGCTGACACGTATCGTTTGTATTACGTGATACGCGGAGGCGCCATGAAGCTCAACAGCAAGGGGCAGGTCACCATCCCGGCCGCGCTGCGCGCCCGGTACGGCCTGCACGAGGGTGACGAGGTCGACGTGATCGAGGACGGCGGTGCACTCCGAATCGTCCGGGTGAGCGGCGCGGAGAGTCGAGGGCAGCGCCTGGTGCGACACATGCGCGGGCGTGGTGGCACGAAGCAGACCGCCGGCATGTCCACCGACGACCTCATGGAGTTGCTGCGTGGGGATTGACCGACTCCGCGCCGTCGCGCACCGGCCCACCGACTCGGCCACGACCCTTGTCGACACGAACGTGCTGCTTGACATCCTCACCGACGACGCCCGGTGGGCGAACTGGTCCAGCGAGTCACTGGCCGAGGCGCGGGACAACGGGGCCCTGGTGATCAACCCCATTGTGTACGCCGAGGTGTCGGTCCGTTTCGACCGCATCGAGGACCTCGACGAGGCGCTGCCGGCCGGTGACTTCCTTCGTGAGGAACTCCCGTATGCGGCCGGCTTCCTCGCGGGCAAGGCGTACGCGAGTTACCGCGCGCAGGGCGGCACCAAGAGGTCACCGATAGCCGACTTCTACATCGGGGCCCATGCGGCCGTGTGTGGATACCGTCTGCTCACCCGCGACGGGGCCCGCTACCGGACGTACTTCCCGAAGCTGGAGTTGATCAGCCCGGTGGGTTGATCGCACTACTTCAGCAGGGAGCGGTAGAGGTCGAGGGTGCGGGCGGCGATCGCGTCCCAGGAGAAGTGTTCGACGGCGCGGTGCCGGCCGGCGCGGCCGAGCGTGGCGGCGCGCTCTGGCGCGGCCAGCAACTCGTTAAGGCGGGCCGCTAGGTCGGCCTCGAAGCGCGCCGGATCCACAGGCGCGCCGTCGAGGCCGGCCTGCTCGATCGGGACCAGCAGGCCGGTCTCGCCGTCGGCGACCACCTCCGGGATGCCGCCGGTGGCGGTGGCCACCACCGCCGTCTCGCAGGCCATCGCCTCCAGGTTGACGATGCCCATCGGTTCGTACACCGACGGGCAGACGAAGATGGTGGCGTGGGTGAGCACCTGGATCACCTCGGACTTGGGCAGCATCTCCGCCACCCAGACCACCCCGGAGCGGCTGGTCCGCAGTTCGGCGACCAGGCCCTCCACCTCGGCGGCGATCTCCGGGGTGTCCGGTGCCCCGGCCAGCAGCACCAACTGGGTGTCCGCCGGCAGCTCGCGGGCGGCCCGCAGCAGGTGCGGCAGGCCCTTCTGCCGGGTGATCCGCCCGACGTAGACCACGCTGGGCAGGGCCGGGTCGATGCCGAGGCGCGCCAGCACGTCGGTGCCCGGGTCCGGGGCGTACTGCGCGGTGTCGATGCCGTTGTAGATCACGTGCACCCGGTCCGGATCCACCGACGGGTACGCGGCCAGCACGTCCCGACGCATCCCCGCGCTGACCGCCACGATCGCGTCGGCCGCCTCGTACGCCGTGCGCTCACACCAGGAGGAGAGCGCGTAGCCACCGCCGAGCTGGTCGGCCTTCCACGGCCGCAGCGGCTCCAGGCTGTGCGCGGTCGCCACGTGCGGCACCCCGTACAGCAGCTTCGCGGTGTGCCCGGCCAGGTTCGCGTACCAGGTGTGGCTGTGCACCAGGTCGGCACCGGCGCATCCGGCGGCCATCTCCAGATCCACGCCCATGGTCCGCAGCGCGGCGTTCGTCCCGGCCAGGGCCGGCGGGTCGGCGTACGCCCGAACCCCCGGCTCGGTACGCGGCGCGCCGAAGCAGTGCACCCGCACGTCGGTGATCCGGCGCAGTTCCCGGGCCAGGTACTCGACGTGCACCCCGGCGCCGCCGTAGACCTCCGGCGGGTACTCCCTGGTGAGCAGGTCCACGCGCAGCCGTGCGGAGTCCGTCATGCCCGGCACCCTAGTGCAGAATCCGACGCCGCACCCGGCCGCGGAACTGTGCCCGTACGAGTGGTGAACCGGCACCGGTATGGATAGCGTCTGTTCATGGCTGCCAAGGTGCTCGCGATCGTCCTGGCCGGCGGAGAGGGCAAGCGCCTGATGCCGCTGACCACGGACCGGGCCAAGCCGGCCGTCCCGTTCGGCGGGATGTACCGCATGGTCGACTTCGTCCTCTCCAACCTGGCCAACGCCGGCTATCTGAAGATCGTCGTGTTGACCCAGTACAAATCCCACTCCCTCGACCGGCACATCACCAAGACCTGGCGGATGTCGACGCTGCTCGGCAACTACGTCACGCCGGTGCCCGCGCAGCAGCGCCGTGGCCCCTGGTGGTTCGCCGGCTCGGCCGACGCAATCTACCAGAGCTTCAACCTGATCTACGACGAGCAGCCGGACTATGTGATCGTCTTCGGTGCCGACCACATCTACCGGATGGACCCCCGGCAGATGGTGGAGGACCACATCGCCTCCGGCGCCAGCGTGACGGTCGCCGGCATCCGGCAGCCGCTGTCGACGGCCGACCAGTTCGGCGTCATCGAGGTAGGCGAGGACGGCCGACGGATCCGGGCCTTCCGGGAGAAGCCCACCGACGCCGTCGGTCTGCCCGACGCCCCCGACGAGATCTACGCCTCGATGGGTAACTACGTCTTCACCACCCGGGCGCTCATCGACGCGGTCGAACGCGACGCCGACGACAAGACCAGCAAGCACGACATGGGCGGCAGCATCATCCCGATGCTGGTCGAGCGCGGCGAGGCGAACGTCTACGACTTCCGCGACAACGAGGTGCCCGGCAGCACCGACCGGGACCGCGGCTACTGGCGCGACGTGGGAACCCTCGACTCGTTCTACGACGCCCACATGGATCTGATCAACGTCCACCCGGTGTTCAACCTCTACAACTTCGACTGGCCGATCTACACCGAGCAACCGCCGTATCCGCCGGCCAAGTTCGTCCACCAGTGGGGGGAGCGGGTCGGCCGGGCGGTCGCCTCGATGGTCTCGCCCGGCGCGGTGATCTCCGGCTCCCTGGTGGAGAACTCCATCGTCTCGCCCAAGGTGAAGGTCCACTCCTGGGCCCACGTGGACGGTTCGGTGCTCATGGAGGGCGTCGAGATCGGCCGGCACGCGGTGGTCCGTCGGGCCATCCTTGACAAGAACGTCCAGGTTCCCGAGGGCGCCGAGATCGGCGTGGACCTGGAACGCGACCGGCAGCGCTACACGGTCTCCGACAACGGCATCGTGGTCATCGGCAAAGGACAGAAGGTAGAACCGTGAGCGCGAGGAGTGCAGCGCAGCGGAGCCCCGCAGTCGCGAACGAAAGGTCAATACAGCCTTGAGCAGTCATCCCCGTGCCGGCCAGCCCGCCGAGCCCGCCGATCTGGTCGACGTACCACGGCTGGTGACCGCCTACTACGCCGAGCACCCCGACCCGGCCGACCCGGCGCAGCAGGTCTCCTTCGGCACCTCCGGGCACCGCGGGTCGAGCCTGCGCAACGCCTTCAACTCCGACCACATCCTCGCCGTCACCCAGGCGCTCTGCGACTACCGGCGGGAACAGGGCGTCGACGGTCCCCTCTTCCTCGGCCGCGACACCCACGCGCTGTCCACCCCGGCGGCCGTCGACGCCCTGGAGGTGCTCGCCGCCAACGACGTCACCGTGCTGCTGGACAGCCGGGACGGATACACCCCCACCCCGGCGGTGTCGCACGCCATCCTCACCCACAACCGGGGACGCACCGCCGGCCTCGCCGACGGCATCGTGATCACCCCGTCGCACAACCCGCCCGACGACGGCGGCTTCAAGTACAACCCCACCCACGGCGGCCCCGCCGACTCCGACGTCACGAAATGGATCCAGGACCGCGCGAACGCGATCCTCACCGCCGGGCTCAAGGAGGTGCGCCGCATCCCGTACGCGCGGGCCCGCGCCGCCGACACCACCGACACGTACGACTTCCTCGCCGCGTACGTCAACGACCTGCCGGCGGTGCTCGACCTCGACGCGATCCGCGCCGCCGGGGTCCGCATCGGCGCCGATCCGCTCGGCGGCGCCAGCGTCGACTACTGGGGCGAGATCGCCGACCGGCACCGGCTCGACCTGACCGTGGTCAACCCGACCGTCGACCCGACCTGGCGGTTCATGACCCTCGACGGCGACGGCAAGATCCGGATGGACTGCTCGTCGCCGAACGCGATGGCCTCGCTGATCGCCATGCGCGCCGACTACCAGGTGGCCACCGGCAACGACGCCGACGCCGACCGGCACGGCATCGTCACCCCCGACGCCGGCCTGATGAACCCCAACCACTACCTCGCCGTCGCGATCGCCCACCTGTTCCGTACCCGCGAGAACTGGGGCCCGGACGCGGCCGTCGGCAAGACCCTCGTCTCGTCCTCGATGATCGACCGGGTCGCCGCCGACCTCGGCCGACCGCTGCTGGAGGTGCCGGTCGGCTTCAAGTGGTTCGTGCCCGGCCTGCTCGACGGCACGGTCGGCTTCGGCGGCGAGGAGAGCGCCGGCGCGTCGTTCCTGCGCCGCGACGGCGGCACCTGGACCACCGACAAGGACGGCATCCTGCTCTGCCTGCTCGCCGCCGAGATCATCGGCAGCACCGGGCGGACCCCGAGCGAGCACTGGGCCGAGCTGGCCGACCGGTTCGGCGCACCCGCGTACGCCCGCATCGACGCACCCGCCACCCGGGAGCAGAAGGCGGTGCTCGGCAAGCTATCCCCGGAGCAGGTACGCGCCACCGAACTGGCCGGCGAACCCATCACCGCGACGCTCACCACCGCCCCCGGCAACGGCGCCCCGATCGGCGGGCTGAAGGTGACGACGGAGAGCGGCTGGTTCGCCGCCCGCCCGTCGGGCACCGAGGACGTCTACAAGATCTACGCCGAGTCCTTTCAGGGCCCCGACCACCTGGCCCGGGTACAGCAGGAAGCCCAAGCCCTGGTCACCGACGTGCTCGACAACTCCTGACACTGCGGCGGAGCGGGCGCCCGGGTGTGGTGACCATGAGTGACCACACCCGGGATGCCGCTGTCACGATCCGGCCGGACCGATCGACGTGGGGCGGAAGGTGTGTTCCCGACCGCAGTAGTCCGGCCTGATGCTGGGCCCGTCGAGAGACGTCCGGCAGACCTGGATGGTCACCCGGTCGATGCCCAGCACCGAGGCGTTGGAGCCGAGGACGAAGTCGAACCGCACCACTCCGTTGTCGACCCGCTGGGCTGCCTGGTCGATGGGACGATCGCCCGCGTACGCGATATAGGTGGCAGTGGTGTAGCGACGGTCGTCGCGGCAGGCGATCGGCTCGTTGGCGCTGGGCCGGTCGACGACGACTCCGGTAAGCCGTACCGCACTTGTGGGTGCGGTTGAGCGCCATTCGAGCACGCCTTCGGTGTAGCCGTAGGTGCAGTTGTCTCCGGACGGGACGGAGAAACGCTGGGAGATCGGGCTGGCGGCGGCGCTGCTGGCCATGACGGTGGCGGCGAGAAGCGCGGCGGCGAGGACGGTCGCCGCCCGCAGGAGTGCGCGGGTCATCTGCTTCCTTCCAGACTGATCGGGGTGCGGTGGTGTGTTGGGCGGGACGGGTCGCGACTGGGGGCCCGATTGGGACGGCCACCGGCACCGATTGCAGATGAAGTGAAGTCTATCGATGCAAGGGCGGAAAGTCAGCCGCCGCAGCGCAGGGTCAGCGCGGTGGGGGGAGTTCGCGGCGGCCGAGTTGGCGACGCAGGTTCTCCGGGAGCAGTTCGCGGAGCTGCTCCGGCAGCAGCGGCAGGTCGAGCAGGCTCAGCTTGAGCTGGCTGCGCTCCTGGTAGCGGGCCGGGTCGAGGCGGACCACCAGGCCGGCGTCGGGGCGGTAGCGGATGTGCACCGCACCCGAGGTCGACCCGTCCCGGATGACCAGGCCGTCCACCTCCACGGCGACCGGCGCGGATCCCGGACGTAGCTCCAGATGAATCGTCTCCTCGGGGGAGAGCACCACCGACCGGGAGATGCCCGACATCGGCGCGCTCGGGGTGACCACCACCGCTCGTGTGGCCGGGGAGACCAGCGGCCCGCCGGCGGCGTAACTGTAGGCGGTCGACCCCGTCGGGGTGCTCACCACCAACGCGTCACAGCGGTAGTAGCCGTACTGCTGCCCGTCCACCGCCAGGGTCGCGGTGACGAAGCCCTGACCGGGGTGCCGGATCAGGGCGATGTCGTTGAACGCGACCACGTCGTCGCCGCACACGTCGCAGGCCAGGCAGCTGTGCGACTCGACGGTGTACTCGCCAACCAGCAGCCGGTCCAGCGCCGCCGGCAGCTCCGGCGGCTCGACCTCCACCAGAAACCCCAACTTCCCCAGGTGTACGCCGAGCACCGGCTTCGGATCGGGTACGGCCGCCCGCAGCGCGCCCAGCATCGTGCCGTCCCCGCCGATGCTGACCAGCACGTCCGCCCCTCCGGTGAGCTGGTCCTCCGGTACCGGGCGGACGGACTCGGGCACCCGCTGCCGGTCCTGCTCGCGTACCGTCAGGGCCACCTCGTGCCGCGCGGCCCAGGCGGCGATGGTGTCCACCACCGGGGACACGTCCCGGGTGGGGTGCAGCACCAACCCGAGCCGGATGCGGTCCATACCCACAGCTCATCACAGTCCGGACGCCCGTCATGCCGCTACGCGGCAAGGCGCGCCGACGGTGTCCGACCGCTGGCGCGCCCTCGACCACCGCTACCGGCGGGGTCGGCCCGTCAGATGGTTCAGTGACCGGGCGACGAGCTCGTCCCGGGCCGCCGGAGCCAGACCTTCCAGCCCGAAGCCGAGGTAGACGGTGTCCCGGGTGACCACCGCCGAACCTTCCTCGAACGCCTGCTGGCTGCGCGACCAGTCGTTTGCCGCCGGAGCGGACCCGGCCGGCGGGCCGGCCACCGTCCAGCCACCGAGATCCGTCTCGAACGACGTCTCGGCGACGGTGGCCCCGTCGACCACGACCCGGGTGTCGTCGACGAACAGGCCGAGGCCCTGGGTGGCCCAGTCGCTGGCATAGCTGATGGAGATCTCCACCTGCCGGCCCGCGTACCCGGACAGGTCGGCCACGAACTCCTTCCAGCCGTTGGAGGTGCCGGTCGCCGCGTGCCACTGCCCGGTGCTGCCGGTCGGCGAACAGTCCGCGCCCTGGTAATGCGCGAGGAACGGGTGCAGTTGAGCCACCCAGCCGGAGGCGCAACTGTCCCCGGTCTCCTGGGTGGTCATGCCCCCGGCGTCCGGCAGCGTGGTCCAGTTGTCGGTGCCGACCTCACGCGCCTCGACGAACATGAAGTCCCAGTTCGTCTCGATGTCGAACGAGGTGAAGAAGCGCAACTCGCCGCTGGTCGCCCCCGTCAGGTCCACCGTCCGGGTCAGTCGCTTGTACGACTCGTCGGACTGTCCGCTGAACAGGTACCACTCGCCCGTACGCGGGTCGAACGGTGCGCCACCCGGCCGCCCCCAGCCCACCGGAGCGGAGCTGGTGAACTGCGGGAACTGCGCCGGCGGCAGGAAGCTCGACGTGGTCAGGAACGACGCGGTGTGGTCCTGGTTGCCCGCCGAGCCGTCGGCGTTGAGCGTTCCGGCGAAGCCGGCGAACGCCCCGTCGTCACCCCGGACCGGGTACGGCTGCCCGTCGGGTGACGTGCCGCCGTCACTGACGTAGTTGTACGCACCCAGCCAGTACTGCTGGAAGTCGTTCAGCAACGGCAGGCAGCTCGGATCGGCGGCGTCCGTGCACTCCGGTGGGGCATCCGGCAGGTAGCCGTACGAACCGTTCGCCGCCTGGGCGTAAAGCGCGTACTTGCCGCTGACCAGCAGCTTGCCGCCCTCGTTGAGGTAGTCCCGGACGGACAGTTCGATGTCCACCGCCGCCTTCGCCACCGTGCCCGGCACCTGACCCGGCTCGCGCAGGATGATGTCGTCGCCGGTCTCCCAGACCACCACCCGGTAGTGCGACAGCACACCCAGATGGTGCGGGGCGGTACGCCCCATCGCGTCGAAGTCGTACACGTCGCTGCTGCGCCCGGCCGCCTTCAGCGAGGCGGCGATCTCGTCGGCGTACCTCGCGGTGGTGGTGTCCTGGGCAGGGCTGACACCGGTGACGTCCTCCACCGCCAGCACCAGCACGTCCCCGCCGATGTCGTCGTGCACCCGGTAGGTGAAGCGTTCGCTGCTGACCTTCCCCCGACCCGGTTTGGTAGCGGTGAACCAGACCCGCACCCGGTCGCCCGGCCGGGCACCGGTGACCTTGCCGCGCAGTTCGGCGTAGTACTCGTCGTGGGTGTCGCCGTAGCGTTCACCGCCACGCCACTCGCGGACCCGGGTGGACTTCGTCCGGCCCCCGTTGATCGACCAGTTCAGCTTGACGTTCTTCAGCGAGCGCCGGGTGATCGCGGCGACCTGCTGGTTCCGGCCGTACGACACGTCGAAGGCATCCACCACGAAGTCCGGGGTGCTGCGGCCGACCACCGAGACCGGATCGTCCGGCCGGTGCGCCGACTTCGCCACCGCGAGTGCGAACGGAAGGTTCTTGGCCACCTCGGCGGCGATCAGCTTCTCGTCGTCGGGGAAGGTGAAGACGCTGACGCAGTCCTCCGGCCGCCACTGGTCGTCCGGATCCGACTCGGCAGCCGCCTGACAGGTGGACATCTCCGGGGTGAAGCCCAGGGTGCCGTAGCGCACCGTGGCGTGGCTGTCCGTGTCGCCGTTGGTGGTGTACAACTCGGCGGAAATGTCCGGGTCGTAGCCGGGTACCGCGGGGTTGGCGTCGTCCCCGGCCATTGTCTCGTAGATCACGTCGTCCGGGGTCGGCGTCGCCACCTGCCAACCCACGCCGTAGAGCAGCAACTGCGCGGCGGAGTGGTAGTTGACGAAGAACTCGAACTTGAGCCGCTTGAACAAGGCGTCGAGCGCCTTCGTCTCCGGCTCCGAGTTGGGACCGGGTCCGCGGTAGGTGTCGCTCGCCGGATCCGGCGAGGAACCCTCGTTGTCGTAGCCCCACTTGTAGCTGAAGTTACGGTTCAGGTCGACGCCGTCGGCCCCGGTGATCTGGCCGTCACCGTTGTTGTCGCGCAGGTTCTTGCGCCACAGCCGGTTACCGGGCGTGAAGGTGTGGTCGTAGCCGTCCGGGTTGAGCACCGGGACGAACCACAGCTCGGTGGTGTCCACCAACCGGGTGATCTCCCGGTCCGAGCCGTAGCTGGTCAGCACGTGATGCATCAACCGGCGGGTCATCTCCGGCGTGATCCACTCCCGGGCGTGCTGCGTGCCGGCGTAGAGCACCGCCGGCCGCTTACCATCCTTCCTGGTCTTCGCGTTCCTGGTGACCTTCATCGCGAGGATCGGCTTACCCTGGGCCGAACGACCGATGCTCTGCACCTTCGTCAGCTTCGGATAACGTGCCGCGGTCGCGGTGATCTCGTCGCGGATGCCGCCGGGTTCGCTGTACGACCGGAAGGCCCGCCAGCCCGCCGCGGCCTGCTCCCGCAGCACCTGCGAGGCATCCTTACCGCGTACCTTCTTGACCTCGAGATCGACACCCTTGCGGGCCAGCCGGTCAGCCTGCCTGCGGCTGAGCACCGTCTCGATCTCCGTCTTGCCGGACTGGTCGGGCGTCGCGCCGTGCCCGAGGTCGACACCGGCCTCCCGCAACCGGTGCAGCTGCCCGGGATCGACCGTGCCGACGTACACCTCCAGGCCGTCTCGGCCATCGCGGCCGCCCGGATCGGACGGCGGCCGTGCGTTCGCCGGTGCGGTCAGCACCAGCGCACCGACCAGAGTGAACACGCCGGCGATCGCCAGCGGTGTGCGCCTCATCCTGCCTCCTGATGTGAAGGACCTGTGAGCGGAAGCCTGCTGTCGGTGCACATCGATGTCAATGCCCGCCCTTCGCCGACGCGCTTTACGGTCCGGGATCCACACCGAGACCAAGTTCGACCGAGGCCGCTTCGGTTGTTCGGGAGCGCCGTCCAGCTGAATTGATGATGGCGGTCGATGCCGACTTCGGTTATCGGAGAAGTTCGGTGAGAACGTCCGCGATCCGTTCACCGGCGGCGCCGTCCCACAACGGCGGAGTGCGCCGTGCGGTGGGCGGGCCGGCGGCGATCGTGCTCGCCACCGTGTCGGCCAGGGCGGCCCGGGTGACCAGGCGGTTGGTGCCGTGGGTGATGGTGACCGGCCGCTCGGTGTTCGGCCGTAGCGTCAGGCAGGGAATCCCGAGCATCGTCGTCTCCTCCTGCACGCCGCCGGAGTCGGTGACGACAGCGACGGCGCCGCGCACCAGGCTGAGAAATTCGAGGTAGCCCAGTGGTTCGACGACGCGAAGCGCACGGTGCGAGAGCAACCCTGCGTCCTCGAGGTGGCGTCGGCCGCGTGGGTGCAGGGGCAGGATGACCGGGATCTGGTCGGCGACGGCGTGCATCGCCTTCACTAGTCCGATCACGTCCGCCGCGTCGTCGACGTTCGCCGGCCGGTGAAGCGTCGCCACTAGGTAATTCTCGGGAAGTGCCAGTGCAGTGCGGATTGCGGTGACGTCGAAACGATCGAGGTTGGCCAGCAGTGTGTCGATCATGGGATTGCCGACCAGGTGGATCTTTTCCGCAGCGATTCCCTCGTTGCCCAGGTGCGCCACCGCGTCGTGGCTTGTGGCGAACAACAGGTCGGACACGTGGTCGACGACAATACGGTTGATCTCCTCGGGCATGGTTCGGTCGAAGCTGCGCAGACCAGCTTCCACATGTGCAACCGGGATACCCAGTTTTGCCGACACGAGGGCTGCGGCGAGTGCAGAATTCACGTCGCCATAGACAACGGTGACACCCGGTCTCGTTTCGGCCATCAATGCTTCCAGCCCGGTCATGGCATCTGCGGTCTGGCGAGCGTGGCTTCCCGAGCCCACGCCCAAATTGATGTCCGGTTCGGGTAGGTCGAGTTGGCGGAAGAAGACCTCGGACATCCGCTCGTCATAGTGCTGTCCGGTGTGTACCAGGCGTTGGTTGAAACCCTGCTGGTGAAGCGCTCTGATCACCGGCGCTGCTTTGGGGAAGTTCGGGCGTGCGCCGGTTACATGCAGGACGGCAGCGGCTGACATGAGACTCCTTGTTAATTCGGCGTTGATCGACGAGGCGCGCCAATCGTGCAAGTTGACGAGTTTAATGCACTACCTCGATAGAATCGCGATTGACGGGTGCGGCGCGGGTATGCAACCCCGACGGGTTGCCACCGCGTACGCGATTCTTTTTCTACTTCCTAAGGCAGGCGCGCCCCGTGAAGCAGATTGTTCAGTCCGTGTCCGGCGGCGAAGTTCGGGTCGTCGAGGTCCCGCAGCCCGAACCCGGTCCCACCGAGGTGCTCGTCGCCACGCGCAGATCCCTTCTCTCGGCGGGAACCGAACGTGCCGTGCGGGAACTCGCCTCGGCGGGCCTGCTGCGCAAGGCCCGGGCGCGGCCGGACCTGGTCCGCCAGGTCGTCAACAAGGCGCGCACCACGGGCGTCCGCTCGACGTTCGCCGCCGTGCGCAGCCGGCTGGACGAGGACATGCCGCTCGGGTACAGCGCAGCCGGCTTCGTCGTCACGGCTGGCATGGCGACCGATGGCATCCGGCCGGGAATGCGGGTGGCGACAGCCTCGGTGGGACACGCCGAGTATCAGGCTGTGCCGGGTCTGCTCGCGATACCCGTTCCGGAAGCCGTGTCGGATCAGGCGGCCGCCTTCGGCGCGGTTGCGGCCATCGCGTTGCAGGGACTGCGACAGGCCGAGGTGGGCCTGGGTGGCTCGATCGCGGTGGTCGGCCTCGGGCTGGTCGGGCAACTGACGCTCCGCCTGGCACTGGCCTCTGGGCTGAACGTCATCGGCATCGACCTACGCGAGTGGACGGCCGATTTGGCCCAAAGGGCTGGCGCGGTCGGCCTGGTCGAGGCCGGTGCGGCCACGACCGAGCGCGTCATGGAGCTGACCCGTGGCCGAGGCGTTGACGCGATCCTGGTCACGGCGGCGACACCATCCTCGACGCCGATCACACGGAGCACCGAGATCGCCCGTGACCGTGCCCGGCTGGTCGTGGTCGGCGATGTCGGCTTGGAGCTTGACCGCCGGCAGTTCTACGAGCGGGAGCTCGACCTGCGGTTCGCCCGCAGCTACGGGCCCGGCCGCTACGACCGCGCCTACGAGGAATGGGGCATCGACTACCCGGTCGGCCATGTGCGCTGGACAGCTCGACGCAACATCGAGGCATATCTCGATCTGGTGGCCGGTGGTCGCGTCGCGGTGGACGACCTGATCACGCACGTCTTCCCGATCGAGCAGGCGACGGATGCGTACGACGTGCTGGCCTCCGAACCGCGCTCGCTCGCGGTGCAGCTCAGCTACGCAGCCCCGGTGGAGTTCTGCCGACAGGCGATCACGATTCGTCCGCGCCGCAGCTCGTCGCGACCGCGGGCAGGGTTGATCGGTGCCGGCAACTACGCCAAGGCAACCTTCCTGCCGGCGCTGAAGGCGGCGGGCTGGGGTGACGACTTGGCCGCCATCACCACCGCCAAAGGGCTCTCGGCGCGTCACGCTGCCGAGCGTAACGGCATCGCCCTCGTACTACCGACGACCGAGGCACTGCTGAACTGTGCCGATGTCGACGCGGTGTTCATCCTGAGCCGCCACGATTCCCACGCCCGCCTGGTGGCGCAGGCGCTGGATGCCGGCAAGCACGTGTTCGTGGAGAAGCCGTTGGCGCTCACCCAGGACGAGCTCGACGAGGTCGTGGCCGCCTATCACCGCAACTCAGGCCATCTGTTCGTCGGCTTCAATCGCAGGCAGGCGCCGATGGTGGTTCGGTCCAAGCATGTGCTGGCGGCCGGATCCGGGCCACTGACCGTCTCCTACCGAATCAACGCCGGGCCGCTGCCCGACTCGCACTGGTATCACGATCGGCTTCAGGGCGGCCGGATCCGTGGCGAGGTGTGTCACTTCATCGACCTCGCCTCGTGGCTCGTGGGCGCACAACCCGACGTTGTCCACGCGTACGGGAGCGGTCGCGGCGAGCCGGGACTGGAGGAGGACGTGAGCGTCCTGCTCGGATACCCGGACGGGTCGACAGCGACCATCACGTACTGCACCCGGGGAAACCAGCGCACCCCCAAGGAGCGCGTGGAGGTCCTCGGTCGCGGCCACACGATCGTTATCGACGATTTTCGCAGTCTGGAAGTCGATGGCCGGGTGATGCGACGGGTACCTGCCGGCAAGGGCCATCAAGAGCAACTCGCCCACGTACGCGCGGCAATCGCGGAGAACGGCTCTGACGAGCCTGATCTCGCAGCCTCGATCGGCACGACAAGGGCTGCGCTGTCGGTGGTGGCCGCCCTGGCGGGCATCCGGCCGGGCCCGTCCTACCTGCCTGCCCAGGCCGATGTCGCGACCGGTGTGAGCGCGGGATCCAGTTCGTGAACGGACGGCCGACACCTCTGTAGGACGACCGAACGAGCACCATGCCGGCGGCCTGCCGCTGGGATGGTGCTCGTTCGCATGTATGGGCTGGTCCGAACCGTTGGTACCGGGCCCTCTATCGGGCGGGTCGAATCTCGTCCAGCACTGGTTTGAGAGCGGTGTCCAGGAAAGGGGCGAGCGTCGCTGAGTACGTGGCGGTCAAGTGGTGTGCGTCGCGCCAGACGAGAACGCCTCCGATGACGGGCGCGCACCGGTCCGCAGGGCAGATCCAGTCGTTCAGGTCGACCAGGCGTACGCCGTGGAGACCGACAACTGCCTGTTCCTGAGCGGGGCCGCCCCCGCCAGCGAGGGCATCGCCCCGGGGGGTGGCGCACTTTGACAGGTGCTTCAGATTCTCGGACACGCACTCGGCGATGTCCTCCGGGTGGAGCGGTGTGTCCCGCAGCACCACTATCGGGATCTGCTCGGCGAGCAGGCTGCTCCACGTCGCCCGCAATTCGCGGACCATCGCGGATCGCCTGTTGGCCGCCGATTCGCCCACCACCGGGTATTCGGAGTGGGTAGTGATCAAGAGATCGGGTCGGTCCGCGTCGAGCAGCGCCGCCCGGACCGCCCGGTTCCACTCGAAGCAGGACGAGTAGGGCCGGTTGTCCAGGGAGATCTCTGCTGCCAGGAAGGGGCAGCCAGATTTCGTGTGGGTGACGAGGCGCCAGCCGTTCGTCTCCGCGACCTTCTGCATGGCAGGAATCCACTGGTCAGCGTGAGAGTCGCCGACGAGCACGACAGTAGTCGTCGCGTCCGCCTTTCCGTACACACAGGCTTTAGGAACCGCTGAGACCTGGTCGACATGGCAGCCCCGGTTGCGAGACAGCGGCGCATCCCGGGACGCTGACAGTGGGTCAGGGCTGATCGAGTCGACCTTATCGACCGGAACACCGGCACGGCCGGCACGGGGTGACGACCCGAGAGCCGCCGCGCCGGCCGGGCCCGCCGGTGCCGCCGGGACGGTGGCACCGGGCACCTGCCCCATGATGACTGATGGTGCAGTTGAGCCTGCGGTCATCGGGATGGCCAGTTGGAACGTCAGGCCGGCCAGGGCGGCGGCCCCGGTGCAGATGGCACCGACACGCAGGGCATTCAGGGGTCGTTCGGCGAGAATTCGCGATCGACGGACCGGATTCTCGATGAAGTGATAGGTGAGCGCGGCGGGGATCGCCGAGGCGGCGACTACCGCGAGTGCGACGCCGACGCTGAGGTCCCCGAACTGGGCTTGCGCGGCGATCAACATCGGCCAGTGCCACAAGTACAGCGAGTACGAGAGTGCACCGATCCCGCGCATCGGCTGCCGACTCAACAGGAGAGCGGGCCCACCTCGGCCGGCTGCCGGACCGAACGCGATCACCGCGGCCGTGCCCAGGGTGGGGCCGAGCGCGGTGTATCCCGGAAAGCCGGCTTCGGTATCGATCAGTACGGCTGACACACAGACGGCGATCAGCCCGATCCACGCTAGTGGGACAGCAACCACGCTGGGAGCACGGCTGAGCCAGGTCGCCGTGACCGCGATGGCGCCGCCGAGGGCCAATTCCCACATCCGGGTCGTGGTGACGTAATAGGCGGACGGGTCGACCGGCGAGGTGTGCAGTGCCCAGGCGAACGATGGAACCGCGATCAATGCCAGCCCGAACAGGTAGAGGCCGCGACGTCCTCGTCTCCACCGATGGGCCATCCACCCGAGCCCGATCAGTAGTAGGGGCCAGACCAGGTAAAACTGTTCCTCCACAGCCAGGGACCAGAAGTGCTGGACGCTGCTCGGTGCGGCGTTGGCGGCGACGTAGTCGAGGGACTGGTCAGCCATGCGCCAGTTCATCGCATAGAAGGCGCTGGCGACGACATCCCAGGCGGTCGTTGACCAGCGCGCGCGAGGCAGGAAGAAGTAGGTCAGCACCAGAGTCGCGACGAGGACCGTCCCGGCGGCGGGAAGCAAGCGCTTCGCACGCCGAGCATAGAAATCGGCAAGTGAGAGTCGGCCGCGTTGGTCGAGTTCCTTGAGCAGCAGGCCGGTGATGAGGAAGCCCGAGATGACGAAGAACACGTCCACGCCAATGAAACCGCCGGGTAGGTAGGGCACCCCGGCATGACCGAGGAGCACCAGCAGCACGGCGACGGCTCGCATTCCCTCGATGTCACCACGGAAGGAAGGCGGGACGGGCGATGCCGACTTGGGTGGCGTCGGCGTTACGGTCCGGGGCTGCGCCCACAGATCACTTGGTATAGCCACATGCGACACATTACGTGCGCCTTGACCCTGATTTAGTCCGCTCTGCACGATAAGTCGCTTCCATCGGGAGTTCGGCTCTTTCTAGGCTCGCCCGTTTCGTTGACCACGGATGCGAGCAGGCGCGCCAAGGCATCCGACATCGCCGTGCGCGACTGATTGTGTTGTATCCACTGGCGGCCTGCCGCCCCGAGCTTGGCCAACTCTGCCGAGCCCGCCTGAGCCACCTGTCCGAGGCCGTGGGCGAGGTTTCCCGGCGCCACCACGTATCCGGAGCCGGCGCCCGCCACGAGATCGCCGACAACTCCCGGGCTGTTGGTGATGATTGGCAGCCCGGCGGCCATGTAGTCGAACACCTTGTTTGGACTGACCCCAGCCCGGAACAGCTCGACGTCGGCGAGGACGTGCACACCGACATCCGCCGCGTGGAGGATGTCTGGCATCTCGGTCTTCGGTACCGGGTCGAGAAACCTCACATTATGGATGTCATACGCTGTCGCCTGTAGGCGTGGCTTGTCCACGCCCGACCCCACCAGTACGACGTCCAGCTCCGGCACCGCCCTGGCCGCGCACAGGAGCAGGTCGAGTCCATTGGCGGGGCCGTGAGCGCCGGCGTAGACGGCGGTGCGGCGGGTGAACCCGTACCGGCGCCGCAATTCGTCGCGAGGCGCACTGGGCACGAAATCCGCCGGGTCAGCCGCGTTGGGGATGAATGCGATCCGCTCCGGCTCAACGCCCTTGCCCTCGATCACCGACCGCAGACCTGGTGCCATGATGACCACGCGGCGAGCGCGTCGGTACAGGAACAGTTCCACGCGCTCCAGCACCCGGTATGTCAGGGAGGACTCCGCAAGCTTGCCCATGTCAACCAGGACGCGCGGCCAGAGGTCCCGGATCTCCAGGACGAACGGTGTACGTCGAATCGCCGCCACGATCCAGCCAGATAGGCCGGCTAGCAGGTGGGGTGAGGACGCGTACACCAGATTGGGGCGTGGTTGCCCGAGGCCCGCGGCGGCGGCCGTCACCGCGTAGCTGGCCCAGTTGACCACCCGGCCCAGGCCGTTGCCCCGATATGGCGTCACCGCGACGGGACGAAAGCCCGGCTCCGCTCGCTGCGGCTGGCCGGTTGCCATGTTGAGGCGACCGGCGATGACCACGTACGACCACCCTGGCAGCCGGCTGAACAGCTCAACGTGCCGAGTTCCGCCCGGATATCCCCGGGGTACCGCGAAGTGATTGAAGACGAGGACGCTGCGTCGATCCATTACGCCGCTCGCACCTCGTGAACGACGCCTGAGGCTTCGTGGGTCAGTGCGAGCCGGGCGGCGGCCTGCTCCCAGACCACCTGGAACCGGAGACCGTCGAAGGTGGCTGGTTCGGCGCTCGGTGCGGGCAGGGCCCCGAGCCCCCAGACGGTGGTGGCGGTCCGGCTCTCGGTGATGATCCAGCTCGCTGGCTCCCATTGCCCGTACGTGCGGCTGTGCCAACCCGCGAACGGTGCCGGCTGCCCCCGTACCACCGCGTGTGCATCCAGTCCGACGAGATCGACCTTGCTTGCACCGGTGAGGAGAACGTTGCCGTCGACCGCGACGTCCGGGTGTAGTGGGATGGTCAACGACCAGGACTCGGCGGCGGCCGGTGGATCGGCGAACTCGATGATTGCCACGTAATGCTCAGCCACCACCACCGCGCGGCCGACGCGGACCGGCCGCTGGCCGTGGGTGTACGCGTCGTGCCAGCCGAACAGCACGGTGTGGTCGGGTAGTACCAGCGGCTGCCCCAGATACCCGCGGCCGGTGTTCAGCCACCGGAACGCGCGATGCGGAACCAACTGATCGCGCCCGTCCGGCCGGCGGACCGGATGGGCGGCAGAGGTGCGTAGTCCGTTCCGCACCTCAAGTGGCCCGTTGTAAGTACCTGTGCCCGGGTCGGCAATCAACCACCTGCCGTCATGCTTTATCCACACCGAGGTCAGGTCGGCGTGCCCGTGCGAGGGGCCGGCATCCACCTTGAACCAGAGCCGCCAGGGCCCCCGGTCGACGCGGGCGATACCACCGGACGCTGTGGCCGACGGCTGGCGGCGGGTGATCGAGGCATTCCTCCCGGGCGAGACCCCATTGCCTGGTGCGGGTGCGTACCATGCCAGTTCGTCAAAGTCGGCGTACCAGCGCTGCGGTACCCGCTCGCCGGAGAGCACCAGGCCCAGCGCGACGGAGCCAGCCACGTCGAGCGCGTCACCGGAAGACGCCAACACGCGCCCCTCGTCCCAGTCGCCGTACTGGGGAATGTCGCCGTCAAACACGCCCAACCTAGCCAGGTGATGGCTGGCGGCGTACAGGCCACGCTGCACGTCGGCCGGCGCGTTCCCCAGCATTGCGCGCACGATGAGCATTTCCAGCACGAAACGGTGGTACGACAAAGAGTCCTCCACCATGCGGCCGTCGGACTCGATGTGCCGCTGCCACTGCGCCGCGAACATCTTCTCGCCGGTGCGCGCCCACCAGGCGGCTCGCCGAGCGGTGGGGAACATGCGCGACAGCAGGATCAGCCCGAGTGCGTCGCCGAGCATGTGGTTGTTGCGCATGCTGCTCAACGTGTAGGGCAGCTCGATCACCAGGTGTCGGGCGCTGGCCAGTAGCAGCCGCTCCATGGCGACCACCAGGTCACCGGGGAGCCGGTCACCCGCCAGTGTCAGGATCTGGTTCCAGGCGATTGCCCGCAGCGCGAGTTCGAGGCTGGAGTACCAGTTCACACCCCGCTCCGGCGGTGCCTGCTCGCACCAGCTACGCAGCAGGTCGGTGAGCGTGTCCTGCCACGGTCCTGGCGGGTCGAGACGGGCAGCCCGGGCCAGCACGACAAGGTCCCGGTGGCGTGCTGCCTCCCAGACGTACTTCACGTCGGACAGCCGTGCCTCGGACCGGATGTCGATGCGCCACCACGGCTGCTGCGCCGGCCACTGCCGCCCCGTCAGCGGGTCGCTGCTCCAAGGCGCCGACACACCCGTCGACACTCGCCGCCCGAAGACACGTACGCCCTCGAGCAGCACGCGCTGGGCGTCGTCAAGGCACCGCCGCCGGGCCTCGTCGCCGGCCGGCGACATGTTGGTCAGCGGCACTGAGGTGGCCGGATGGTGCCGATGTGCCCCACCGCGGAACAGGACGAGATGGAAACCGCTGCGCTTCGATGCCTCGTACGCGGCGCGCATCGGCGCCGACAGACCCAGGGCGCGCGTGTCCGCGGCGATCGTGCGCAGTACCGTTTTTCCCATCCACTTCCCCTTGGCCGCGGCGACCGAGTCGATCTCGGTCTGTAGGGCTGACAGCTTCTCCGTCGATCTGTCTATCCGGTAAACCCGCCGGCTGGTCACGGCCCTGTCGGCAGACGCCCGACAATCACCGTAAAGAAGTGCCGGAGTTGGGGGAAAGATGAACGTGAAGCATTGTCGTTCATGTCGAACGCACCACGTGCGCAACTTCATGGGATGTTGATTCGTTGAATGTGCGCGCACTGGCATGTCGACAGGGGCTCAGATCGCCTTTTCTGCGAGGTTAGGTGCTCGCGCTGCAACTGGTGAGCATGCTCGCGCCTTTCAGCTCTGCGGCGTCGGCGTCTGATTGCTGTATTTCGGCGTGACTCCCGGCCGTGTCTGATACAAATTCTGCACAGGGAGGTTAGGTTGATCAGTGCGGAGGCGTCGCAAGTGAACTCACTCGATCACATCCGTCTCCGGGTGCGACGGTCGGTGGTGGTCCGTTCGGTAGAACAGCCATCCGGTAGCGGGCTCCAGTGACCGCCACCGACGGATTCATCGGTAAGCGACAGCCGGCGTCGTCATCCAGGGCGGCCACAGAGTCTGCGTTCCTGCCCTCCGGTCCTGGACGAGACGGACGTCAGGCGCAGGCGCCGATTCCCGCGCGGTCCAACCGCGCAGCGGTGGCGTGGCTCCCGCTTTGGGTGGCGCTGTTCTGGCTGCTCGGCACCTTCGGCGCCTTCTGGCTGACCGGGTTGGCCCGTTATGTCAAAAACCCGGACCAGCTCTGCCTCTTTGTCCTCGGCGCGACCACCCTATTCGCCGCAGGGTATGCAGTGCAGATCTCCCGCCGTCCGCCTTCCCGGGTCGTTGCCCCAACCGACCAGGGCAAGCGTCTCCGGCTTGTGCGATATCTGGTCCTCATCGCTGCGACCTACTACGCGGTGCGAAGTCTGGCCCGCCTGTGGGAGTTCGGCGCAACCGGCCCGGGAAGTGTCTGGGCAAGCCTTCAGAACCCCGCGACCGGTTATGCGAACAAGCTAGATCTGCTGGCCCAGGACGCAGGCGAAGTGAGCCCTTTGATGTGGCTGCTGGCGCTGGTCGGCGTGCTGGGCACCGCACTGGTGCCGTTGCTGGCGCTCTACTGGCGTAGCCTACCCGTGAGCGCCCGGATCGCGGGAATAGCGGGGATAGCTCTACATGTTGCGTTCTTCCTCTTCATCGGCACCATGAAAGGTCTGGGTGACCTTGTTCTCATGATGCTGGGCGGGCTACTGATAGCGCGGGCGACGATGAAACGTCGGCGCCGTGTCCGCTCCAAGCGCCGATCGGCTCTCATATTGATGAGCGGGGCGTTCGCGCTCTTTCTGCTGTATATGACATATATCCACGCGGCGCGGTCCGCTGAGTTCGGTGTCGGCGAGTACATTCGTCCGAGCCCGGCTGTCTCGGAGCTCGTGGGAGAACGTGCAGCGGAGGGCATCGCCAGTACCCTGTTCTACCCGACACATGGCTATCTAGGGCTCTCTCACAACCTCCAAACTCCGTTTGAATGGTCCTATGGCCTGGGCAGTTCACATTCTGCGTCGATGTTCGGCGAACAGGCTCTAGGTGTGGACCCGATGGACCATCCTGCCTATCCGTACCGCACAGAAGCACGAAGCGGGTGGCCAGCGCTCATGTACTGGGCCACCATCTATCCCTGGCTCGCCTCGGATCTGACATTCCCCGGAGCGGCGTTGTTTATGGGTTTCGTCGGATGGCTCTTTGCGCGTGCGTGGTCCGATGCCGTCTCGACCAGGCGGGTGCTGCCGACATTGGTCTTTACTCAACTCTGCCTTCTCATCGCCTACGTGCCTGCGAATAATCAGCTCGGGCTTTCTCCAGATGCTACTGCGGGGACGGCCACGCTCCTGGCACTGTACGCAGCCTCCTCCCTCTTCGGGAGGCGCCGTCCGGAGGTACAACCGCAGCCGGTTATCTACGCCCGCTAGGTGTTGAAGCCGGACGTCCACCCGGGCCGTTGCGCTTTATGGGCGCCGAGAGGTAGGTCGGGGATGAGTGCCCGCAGCGGGTGCAGTGGGTGGAGTGTCAATCCCATTGCCGGAGGAAAGCCCCGAGCGGCTCGGCGTAGGCCCGGTAGTCGAAAGATTCGAGCGCTCGGCTTCGCGCAGCCTGGCGCATGAGGCTGCGCTGTGCGGTGCTCAGTCGGACAGCAGCTCGGAATACCTCGGTGACTTCTGCCAAGGTATGGTCCCGGCAGACCAGACCCTCCAGGTTGTGATGCAGGTACTTGCCCAGGTCGCTGGTGAGGTTGGCGATCACCGGGGTGCCGCTGGCCAGGCTTTCGCAGAATTTGGTCGAGAAGCCGGCCTCCGTGGCCCGCTCTGACCGGCGAACGAGGACGGTGAAGTCTGCCTCCTGCAGGGCGTCCGCCACCTCGGGTTGCGGTAGGCGGCCAAGGCAGCGCACCCCTTTCGGCAGCGCCCGCCGACCCAGGAGGTGACGCACCTCGTCAACCGTCGGTCCGTAGATTCGCAGTTCGATGCTCGCCCCCTCATCCTCGACGCGCCGTACCGCCTCGATGACGGTCGCCAGGAGGTCCTTCTTGTTTCCGTGCGGATTGCCCGCGTAGGCAAGCGTGAGGCCGGACGAGTCACCTGTCCTGTGCCTGGCCTGGACCGTGAGGTTCTTGACGTCCAGGGTGGGCGGAACCCGTAGAACCGGCTTACCGGTGCGGCGGTAGTGGGACTCCAGGTAGGAGCTGATGGCGACGATTCCGTCGCAACGTGGGTAGTAGTAGTGCAGCGCGAGCTTCATGCTGACGTGCAGCGGGCCGAAGTAGCCGCCTCGCACGTAGCTCCCGTTGTACCAGTCGACCACATCAACGATCAGGGGTACATCATTGCGCCGGCACCACTGCTGGAGATGAATCATGTACTGCGCCTGGCCGCCGTGTACGAGAACGTGGGAAGGCCTCGTCGGTTGGGCGTCCAGCCACCGGACCGTCCGCCGACCCCAGCGCACCAACGTCTGGATGCTGCTCGTGACCAGCCCGGCTCCTCGGGGTGGTGCTTCACTCAACCCGATGTGGGATACCGCTCCCGGTCCGTCGAACTCATGTAGCGACGTCACGGTCAGCGGTTCATGCCCGCCGCTGGCGACCACCACGTCGCGCCCGGCGGCGGCCAGGGATGCTACGAGACCGAAGGCTCGTCGTGACCCCGCCTCTCCCCAGGGAAACGGAAACGGGCCTACGAAGGCAACCCATCTGGCTCGGCGTTTCATGTCACTCCTTGACATCTCTGGGCGAAGTTCCGACGAGTGTGCTTGGCGCCGCCGCGGCTGTGGTCGGCTGTGTCGCCAACACCCGCCGGTAGCCGTAGACGGCTGCAGGGGCCACGGTCAGGGCATAGACGGCGACGCCGATGTACGGCGTCGCGGATATCCCGAGCCGGTGTACGCCGTACAGCTTTCCGAGCACGGAAAGCGGGAGATACAGCGAATACCCCAGGAGTTGTGGACGGAGGAGTCCGGCTGCGTTCTGCACCATGAACCGGGGAGAGATTGCCGCCATCGTGATCCACCAACAGGCCAGCCCGAGCAGCAGCGAACGACTTCCCACCGGGACGGGTAGCCATGCCGCGAAGAGCCGGTCCCCGAACAGCACCAAAAAGGTCGATGGCAGCAGCGCGATGAGCACGGAGACGAACGTCATCCGGCGAACCGTCCTGCGTATCCAGGAAACGTCCCCACGAGCCAGCGCCTCGCCGTACATGGGCCATAGTGGCTGATTTACCAGCATCACCAGCGGTCCGAGTTGGGTCAGCAGCTTTGCCGGCACGGCATACGCAGTGACGCTCGCCAGGCCCAAGACATGTGCGATGATCAATGGATCGGCATTGTCTGCCAGAGTCATCACCAGTGTCGTGAGGAAGAACAGGCCACCGAGGTGTAGCAGGTCGCGTACAGTCCGCTGCCCGACGTACCGCAGGCGAGGTGCCAGCTGGGGCAGGCGCCAGCCGTACGTCCATAGAGTGTTGATCACGTTTACCAAGGGGGGGCACACAGCAACGGCGGCGATGACCGCGATGGGCGGCAGGTCGGCGAGCACCGCGCCCAGCGCGGCCAGCAGGGCGGCTACGCTCGCGGCAGCCTGCCAGGCGTTGCTGGCCACCACTTGGTGGTATGCGTACTGAACGCGGTATACCAAGTACAGCGGAATGTTCAGCAGCGCGGCGGTCAGGCAGACCAACGCGACGATCTGCCCATCTCGTGCAGTCGGCCCGCTGACGTTGAAGACCAACGACCACGGGATGACGCCCGCGAGGAGCCAGAGCAGCCCGCACAGGAAGAGAACCCCGGCCGACACGACCGCATAGGCGCTGGAGATGTACCGTCGGGCGGTATCCACGTCGTCGGAGACCCTGAGTGGTGCGAGCCGGGTCATCAGCCCGAGGCCGACCCCCAGGTCAGCGAACGCCATCATGGCGGTGATCGCGATGACCGCAGTCCACAACCCGTACAGTTCGGTGCCGAGGTGCGACAAGGTCACGGGGATCAGGGCGAGCGGGACAAGCGCGCTGACCGCCCGACTCAGCGTCGCGGTGGTTATCCAGGACAGCAGTTGACGACCGCGGCTTGGGCCGGGGCGTGCTGGGGTCGGTGGTACGGGACGTTCGACAGTTTCGACGGCCTGCTCGGATCCGTCCCATGCCGTTGCAGCCTGTTGGCCCCGCCCGAACTTGCTATCGGAAACCGGCATTTCCGGTCCTAATCGATCTGCGATGCGAAGGTGGCCCGGTCGCCCGCCGGGAGGAAGCTCGGCGTGGCCGGTGATTCCCCATGTTCACGACGTGAACGTAGGGTCGACGGTCAGTCACGCTCGCGTCTCCAGGAATTGGGTTCATAGGTGCGGTGCGGAGCCGCCGGGTCTGGGCAAGTTCCCCAAGAAGCGTTATATCAGACCTTCGTACTGACATCTGCGTTTTGCATGACTCATATAGATATTCTGCCCTATAGTCTGATGAGCATCACATCAACGTGTATGAGGATTTTTCGGGCGTTTCTTGGACGTGGGCGGGTTCGTTGCCCGTCACGTGGCCGGTCGGGACGACCCAATCAGGTCAACGCCGCCGCCACCCAAACGTGACGAAAAGGAGCTGACCCGTGGGATTCCTGCCTTCCGGCCGCCGGGTGCTGATTACCGGCGGCACCGGTTCGTTCGGCCAGACGATGGTTCGCCGGCTGCTCGACCGCGATGTCGGTGAGGTTCGGGTGCTGAGCCGGGACGAGGCCAAACAGGACGCGATGCGACGTGTGCTCGGCGACGACCGGGTGCGCTACTACGTCGGTGACGTGCGGGACTACGACACGGTGTTGCGCGCAACACGCGGTGTCGACTTCGTGTTCCACGCCGCCGCACTCAAGCAGGTGCCGTCGTGCGAGTTCTTCCCGTTGGAGGCGGTTCGTACCAACGTGTTGGGAAGCGCGAACGTTGTCGAGGCGGCCGAGCGCAACGCGGTGCGTTCGGTGGTCATGCTCGGCACCGACAAGGCCGTCTATCCGGTGAACGCGATGGGCATGTCCAAGGCGTTGATGGAGAAGGTGGCCCAGGCCCACTCGAGGAACAACCCCGGCAGCCCGACCACGATCTCCAGTGTCCGGTACGGCAATGTGATGTTCTCCCGTGGCTCGGTGATTCCACTGTTCATCGAGCAGATCAAGGCCGGCCGCGCGCCGACGGTCACCAACACGTCGATGACCCGGTTCCTGATGACTCTGCAGGACTCCGTGGACCTGGTGGAGCACGCCTTCCAGCACGCGCGCCCGGGCGACATCTTCATCCGCAAGGCGAGCGCGTGCACCATCGGGGACCTGGCGGTCGCGCTTTGTCAACTCTTCGACGTGCCGGCGAAGCTGGATCCCATCGGGGTACGGCACGGCGAAAAGTTGCACGAGACCCTTGCCAGCCGCGAGGAGTTGGCCCGAGCCGACGACTTCGGGGCTTTCTTCCGGGTGCCCGTTGACGACCGGGACCTCAACTATGCCCTTTACGTCACCGAAGGTGAGCTCGACGTCGCGCCCGACGACGACTTCAACTCCGCCAATGCACCGCAACTCGCCGTGCCGCAGATTATCGACCTGCTGCTCACCTTGCCTGAAGTGCGAGCGGAGTTGGCCCAGCGAGACCCGGTGCTGGCGTGCTGAGCCTCGCAATCACTGGTGGCAACGGCTTCCTTGGGTGGCACACCCGGGTACTGGCCCGAGCGCTCGGCTGGCCGGAGCCCGTTCTGCTCACCCGGGCTGATCTGGCCGATCCTGTGGTGCTGGCGGCGAAGGTCGCCGGGGTGGATCGGGTACTTCACCTGGCGGGGGTGAATCGTGGTGACCCGGTCGAGGTGGCTACCGGCAACGTGGAACTGGCTGCCGCCCTTGCCCGAGGGCTGAACCAGTGTCCAATGCCACCCCGGACCGTCGTCTTCGCGAATTCGGTACAGGCGGGCAACGGCACTCCCTATGGCGACGCCAAGGCGGTCGCGGCGGAGACTCTCGCCGGCACCGGCCTCGACTTCGTCGATGCCCGGCTGGCCAACCTGTACGGCGAACACGGGCGGCCCTTCTACAACTCGGTGACGGCGACGTTCTGCCGGGTGCTCGCCGAGGGCCGCCGTCCGGAGGTGCACGAAGACCGCGAGTTGCACCTGGTGCACGCCACCGACGCCGCTGCCCATCTGCTCGGGGTGGCTACGGGAGGCAGTTGGGATGCCGAGATGCCTCCGCTGCGTACCGGGGTGCGCGAGCTTGCTGACCGCCTGGCCGATTACGCCGCGCTCTACCGCCGTGGGGAGATACCTCCGTTGCCGGACCGGCACGCGGTGAGGCTGTTCAACGCCTACCGGTCGCACTGCTTCCCTGCGCACTACCCGCTTCCGCTGCCCCGACATGCTGACTCCCGGGGCGAGTTGACCGAGGTGGTGAAGTCCCACGGCGGACAGGGGCAGACCTTCAGCTCCACCTCACACCCGAAGGTCACCCGCGGACAGCACTTCCACCTGGCCAAGATGGAGCGCTTCGTCGTTCTTTGCGGCAGCGCCGAGATCAGCCTGCGACGCGTCGGTCACGGCGACGTTGTCCGATTTGCGGTCGACGGCGAAACCCCGATGGTGGTCGACATGCCGACGATGTGGGTTCACAAGATCACCAATACCGGGCCCGGGGAGTTGTTGACTCTCTTCTGGGTGAACGAGCTGTTCGATCCGGAGCGGCCCGACACGTACGCCGAGCCGGTCGAGAGCGGTCGGCGAGAACCGGTCAAGGCGCTGGCATGACCGGCGGCATGCCGGTCGAGCTGAGTGCGGAACGGAGGGACCGATGACCAAGGTGATGACCGTGGTCGGCACCCGACCAGAGATCATCCGTTTGTCCCGGGTGCTGGCCAGGCTGAATCGTACGGTCGATCATGTGTTGGTCCACACCGGGCAGAACTGGGACAGCACCCTATCGGACGTCTTCTTCAACGAACTGCGACTACGGCCGCCGGACCGTTTCCTGCGGGTGGACACGACCTCGCTGGGGCGGGTGCTGGGCGGCGTGCTCGTCGGGATCGAGGAGACGATTGCTGAGGTGCGGCCGGACGCGCTCCTCGTGCTCGGCGACACCAACAGCTGCATCGCCGCGTTGATGGCCCGAAGGATGCGGGTGCCGGTCTACCACATGGAGGCCGGTAACCGTTGCTTCGACCTGAACGTGCCGGAGGAGACGAACCGCCGGCTGGTTGACCACGTCGCCGACTTCAACCTCGTCTACACCGAGCATGCCCGACGCAACCTGCTCGCAGAGGGCCTGCATCCACGCCGCATCCTGCACACTGGCTCGCCGATGCGTGAGGTGCTCGAGCACTACCAGCCAGAAATCGACAGCTCTCAGATTCTCAACCAGCTCGACCTGACCCCGGGCCGCTACGTGATGGTGAGCGCGCACCGGGAGGAGAATGTCGACCAGCCGGCCCGGTTGCGGCGGCTACTCGATTGTCTCGCCGCCGTCCGGGACCGATGGGGCCACCCGGTGTTGGTCTCCACCCATCCGCGTACCCGCAAACGGCTTGAGGCCCTGGCGCCCGACGGCACGGTGCTGGACGGCATCGCGTTCCACGAACCATTCGGGCTGATCGACTACGTACACCTGCAGTCCCACGCCTTCTGCACCCTGTCGGACAGCGGGACCATAAGTGAGGAATCCGCGATCCTCGGCTTCCCGGCGGTCACGCTGCGGGAGTCGATTGAGCGTCCTGAGGCGCTGGACGCCGGCGGCATCATCATGACCGGGCTGGATCCGGCCGGCGTGGTCGAGGCCGTGGAAGTCACCGTTGCGCAGGTCGCCGCCGACGGAGTGCCTTGTCCTGCCGACTACCGGGTGCCGGACACCTCCCGGCGGGTGGTGGATTTCATCTTGTCCACAGTGCGACGGCACCACGAGTGGGCGGGCATCCGCCGCTAGACCGCGTTTCACAAGACTGGGGCCGGCGATCCGAATGGTCGCCGGCCCCTTTGGCATGCCGTCAGGTACCGGATCAGCGGGGCGCGGGTAGCCCGACAGCACCATCCTGGACCGGGCCGGCAGCCGGTTGGCCACAGAGGCGGGCCAGTTCGGCGATGACCTTCTCCGGGTCGTCGAACGGGTCGAGGCCGCTGATCTCCAGCGGGTCGAGTGGGGGCACCGCGACGTGCGACACCAGCGGGTGCAGCGGGCGGGCGTCGGTCTCGCCGGTGCCGAGCAGGTCTTCGTGCAGCTTCTCGCCCGGGCGCAGCCCGGTGTAGACGATCGGTACGTCGCTGCCGGCCTGTTCGGCCATCTGCCGGGCCAGGTCAGCGATGCGTACCGGCTCGCCCATGTCGAGCACCAGTGCTTCGCCGTCGCGGCCGATCTCGGCGGCCTGGAGCACCAGGTGCACCGCCTCCTGCATGGTCATCAGGTACCGGGTCACCTCGGGGTGGGTGACGGTGAGCGGGTTACCCGCCTCGATCTGCCGCTGGAAGGCGGTGACCACGGAACCACGGCTGCTCAGCACGTTGCCGAAGCGCACGCTGAGGAAGGTGCCGGGAAAGCGTGAGGCGGCGTGCGCGGTGAGCCGTTCGGTGATCCGCTTGGAGTAGCCCAGGACGCTGATCGGGTCGGCGGCCTTGTCGGTGGAGATGTTCACGAACTTCGCCACGTCCTGGCAGGCGTCGAGTACCGAGAGGGTGCCCCACACGTTGGTCTTGACCGCCTCGCCGGGGTGCCGTTCGAGCAGGGTGAGGTGCTTGAGCGCCGCAGCGTGGAAGATGATCTCCGGGCGGCGATCCCGGATGATCCGCCGGATCGCCTCGTCGTCGCGCAGGTCGGCCAGGATCAGCTCGGGTCCGTCCAGCATCGCCCGGCCGTTGAGCGACATCTGGAGGGCGTGCAGCGCCGATTCGTCGCGGTCGAGCATCATCAGCTCGCCCGGGTCGGCCTTCATCACCTGTCGGCACAGTTCGGAGCCGATCGAGCCGCCGGCGCCGGTGACCAGGATCCGTCGGCCGGTGAGGCCGTTGGTCCGTACCGCCATCTCGGCGACCACCTGCCGGCGGCCGAGCAGGTCGCTGATCCGCACGTCGCGTACGTCGGTCACGGTGATCCGGTGGTCGACCAGGTCGCGGACCGGGGGGAGCACCTTGAACGCCGCGCCGGTGTTCAGGGTGGCCTCCCGGATCTGCCGGATGAGCGCGGCGTCGGCGTTGGCGACCGAGAAGATCACCGTGGTGGCGCCGGTGCGGCGTACCGCCTCGGCGACGTCACCGCGCCCACCGAGCACCCGGACGCCGTCGACGCAGAGGTTGCGCTTGTCCGGATCGTCGTCGAGGGCCCCGACGGGCCGGTAGCGGCTGCGCGGGTCGGTGAGCAGCGCGCGGAGCAGCCCCTGGCCGGCGTCGCCCATCCCGAACAGCAGCACCGGGGCCGACGAGCGGACGTCCGGGCGTAGGGCCAGGTCGCGCCGGTGCCGGTAGACGAACCGGACGGCGAGCATGAACAGCAGGGCGAGCGCGCCGCCGACCAGCGGGGTGCTGGCCGGCACCGGTCGTTCCGGAGCCGGCAGTACGCCGAGCAGGACGATCGCGACGGTGGTGAGGGCGGTTCCGGCCAGCCCTCGAACCTCCTGGAGGCTGCCGAGCGGGTGACGTCCCGAGCGCACCCGGCGTGCCCCGGCCACCGCTACGTGCAGCCCGGCGGCGATCAGTCCACAGCCGGCGGCGCGGGTCAGTTGGGTGGTGGTCAGGGCGAACTCGTAGCGGGTCCAGGCGGCAGCGACGAATCCACCCACCCAGGCCGTGGCGTCGGCGGCGAGGAACGCCAGGGTGCGCCACCGGATCCTGCTCCGGCGCGCGGTCGGGTCCGGGTGCCGGCTGGTCTGTGTGTCCCGCATCTGCGGCTCCTGTGCTGTCGACCACTTCCGCCCGGGGCGAGCGGAAGGAGCAATGCGCTCTTGTCCTTGTTACATGCCGTATGAGTGTTTTGTAGGCTTTTCGGCGATTGATGGCGGATCGCTGCGGACCCGGTGACCGGCCGGATCATCGGTTCTGGCGACCGGGCCGGATCAGCGGGCCGGTACGCCCTTGACCACGACGCCGACGGGCACGTCACGAACCACGCAGGCACCTGCGCCGATGATGCTGTCCCGACCCACCCGCAACCCCTGCAACACGGCGGCGGTGGTGCCGACGAGTACGCCCTCCGCCAGCCGGCACTCCCCGGAGATAGCGGCCAGCGGGTTCACCGACACGTGGTCGGCCAACTCGCAGTCGTGCCCGACGGTGCAGTTCTGGTTGAGATGCACGTGCCGCCCGAGAGTCACGTTTGTGGTGACCCGAGCCCCGGCGAAGGCGACCAGACCGGGGCCGTGCCGCAGGTCGGAGCCGAGCGTGGCGTCGGGGTGCACGAGACTGGCCGCCGGTACCCCGTACCTGTCGATCCGTTCGGCGACCGCCCGTCGGACCCGCGGGTCACCGATGCCGATGACGTGATGGGTGTCGGCGGGTGCCTCGGAGAACCAGGACACCCCGCCGAGGTACGGCACGTCGAGTCGCTGCACCCGCTTGAGGTTCACCTCGTTCGGACGGTCGTCGACGAAGCCCAGCACCTGCCACCGGGGCAGAAGAGCGGCGGCGTTCACGGCACGGGCGATGGTCAGGACCTCCCGACCGTGCCCGCCGCAGCCGACGATGACCAGGGGTACCGTCACGCCGTCGGGACTCCGGTCCGCGCCGCCAGGAACTCGTCGATCGCCGAGAGCACGGCGGTGACCTGCGCTTCGGTGAGGGCGCTGCCGCTGGGCAGAGTCAACCCCTCGGCATAGAGACGCTCGGCGGCCCCGGTGAGCCGGCTCTCCGCGTCTGCGTACGCCGGTTGCAGGTGCATCGGCTTCCACACCGGACGGGTCTCGATGCTCCGGGCGGCCAGGTGGGCGGCCAGGTCCGCCGCGGTCCAGCCGGAGCGGCGCGGGTCGACCCGGATGCTGGTGAGCCAGCAGTTCGAACCGGCGTCCTCGGCACCGACCAGGTCGGCTCCCGGCACCGGGGCGAAGAGTTTGGCGTACCGGTCGCGCAGCCGCCGTCGGCGATCGATCATCCCGTCCAGCCGAACAAGCTGCGCCCGGCCCAACGCCGCGAGCAGGTTGCTCAACCGGTAGTTGTAACCGGTCTCCCGGTGCTCGTAGTGGGGGACCGGCTCGCGTGCCTGGGTGGACAGGTGCCGCGCCCGGTCGAGCAGCGTCACGTCGTCGCCGACGAGCATGCCACCACCGGAGGTGGTCATGATCTTGTTTCCGTTGAAGGAGAGGGCACCCACCCGGCCGAAGGAACCGGCCGGCCGGCCGAGGTGGGTGGCGCCGAGTGCCTCCGCGGCGTCCTCGATCACCGCAACGTCGGCGGCGGCGCAGATCGGCAGCAAGGCGGTGTAGTCGGCGCAGCTGCCGAACATGTCGACCGGGATCACCGCGCCGATCCGCTCCCCACGCGAGTGCAACTCCTGTAGCAGCCCAGCGACGAGGGCGACGTCGATGTTGCCCGTGCGCGGGTCGCAGTCGACGAAGACTGGTCGGGCCCCGGTGTAGCGGACCGCGTTGGCGGTGGCGACGAAGGTCAGCGTCGGAACCAGTACCACGTCGCCCGGGCCGACACCCAGCCCCAGCAGCGCCAGGTGCAGCGCGGCGGTGCCGGAGCTGACCGCCACCGCGCCCCGGGTGCCCACCCGGGCGGCGACCTCCCGTTCGAAGGCGTCGAGATCCGGGCCGACCGGCGCCACCCAGCCGGAGCGCAGCGCCGCGATCAGGTACGACTCCTCCAACGGGCCGATGTCCGGCGAGGACAGATGGATGGTGTCAGTCATCGCCGGCTCCCGAGGAACTCGGGCATGGTGGCGTTGCCGTCGGCCGAGATGCCGTCCCGGCGCAGCACCGTGCCGACGGTGGCGGCCAGGATCGACAGGTCGAGGCGGAGGCTGCGGCTGGTCACGTACTCCACGTCGAGCGAGAACTTGGCGTCCCAGTCGAGGCTGTTGCGCCCGCGTACCTGGGCCAGCCCGGTGATGCCCGGGCGGACCTCGTGCCGTCGCGCCTGGGTGGGGGAGTACCTGCTCAGATACTCCGGCAGCAGCGGTCGGGGACCGACGATGCTCATGTCACCCCGCAGCACGCACCAGAGTGTCGGCAGCTCGTCCAGGCTGGTGGCCCGTAGCCAACGGCCGAGCGGGGTGAGCCGGTCGGCGTCGGTCAGCAACCCCCGGGCCGGGTCAGGCGCCCGCATGGTGCGAAATTTGATCAACTCGAACGGTCGGTCGTTCCGCCCGATGCGGCACTGCCGGAAGAGCATCGGTCGGCCCAGCCGCACCGCGATCGCCGCCGCGACTGCCGCCATCAGCGGCGCGGTCAGCAGCAGCAGCGCGGTCGCGACGACCACGTCGAACAGCCGTTTGACCGGGTCGCCCGGCCGCGTGGGCCGGGGCGGGCGTATCGGCGCGGTCACCGAGGATACGGGCACCGTTCTGACCTCCGTACGTCAACCGGTCATAGCAGACAAACGGGTTGTATCAGACTGATCACTCGTGACATCGGAAAATAGCGACAGTCGACACGGATCCCGACACGTCAACCTGCGAGGACGCGCAAAAGACACGCGTCCCGGCGTGCCGCGTCACTCCGGGTGTGTCGCGTAGTCGCTGGTCAGAGGTCTGCGTCGACCGCGTCGAGCCGCCGCTGCAACATGATCCGCAGCGGTAGCGACTCGCCGTCCCGAGCGCCTTCGCCGACGATCAGCGGGGCCGGATCGGGCTGTGGGTCGGCGCCAAAAAGCCGGGCGCGCAGCGAGCGCGGCACGGTCAGCAGGTGAAAACGACCGTCCACGTCGACCGCCCGGCTGCGCGCCCGATCGATGTACCAGCCGTGCAGGCCGGTCCGGTAGCGGGCCCGGCCGTCATGTGACCGGGCGACAAGTCGGGTGGTGGCCAGGCCGCGCCGCCGCGCCTCGGCGACGAACGCGCTGACCAGCGCCGCCGCCTCCGCCTGCTCGGCCTCCCGGCGCCGCTGCGCGGCCGCCGCGTGTGCCAGCACCGCCTGCTGCCGCGTCTCCCGCCAGTCCGGGCCGCCGTCGCTCACCACGACCCGACGGTACGCCACCCGCTACCGCCCCTTGGCGCTCGCTCCCCGCTCGGCTGCCATCGGTGTACGGCTTCAACGGCGGTCTCCGGTGTACGGGCTCAGGCACCCGCGCTGGCTCAACAGCCGCATCCTTGAGGGTCGTCTCCCACCCACAGCGGTCCGTTTCGGCCGGGGGCCGGCGTATGCGGGTTGACGCCCTTTGCTCTGCTTCAACCCACGCACCAGCGGTGCGCCAAAACCGTTGCGTCCGTTGAAGCAGAGCAAAGGGCGCGAGGTGGTATATGCCTCGGCTGGTGCCAACGGCCGTGTCCAGCGGGACTGGGCACGCGTCCCGCCGGACGCGGCCGTTGGCGAGGGAGGCTCGCTCTAGAGCAGGCCGGCGCGGCGGAGCGCGTCGGCCATCGCACCGTCGGCGGGTGCTGCACCGCTGCGTCCCTGGCGCACCTGCCCGCCCTGCGCACCACGGCCCTGCCCGCCCTGACCGGCACGCCCCTGCCCACCCTGACCGGCCCTGCCCTGCCCGCCGTGGCCCTGGCTGCTCTGCCGGCCACGTCCCTGCTGGCCTGCGTCACCCCGGCCGCCGGCACGCCCTGCGCCGGGCTCCGCTTCGTCGTCGAGGCGGAGGGTCAGCGAGATCCGCTTGCGCGGCACGTCGACGTCCAGCACCTTGACCTTGACCACGTCGCCGGACTTGACCACGTCGCGGGGGTCCTTCACGAAGGTGCGGGACATCGCCGACACGTGCACCAGCCCGTCCTGGTGCACCCCGACGTCCACGAACGCGCCGAACGCCGCCACGTTGGTGACCACACCTTCCAGGACCATCCCCGGCGTCAGGTCACTGATCTTCTCCACGCCCTCGACGAAGGTCGCGGTTTTGAACTCCGGCCGTGGGTCGCGGCCCGGCTTCTCCAACTCGGCGAGGATGTCGGTGACCGTGGGCAGGCCGAACGTGTCGTCGACGAAGTCGGTGGCGCGCAGGCCCCGCAGGATGGTGCTCTTGCCGATGATGGACCGCAGATCCTGGCCGGTGCTGGCCAGGATCCGGCGCACCACCGGGTACGCCTCGGGGTGCACGCTTGAGGAGTCCAGCGGGTCGTCGCCGCCGGGGATGCGCAGGAAGCCGGCGCACTGCTCGAACGCCTTCGGGCCGAGTCGGGCCACCTTCTTCAGCTCGGCCCGGGTGCGGAACGGGCCGTTGGCGTCCCGGTGCAGCACGATGTTCTCGGCCAGCCCGGCGCCGATGCCGGAGACCCGGGTCAGCAGCGGCGCGGACGCCGTGTTGACGTCGACGCCGACGCCGTTGACGCAGTCCTCCACCACCGCGTCCAGCGACCGGGAGAGCTTCACCTCGGACAGGTCGTGCTGGTACTGCCCGACGCCGATGGAGCGCGGGTCGATCTTCACCAGTTCGGCGAGCGGGTCCTGCAGCCGGCGGGCGATGGAGACCGCGCCGCGCAGCGACACGTCCAGGCCCGGCAGTTCCTGGGCGGCGTACGCGGAGGCCGAGTAGACCGACGCGCCGGCCTCGGAGACCACCACCTTGGTCAGCTTCAGCTCCGGGTGCCGCTTGATCAGGTCACCGGCCAGCTTGTCGGTCTCCCGGCTGGCGGTGCCGTTGCCGATCGCGACCAGCTCGACCCTGTGCGCGGCGGCCAGCGTGGCGAGGGTGTGCAGGGACGCGTCCCACTGCCGGCGCGGCTCGTGCGGGTAGATCGTGTCGGTGGCGACCACCTTGCCGGTGGCGTCCACCACGGCCACCTTCACCCCGGTCCGCAGGCCCGGGTCCAACCCCATGGTGGGCCGGGCGCCGGCTGGCGCGGCCAGCAGCAGGTCCCGCAGGTTCGTGGCGAAGACCCGGACGGCCTCCTCCTCGGCCGCCTGCCAGAGTCGCATCCGCAGGTCGGCACCGAGGTGGATGAGGATCCGGGTACGCCACGCCCAGCGGACCGTGTCGGCGAGCCACCGGTCGGCGGGCCGCCCCTGGTCGCTCACCCCGAACCGGCCGGCGATGGCGGCCTCGTAACGGGTGGGCCCGGTGACCACCGCGTCGAGGTCGCCCTCGGTCTCCGGGTCCATGGTCAGGTCGAGCACGCCCTCCTTCTCGCCCCGGAACATGGCCAGGATGCGGTGCGAGGGCAGCTTCGGGTACGGCTCGGCGAAGTCGAAGTAGTCGGCGAACTTCGCTCCGGCGCTCTCCTGTCCTTCGCGTACCCGGGACACCAGCCGGCCCCGCGACCACATCTGCTCGCGCAGCGTGCCGATCAGGTCGGCGTCCTCGGCGAACCGCTCGATCAGGATGGCCCGCGCCCCGTCCAGCGCGGCGGCGGCGTCGGCCACGCCCTTGTCGGCGTCGACGAACGCCGCCGCCACCGTACGGGGATCCTGCGTCGGGTCGCCGAGCAGCGTGTCGGCGAGGGGCTCCAGCCCGGCCTCGCGGGCGATCTGCGCCCGGGTCCGCCGCTTCGGCTTGTACGGCAGGTAGATGTCCTCCAGGCGGGACTTCGAGTCGGCCGCCATGATCTGTGCTTCCAGGGCCTCGTCGAGCTTGCCCTGGGAGCGGATGGACTCCAGCACCGCCGCGCGCCGCTCGTCCAGCTCGCGCAGGTACCGCAGGCGCTCCTCCAGGGTGCGCAACTGGGTGTCGTCGAGCAGGCCGGTGGCCTCCTTCCGGTACCGCGCGATGAACGGCACGGTGGCACCACCGTCGAGCAGTTCCACGGCCGCGCGTACCTGGCGCTCGGCGACGCCGAGTTCCTCGGCGATGCGCTGATGAACAGAGAGGGTCACGATGTCGCTCCGCCTTCGGGTGTGGGTTCCGTGGTGCATTCTGCCGGGCTACCGTGGCGATCATGGAACCACCTGCGGACCCCCGGGCGCGCCGACTCTTCGGCGGCAGCGCGCGGACCCTCGGCGACCTGGCGACCAGCCCGTTCCGGGCCGACCGGGACCGCATCGTCGGCTCGCCGTTCTTCACCCGGCTCGGCGGCGTCACCCAGGTGGTCAGCCCGGGCGGGTCCGGGCTGCTGGTGCACAACCGGCTGACCCACAGCCTGAAGGTCGCCCAGGTGGCCCGGGCGATCGCCGAGCGGCTCACCGCCGACGACCACCAACGCGACCTGGTGGAGAAGCTCGGCGGCTGCGACCCGGACGTGGTGGAGGCCGCCGCGCTCGCCCACGATCTCGGGCATCCGCCCTTCGGGCATCTGGGGGAGCGGGTGCTGGACCGGCTGGCCCGGCACCGGCTCGGCCTGACCGACGGGTTCGAGGGCAACGCCCAGTCGTACCGGATCGTCACCTCGACCGAGATCCGGGGCGCGGCGACCACCGGCCTGGACCTGACCGCCGCGGTGCGGGCGGCGATGCTGAAGTACCCGTGGACCCGGCTGGACCACCCCGACCCGCACCCCCGGACGATGGATCCGCCGCCGCGCGGGGCGACCCCGCCGCCGGACGATCCGGACAGCGGCTCGCTGAAGTTTGGGGCGTACCGCACCGAACTGGACGACCTGCGGCAGGCCCGGGCACCGTTCGCCGGCCGGATCGCCGACTGGCAGCAGACCGTCGAGGCGTCGGTGATGGACACCGCCGACGACATCGCGTACGCCATCCACGACGTGGAGGATTTCTACCGGGTCGGTGTGCTCCAGCAGGGCGCGGTGGCCGCCGAGCTGATGGCCTGGCAGCGCGAGGGCGGCCATCTGCGGGCGATCACCGACTCCGCGCTGGCCACCTCGGCCCGTCGGCCCGGCTCGTCGATCGAGCGGCTGCGTCGCCAACTGCACCACAAGGACGCCTGGATCGCCGACGACGAGGCGTTCGCCGCCGCCGTCGAGCATGTCCGGGAGGAACTGGTCGAGGGGCTGCTCGCGTTGCCGTTCGACGGTTCGATCGAGGCGGAGCAGTACGTGGCCCGCTTCTCCGCCCGGTGGACCACCCGGTTCGTGGACGCGATCACCGTCGTCGAGCAGCCCGCCGTGCGCTCCGGGCACGTGCTGCTGGCCCCGGCGCAGTGGCACGAGGTGCAGGTGCTCAAGTTCGTGCACCACCGGTTCGTGCTGGCCCGTCCGGACCTGGCGTTGCACCAGCGTGGGCAGGCGCGGTTGCTCGACACCCTGGTCGAGGCGCTGCGGGAGTGGCTGCTGGATCCGGAGGAGGAGTCCCGGCTGCCCCGGCGGCTGCACGACCTGGTGGAACTGGCCGAGGCGGAACTGCATCCGCGTACCCCGGACCGGCTCGGCAAGGCGCGCGGCCGGGCCATCGTGGACTTCGTCGCCCAGCTCACCGACGGCCAGGCGGTGGCGATGCTGGATGCGCTCTCCGGCCGCTCCGGCGCCCTCTGGACCGACGCGTTCGTCCTCTGAGGCGGCGGCTCGGACCCGTCGGGTCACCGCCCGATCAGGCGATGGCCTGCCACCAGCCGTCGACCGGCGGCGGGTCGTCGACCACCACCCGCTCGCCGGGGCGCGGCACGGCCAGCCGCACGTCGCGGGCCTTCGCCTCGGCCCAGAGCCGGTCCACCGGCTCGGACCAGTCGTGCAGGGCGAGATTGAACGTGGCCCAGTGCACCGGCAGGAAGAGCCCGCCGCGCAGGTCCAGGTGGGCGGCGACCGCCTCCTCCGGGAACATGTGGATGCCCGGCCAGGCATGGTCGTACGCGCCGATCTGCATCAGCGTCACGTCGAACGGGCCGTGTGCGGCGCCGATCTCGGCGTACCCGCCGAAGTAGCCGGAGTCTCCGGTGTAGTAGACGCGGCGCTGCTGACCGGCCACCACCCAGGAACTCCACAGCGTGCCGTTGCGGCGCAGGCCCCGGCCGGAGAAGTGCTGGGCGGCGGTGCAGGTGATCTCCAGCTCGGCCACCCGGTGGGTCTGCGACCAGTCCAACTCGATGATCCGCTCCGCCGGTACGCCCCAGCGGTCGAGGTGGGCACCGACCCCGAGCGGCACCAGGAACGGTGCCGACTGCCGGGCGGTCAGCTCCCGCACCGTACCCATGTCGAGGTGGTCGTAGTGGTCGTGGGAGATCAGGATCGCGTCGAGGTGGGGCAGTTCGTCGAGGCGTACCGGCGGTTCGTGCAGCCGGCGCGGGCCGACCGCCGTCGAGGGGGAGCACCTGTCACTCCACACCGGGTCCAGCAGCACCCGTCGACCCTCGATCTCGATCAGGGCGGAGGCGTGGCCGTACCAGACGACGTTCAGCTCGCGCGCCGGGTCGATTCCGGTCTCGGCGGCCGGCCGCAGCAGCGGCACGGGTGCGCCCGGCCGACGCTTCTGCTTGCCGAAGAGCAGTTCCCGGAACAGGTTGCGGTCGCTGACGGGCACCATCGTGCGGGTGTCCGTCCGGTTGTGGAAGGTGCCGTCGCGGAACTGTGGTGACCGCGCCGCCCGTTCGGCGCGAGCGCCGGCCAGCCGGCCGCCGATCGCGGCCGGCACGTTCCGCGCGGCCCAGGCCGCTCCGGCGAGCCCGGCCAACGCGGCCAGGCCCGCCACCGACCCGGTGATCCGCCGACCGGTGGTACGTCCGCTCGGCTCGTTCGGCGCCCGCATGGTTCCCCCTTGGTTGATCCCCGAGGTCCACGGTAGCCGTCACCGGCAGGGTTCAGCCGCCGTTGCTGGGGCGGTACGTGTGCTTGCGGTGGGTGGTGCCGGTGCCGCCGAAACCGGCGGTGAGGTCCATGACCCGCCGGCCCCACCGGGCCCGTGCCTGCACGGCGGGGTGGGTGGCGCCGAAGTCGTCCGCGCCGGCCTGCCCGTCGGCGAAGAGGGCGTACGTCACAAGTGGCGCGCCGGCGGTGTCGAAGATCACGCCAGCTTCGTGTCGGGCGTCGACGAACCAGCCGGCCTTGGTGGCGACGCGGGCCCGTTCGGCGGAGGACATCTCGCGCCGTACGCCGTCGGTGAAGGCCACCGGCGAGCGCAGCAGCCGCAGCACCCGGTCGGTCGAGGCGGGGGAGAGCAGGGTGCCGGCGACAAGCGCCCGCAGCAGGTCGTGGGTCTCCCGTGGCGTGCTGGTACCCAGGAAGAAGCGGTTCGGGTTGGCCACCGGCTGCACCTGGGTGTTCGGGAAGCCCTTCGCGACCAGGATCTGGTTGACCTCGGCGGCCGGGCAGACCAGCCCGCAGAGCCGTACCGCGGTGTCGTCGGAGACGGTAAGCAGGTTCGCCAGGACGTGGCCGACGGTGACGAGGCTGGGGTAGGCGCCGTCCAGGCTGAAGATGCCGTCGCCACCAGGCACCACGATCGCCTCGGTCACCTCCACCTGGTGGTCGAGGGTGAGCAGACCCCGGTCGACCTTGTCCAGCACCGCGACCGCCACGGCGATCTTGTTGACGCTGTACGCCTCGATCCGCAGGTCCGCCGACTCGTCCACCGCCACCAGCGGCCCGTCCGGGCCGGCCAGGCTGACGTACGCCTGCCAGTTGCCGCCGGCCCGGCTGCTCTCCCGCTGGAAGACGGCGGCGATGCGGGCGGCGAACCGTTCGCGGTCGCCGCGCGGCACGCCTCCCGTGGTCGCCGCCGCTGCGGGGTCAGCGGCGGCGGGCACCGCGGTGCCGAACACGGTGCCGGCCGTCGCCACGGTGCCCAGGCCGAGCGCGGTCCTGCGGTCCATCCGGATGGCCACTCGTCTCTCCCGTCGGTCCCCTGGTGTGTCCACGACACACCCTAGGCCGAAGGATCGACGTGCGTGATCCCGTGGCCGGGCTCACGGGGTGAGGACGACCTTCACGCAGCCGTCCTGCTTCTTCTGGAACATCTCGTACGCCTGTGGCGCCTCCTCCAGCGGCAGCCGGTGGGTACGCAGGTCGGCCACGCCGAGCGGGTCGTCGTCGGTGAGCAGCGGGATGATCTCGTCGGTCCAGCGCCGCACGTGGCACTGACCCATCCGCACCTGGATGCCCCGGTCGAACATCTCCATCAGCGGCAACGGGTCGACCTCGCCGCCGTACACCCCGGAGATGGAGACGGTGCCGCCGCGTCGGACGGCCTTGAGTGCGGCCTTGAGCGCGACCAGCCGGTCCACCCCGATCTTGTCAATCATCGGCTGGGCAATCTTGTCCGGCAGCAGTCCGGCGGCGGCCTGAGCCATCTTGCCCAGCGGCGCGCCGTGCGACTCCATCCCGACCGCGTCGATCACGGCGTCCGGCCCGCGTCCGTCCACCAGGTCGATCAACGTGCCGGGCACGTCGTCGAGCTGGGAGATGTCGAGCACCTCCACACCGTGCCGGCGGGCCATCTCCAGCCGCTCCGGCACCACGTCGAGGCCGATCACCCGCTCGGCGCCGAGGTGGCGGCCGATGCGGGCGCAGAACTGGCCGACCGGCCCCAGCCCGAAGACCGCCAGGGTGCCGCCGCGCGGCGTGTCGGCGTACTTCACCGCCTGCCAGGCGGTCGGCAGAATGTCGGAGAGGTAGAGCCACCGCTCGTCCGGCCCGTCGGCCGGCACCTTGATCGGGCCGAACTCGGCGTGCGGGACGCGGAGGAGCTGGGCCTGCCCGCCGGGCACCGCGCCGTAGAGGGAGGTGTAGCCGAACAGGGCGGCGCCCTTGCCCTCGGCGGTGACCTGGGTGGTCTCGCACTGGGCGTAGAGCTGCCGCTGGCACATCCAGCAGGATCCGCAGGCGATGTTGAACGGCACCACCACCCGGTCGCCGGGCTTGAGGCGGGTCACCCCGCGCCCGACCTCCTCGACGATGCCCATCGGTTCGTGGCCGAGGATGTCACCCGGCTTGAGGTAGGGCCCCAGGACTTCGTACAGGTGCAGGTCGGAGCCGCAGATGGCGGTGGAGGTGATCCGCACGATCGCGTCGGTCGGGTCCTCGATCCTCGGGTCGGGCACCTCCTCGACCCGTACGTCCCGCTTGCCGTGCCAGGTAAGTGCCCGCATGCCGCCTCCTCCTCGCCGCCGTCCCCAACCCTCTACCCCCAAACCGACAAACCCCACCTCCCGATGTGTTGATCATGAGGTTGGCGGCAGTCGTTGATCTTCAAACTGCCGCCAACCTCATGATCAACGGAGGAGATGGGTGGGGGTGGGGGTGGGGTGGGTGGGTCAGGTGCCGGGGGTGTCGGCGTGGCGGGTGGTGGCGGCCAGGTAGTCGCGGTTGAGGCGGCCGATGGTGGTCAGCGGGATGCCCTTCGGGCAGACCACGGTGCACTCGCCGGCGTTGGTGCAGCCGCCGAAGCCGGCCTCGTCGTGCGCGTCGACCATGCCGATCACCCGGGTGTAGCGCTCCGGCTGGCCCTGCGGCAGCAGCGACAGCTGGGTGACCTTGGCGGCGGTGAACAGCATGCCGGAGCCGTTCGGGCAGGCCGCCACGCAGGCGCCGCAGCCGATGCAGGCGGCGGACTCGAAGGCCGAGTCGGCATCGGCCTTGGCCACCGGCACGGAGTGCGCCTCCGGGGCGCTGCCGGTCGGCGCGGTGACGTACCCACCGGCAGCGATGATCTTGTCGAAGGCGTTGCGGTTGACCACCAGGTCCTTGATGACCGGGAAGGCCCGGGCCCGCCACGGCTCGATGTCGATGGTGTCGCCGTCTTTGAACTGCCGCATGTGCAGCTGACAGGCGGTGGTGCCGCGCTGCGGGCCGTGCGCGTCCCCGTTGATCATGAGGCCGCACATGCCGCAGATGCCCTCACGGCAGTCGTGGTCGAAGGCCACCGGCTCCTCACCGGCGAGGATGAGCCGCTCGTTGAGCACGTCGAGCATCTCCAGGAACGACATGTCCGGGGAGACGTCGTCGACCTGGTACTTCACCATCCGACCCTTGTCCTGGGGGCCGGACTGGCGCCAGATGCGCAGGGTCAGGTTCACTTGTAGCTCCGCTGCGTGGGGTGGACGTATTCGAAGTTCAGGTTTTCCTTGTGCAGCACCGAGAGTTCGCCCGTGGCGGTGAACTCCCAGGCCGCGACGTACGCGAACCGCTCGTCGTCGCGCTGGGCCTCGCCCTCGGGAGTCTGGTGCTCGGCGCGGAAGTGGCCGCCGCAGGACTCCTCGCGGTGCAGGGCGTCGATGCACATCAGCTCGGCCAGCTCGAAGAAGTCGGCGACCCGGCCGGCCTTCTCCAGCGACTGGTTCAGCCCTTCGCCGTTGCCCGGCACCCGTACCCGCTGCCAGAACTGCTCACGCAGGGCACGGATCTCGTCGATGGCCTTGCGCAGCCCGGCCTCGGAGCGCTCCATGCCGCAGTGCTCCCACATGATCTGGCCCAGCTCACGGTGGAACGAGTCCACCGTGCGGTCACCGTTGATCGCGAGGAGACGCTGGATGCGGTCCTCCACGTCGCGACGGGCCTCGACGGCCGCCGGGTGGGTCGCGTCGACCTTCTCGAACGGACCGTCGGCGAGGTAGTTGGCGACCGTGTTGGGCAGCACGAAGTACCCGTCGGCCAGGCCCTGCATCAGCGCCGAGGCGCCGAGCCGGTTCGCGCCGTGGTCGGAGAAGTTCGCCTCACCGATGACGAACAGGCCGGGGATCGTCGACTGGAGGTCGTAATCGACCCAGAGGCCGCCCATCGTGTAGTGCACGGCGGGGTAGATCCGCATCGGGACCTCGTACGGGTCCTCGCCGGTGATCCGCTCGTACATCTCGAAGAGGTTGCCGTACTTGGCCTCGATGGCCTTGCGGCCCAGCCGGTCGATGGCGTCGGCGAAGTCGAGGTAGACCCCGAGCTTCGTCGGGCCCACGCCCCGGCCCTCGTCGCAGACGTTCTTCGCGGCGCGGGAGGCGATGTCGCGGGGCACCAGGTTGCCGAAGGACGGGTAGATGCGCTCCAGGTAGTAGTCGCGCTCGTCTTCGGGGATGTCGCGGGGGTCGCGGTCGTCGTCCTTGGCCTTCGGCACCCACACCCGGCCGTCGTTGCGCAGCGACTCGCTCATCAGGGTCAGCTTCGACTGGTGGTCGCCGGAAACCGGGATGCAGGTCGGGTGGATCTGGGTGTAGCAGGGGTTGGCGAAGTACGCGCCCTTGCGGTGCGCCCGCCAGGTGGCGGTGACGTTGCAGCCCTTCGCGTTTGTGGAGAGGTAGAAGACGTTGCCGTAGCCGCCGGAGGCGAGCACCACGGCGTCGGCGAACTCCGTGGTGATCTCGCCGGTGACCATGTCCCGGACCACGATGCCCCGGGCCTTGCCGTCGACGACGATCAGCTCCAGCATCTCGTGCCGGGAGTTCATCTCCACGTTGCCCAGGCCGATCTGCCGCTCCACCGCCTGGTACGCCCCGAGCAGCAGCTGCTGGCCCGTCTGGCCCCGGGCGTAGAAGGTGCGCTGCACCTGCGCGCCGCCGAACGACCGGGTGTCGAGCAGGCCGCCGTACTCGCGGGCGAACGGCACACCCTGGGCGACGCACTGGTCGATGATGTTGACCGAGACCTCGGCCAGCCGGTGCACGTTCGACTCGCGGGAGCGGAAGTCACCGCCCTTGACGGTGTCGTAGAAGAGCCGGTGCACCGAGTCGCCGTCGTTGCGGTAGTTCTTGGCGGCGTTGATGCCGCCCTGCGCGGCGATCGAGTGCGCCCGGCGGGGGCTGTCCTGGTAGCAGTAGGACTTGACCCGGTAGCCCTGTTCGGCGAGCGTGGCGGCGGCGGAGCCGCCGGCCAGGCCGGTGCCGACCACGATGACTGTCATCTTGCGGCGGTTGGCCGGGTTGACCAGCTTCGCCTCGAAGCGGCGACGTTCCCAGCGGGTCTCGATCGGTCCGTCGGGAGCCCTGGTGTCGGCGATCGGGTCGCCCTCGGTGAACAGATCCATGGTCAGGACACCAATCCGGTGAGTACGGCGAACGGGACCACGAGGTAGCCGGCACAGAGCACGACGGCGAAGACCAGCGCCACCGCCCGGGCCCGCTGCTCGCCGCTCGGGGTCTGCTGGCCGAGGCTGCGCAGCGCGCTGAACACGCCGTGCCGCAGGTGGAAGCCGAGCGCGACGACCGCCACGGCGTAGAAGAGCGTGACGTACCAGCGCTCCGGGGCGAAGTCGGCGACCACATTCGCGTACGGCCGAGACGGGTCACCGACCGGGTTCAGCGTGCCGGTGGTCAGGTCGAGGATGTGGTAGACCACGAAGAGCAGGATGATCACGCCGCCCCAGCGCATGGTGCGGGCCGCGTAGCTGCCCCGGACCTTCTTGCGGTGGGCGTAGCGCACCGGCCGGGCGGCCCGGGCGCGCAGCGCCAGGACCGTGGCGGCCCAGATGTGCAGCAGCACCGCCGCCAGCAGGCCGACCCGTTGGATCCACAGGAACCCGGCGCTGGGCAGCAGCGGGACGCCGAGTTCACGCAGCCAGTGCGCGTAGTGGTCGAACGATGTCGCGCCCGAGAAGATCTTCAGGTTGCCCAGCATGTGGGCGATGAGGAACAGCACCAGCAGGATGCCCGTCACCGCCATGACGGCCTTGAGGCCGACATTGGATCGGATGGGCGACCGGGTTCTCGTCGTGACTACCACTCGACCGACGCTAGGAGCACTTTGATCAGTCGTCCAATGCATCGACACCGCAGGCTTGATAGCCATAAGCTATGTAGATGCAGCTCCATCAGCTGAAGTACTTCGTCGCGGTGGCTGAAGTACGACATTTCACCCAGGCGGCCGACATCGTGGGCATCACCCAGCCCTCATTGAGTAAGCAAATTCACGCACTGGAGGACACCCTCGGTGCGCCCCTGTTCGAGCGGGTAAGGGGCAACATAACGCTCACCGCGGCGGGGGAGGTGCTGCTGCCGCTGGCCAAGCGGATCCTGGCCGACGTCGAGACCGCCACCCGGGAGGTGCAGGAACTGGTCGGCCTGCGGCGCGGCCGGGTACGCCTCGGTGCCACCCCCAGCCTCGCCACCTCGCTCGCCCCGCCGGTGCTCCGCCGGTTCCGCGACGCCCACCCCACCGTCGACCTGCGGATGGAGGAGGGCGGCTCGCAGGACCTCGTCCGTGACCTGCTCCGCGGCGACCTCGACCTGGCGCTGATCATCATGCCCGCCCAGGGCACCGACCCCGGCCTGCGAGCCGACCCGATCCTCACCGAGAGTCTGGTGGTCGCCTCGGTAGACCCGGTGCCCACCGCCACGCCCGGTGCCGACCTGCGCATCACCGACCTGCGCGACCAGCCGATGGTGATGTTCCGCGAGGGTTACGACCTGCGCGACGCCACCCTCCAGGCGTGCCGGGACGCCGGCTTCGAACCGACCCTGTCGGTGGACGGCGGTGAGATGGACGCAGTGCTCAGCTTCGTCGAGGCCGGGCTGGGCATCGCCGTGGTACCCGGCATGGTGGTGGCCCGCCGGGCCGGCATTCGCGTCACCCGGCTCGCCCCACCCGGCGTACGCCGGACCATCGCCGTGGCCCGTCGCCGGGACGCGGTGCCCACCCACGCTGGCCGCGAGCTACGCCGCATCCTGCTCGACTACGTCCACACCGCCACCGCCACCGCCCAACTCCCACCCGGCGTCGAACCCCTACCCTGACCCGCTCTCCACGATCTTGCGGGACAGGGGTGGGGTCAGTGGGCTTCGGCGTTGTCCATGGCGCGGTAGATGCGTTGTTCGGAGACGGGGTAGGGGGTGCCTAGGGCCTGGGCGAAGATGCTGACCCGTAGCTCCTCGATCATCCAGCGGATCTGGCGCACCGCCTGAGACGAGCGTCGCGCCGGGGGCAGCGCGGCCAGCAGCTCGTCGTACTCGCGCTGCACCACCGTGACGCGGTCCTGCTGCTGCTTGTCCCGCGCCGGGTTACCGGGCAGCCGGTCCAGCCGGCGCTCGATCGCGGTCAGGTAGCGCAGCAGGTCGGGCAGCCGGGCGTACCCGGCCTCGGTGATGAAACCGGCGTGCACGAGGCCGGTGAGCTGGTTGCGGATGTCGGCCAGGGCGGCCACCACGGCCAGGTTCCGCGTCGCGCCGAGGCGCTGCTGCACCGCGTACGCGATGGCGAGCACCGCCCGGACCCGGTCCATCACCGCCACCACCGTGTCGACCAGCTCGGCCCGGACCATTTCGCGCAGCGCGGCGAAACCCACCTCGTCCCAGGCCGGACCGCCCGCGTCGATGATCAGCTTGTCGATGGCCGCGCCGGCCGCGTCCTCGATCAACGCCTGCACCCCGCCGTGCGGGTTACGGGACAACGCCAGCTTCGCCTCGTTGGTCAGCCGCCCCTGAAGGAACTTCGCCGGCGACGGCACGGTCAGCCGCAGCAGCCGACGGGTGCCGGCCCAGTGCGCGGCCTCCTGCTCGGCCGGGGAGTCGAACACCTTCACCCCGACCGTGGCGCCCTCGTCCACAAGCGCCGGGTAGGCAGTCACCCCGTACCCGGCCCGTACCTGCTCGATGGTGCGCGGCAGCGTACCGATCTCCCAGCCGGTCAGCCCCGAACGGGACACCTCCGGCGCGGCGGCGGCCACCACCTGGCGTACCTCCGCCTTGAGTTGGCGTTGCAGGGCCGGCAGGTCCTTGCCCTCGGCGACCGGTTTGTCGTCGTCACCGAGCACCCGGAAGGTGACCCGCAGGTGCGGCGGCAGCTTGCCCAGATCCCAGGCGTCCCGGGGCACGGTGACCCCGGTCATCCGTCGCAACTGCCGGGTCAACGCGTCCAGCAGCGGCTCCTCTCCGGGGGTGATCGCGGCCAGCGCGGCGCGGGCGTAGTCGGGCACCGGCACGAAATTGCGCCGGATCGGCTTCGGCAGCGACCGGATCAGCGCGACGACCAGTTCCTCACGCAGCCCCGGCACCTGCCAGTCGAAGCTCTCGGCGGGCACCTGGTTGAGCAACGGCAACGGGATGTCCACCGTCACACCGTCGGTCGCCGTACCCGGGTCGAACGTGTACGTCAGCGGCAGCGCCACCCCGTCGGCCCGCCACTCGTCGGGGTAGTCGGCCTCGTCCAGCCCGCCCCGGCCCGCGTTGACAAGCAGCTCCCGGGTGAAGGTGAGTAGTTCTGGCCGCTCCCGCCGGGTCGTCTTCCACCAGCTGTCGAAGTGCCGCCCGGAGACCACCTCGGCCGGGATCCGCTCGTCGTAGAACTGGAAGATCGTTTCGTCGTCGACCAGGATGTCGCGTCGCCGGGCGCGGTTCTCCAACTCCTCGATCTCGGTCAGGAGCCGCTGGTTGTCCCGCCAGAACTGGTGGTGGGTGGACCAGTCGCCCTCCACCAGCGCGTGCCGGATGAACAGCTCCCGGCTCAGCGTCGGGTCGATCCGACCGAAGTTGACCTTCCGGGAGGTGACAAGCGGGACGCCGAAGAGGGTGACCTTCTCGTACGCCATCACCGCCGCCTGCCTCTTCTCCCAGTGCGGCTCGCTGTAGCTGCGCTTGACCAGGTGCTGGGCGAGCGGTTCGACCCACTCCGGTTCGATCCGCCCATTCACCCGCCCCCACAGCCGGGAGGTCTCCACCAGCTCGGCGGCCATCACCCAGCGGGGTGGCTTGCGGAACAGCGCCGAACCCGGGAACAGGGCGAACTTCGCCCCGCGCGCTCCCAGGTACTCGTGCTTCTGCGCGTCCTTGAGGCCGATGTGCGACAGCAGACCGGGCAGCAGCGACTGGTGCACCTTCGGTGTGTCGATCTCCTCAGGCAGGTCCGCGCCGGCCTGGCGTCGCCCGCCGCCGTCGGGCGCGCCGTCCGTGGCGCCCCGCCGGCCGCGTCCCCGGTTCTTGTCGTCAGGGGTACGCAGCACCTGCCGCAACTGACTGACGATGTCCTGCCACTCCCGGACCCGCAGGTAGTTGAGGTACTCGGCCCGACACATCCGGCGGAACGCGCTGGAGGAGAGCGCCCGCTGCTGCTCCCGCAGGTACCGCCACAGGTTGAGGTACGCGACGAAGTCGGACTCCTTGTCGGCGAACCGGGCGTGCGCCTGGTCGGCCTGGGCCTGCTTGTCCGCCGGCCGCTCACGCGGATCCTGGATCGACAGGGCCGCGGCGATCACCATCACCTCGCTGGCGCAGCCGTTGCGTTCGCCCTCCAGCACCATCCGGGCCAGCCGGGGGTCGACCGGCAACTGGGCCAGCCGCCGGCCGAGGGTGGTGAGCCGTTTCGCCGGCTCGGTTTCGGCCGGGTCGATCGCGCCCAACTCGTGCAGCAGGTTCACCCCGTCGGTGATGTTGCGACGGTCCGGCGGGTCGATGAACGGGAACGCGGCGATGTCGCCCAGGCCGATGGCGGTCATCTGGAGGATGACCGAGGCCAGGTTGGTCCGCAGGATCTCCGGGTCGGTGAACTCGGGACGGGAGTCGAAGTCCTGCTCGTCGTAGAGCCGGACGCAGATGCCGTCCGAGGTACGCCCGCAGCGGCCCTTGCGCTGGTTGGCGCTGGCCTGGGAGATCGCCTCGATCGGCAGCCGCTGCACCTTCAGCCGCTGCGAGTAGCGGGAGATCCGGGCGGTGCCGGGATCCACCACGTACTTGATGCCGGGTACGGTCAGCGAGGTCTCCGCCACGTTTGTGGCCAGCACCACCCGCCGCCCGCCGTGCGGGGCGAAGACCCGGTGCTGCTCGGCGACGCTGAGTCGGGCGTACAGCGGCAGGATCTCGGTGCCGAGCAGCGACCGCTTGTTCTGCACCAGCTTGCCCAGCGCCTCGGCGGTGTCCCGGATCTCCCGCTCACCGCTGAGGAAGACCAGGATGTCGCCCGGCCCCTCGGCGGCCAGCTCCTCGACGGCGTCGCCGATGGCCTGGATCTGATCGCGGACGTTCTCCTCGTCCGCGTCCTCCTCGTCGCCTTCGGCGACCTCGACCAGTGGCCGGTAGCGCACCTCGACCGGGTAGGTCCGGCCGGAGACCTCCACCACCGGTGCCGGCTCGCCGTCGGGATGCTCGGCGGTCGGTGGCCCGGCGAAGTGCCGCGCGAACCGGTCGGTCTCGATGGTCGCCGAGGTGATGATCATCTTGAGGTCGGGACGGCGCGGCAGGAGCTGCCTGAGGTACCCGAGAATGAAGTCGATGTTGAGGCTGCGCTCGTGCGCCTCGTCAATGATCAGCGTGTCGTACTGGCGCAGCATCCGGTCGGTCTGCAACTCGGCCAGCAGGATGCCGTCGGTCATCAGCTTGACCAGGCTGTTCTCGCTCACCTGATCGGTGAAGCGCACCTTGTAGCCGACCACGTCACCGAGTTCGGTCCCCAACTCCTCGGCGATCCGGTCGGCCACCGTACGCGCGGCCAGCCGCCGGGGCTGGGTGTGGCCGATCAACCCGTGCACCCCGCGCCCCAGCTCCAGGCAGATCTTCGGTAGCTGGGTGGTCTTGCCCGAGCCGGTCTCGCCTGCCACGATCACCACCTGGTGGTCGCGGATCGCGGCGGCGATGTCGTCCTTGCGCTCGCTGACCGGCAGACTGGCCGGGTAGACGATCTTCGGGACCGCGGCTTTCCGCCGCTCCAGCCGGCCCTCCGCCGCAGCCGTCTCGGCGACGATCTCCGCCAGCACCGACTCGCGTCGCTGCGGGTCGCGTAGCTTCCGCAACCCGTCGAGTCGACGGCGCAGGTGACGCTGGTCGCGGAACATCAGCGGAGAGAGGCGACGCTGCAACTCCCGAACGGGATCGGTCGCGGCGGGTGAGGCTGGATTCTGCATGTCGTGGCCAAGGATAGGCAGCCGCTGCCCGGTCCGCCTCCTGGTTACCCACGCCCTGCTCCGGCTTGCTCCGGCCGGGCTGCGCTGGCTGGGCCGGCCGGCCGGGCTGCGCTGGCTGGGCCGGCCGGGCTGGGTCGGCCTCGGGGAGGTCGGAGACCGGGCTGGTCGGGCGCGCGGTGGTGTCCGGCCTGAGGTTGACCCCTGTGCCCCCTTTGCTCTGCTTCACTCGGCGCAACGGTTGTGGCCTCGAACCGATGCGTGGGTTGAAGCAGAGCAAAGGGGGGCGGCGGTGTGGCACCAGCGCGGCGGAGGTCTATCGTTGAGCGCCGAGTTGGGAGCGGAACACGGGGACGCCGATGACGATGCGCGACACCGACCGGGCACTGGTGCAGGCCGCCAGCGCGGTGGCGAAGCTGCGTTGCCGCAGCGCAGCCCACACTCTCGCGACGGCGGCCCGTACCGCTGACGGCCGGGTGATCTCCGCCGTGAACGTGGCGCGCGCGACCGGCGGGGCCTGCCCCGAGGTGGTGGCTCTCGCGACCGCCGCCACCCAGGGCGTGGGGGAACTGGAGACCATCGTCACCGTCGGCGACCGGGGCAGGATCGTGGTCACCCCCTGCGACGCCTGCAGTCACCTGCTGCTCGACCACTTCCCCGCGTTACGCGTCATCGTCGGTCCGCCCGAGAACCCAAAGGTCCTGCCCCTCGCCGACCTGCCCCAGCACCCTGGACGAGCGGGGTCGGGCGTCGCTGCCCCTGGATAACTCCGGAACGCGGCGGGCCGGCCGGGGCGACGTGACCGCGCGGCGCGGTGGGCGGACCGGTGGTGGAGGGCTGCACCTGGGCCCGAGCGGGGGGTGGCTGGGCCCAGGTGCGGGCCGGGTGGCGGGGCCTAGAGCGGCCGGGTCGGGTCGAGAGCTCTGAATGGGACAGTCCCGCCTCGCCCACCGGACATCCGGCCGCGGCCGGTGGTCGCTAAGCGGCGGCGGACCAGATGGCGCGGAAGGCGGCGGCCTCGCCGGCGAGCCAGCGTTCGATCTCGTCGGGCCGGGCGTTGTCGGGCATCCGGTGGGTGATGCCTCGACGCACGTCGACCAGGACCGGCTCGGCGTGCGGGAGAACGGCGTCCATGTGACGGGTGGTCAGGTGCAGTGCCGCCAGTGTCGCCTCCTCGCTGGGCGGGGCCTCGTCGAAGTGCAGGCGCACCGCCTCGGCGCGACCGTCGGCGTACCGGATGCCGAAGTGGGGGTTGATCTTGATGGGGAGGTCGCCGAGCATGGCCAGTGCGTCGCGGGTCTGGGCCAGGTCGACCCCGGCAGGCTCGCCGAGCGAGTGCAGCCACGCCGTCGCGCCGGGCACGAGCGCCTGGTAGAGCGGGCGCCACCGGGGCTTGACCACGTCGACCACCTGCGCGAGGTGGGTGCCGCCGGTGTGGAAGGCGATGTCGGCCTTGAGGGCCTTGACGAACTGGCCGTGCGGGTTGAACCCGGAGCGGCTCGCCCGCTGCCGGCGCAGGCCGCCGACGAAGCTGGCCTTGGTCGGCCCGGTGCGGTCGACGTATCGGGTGAAACCGAGGAGGGTGGCGTACGGCGTGAGGGGGGCGGAGATGGGCGCGGTCACGAGCATCCTCCCAGGTCAGGAACTCGATTAGTACATACATTCTAATCGACGGTCCTGACATCGCCCAGGGTACGAAAGGGGCCGCCCGGGCATCCCGGACGGCCTCTCGTACGAAAAATTTCAGAGCTGGCCGACGTCGGTGATCCGCACGACGGCGGCGCCCGCCTCGTCGGAGGCGGCCAGGTCGACCTCGGCGCTGATGCCCCAGTCGTGGTCGCCCTCCGGGTCGTCCAGGATCTGCCGCACCGTCCAGCGCTCCCGACCCTGCTCGATCATCAGCAGCGCCGGGCCGCGGGCGTCCGGGCCCGTCCCGATGCCGTCGTACGACTCGAAGTAGGGCTCCAGCGCGTCGGCCCAGGCGTCGGCGGGCCAACCGGAGTCCGCGTCCAACTCGCCCAGCGCGTCCCAGTGCCGTAGCGCGGCCAACTCCACCCGCCGGAACAGGGCGTTGCGCACCAGTACCCGGAACGCCCGCAGGTTGCGGGTCACCGCCGCCGGGCGGTCGTCCAGTGCGGCGGCCACCTCGGGCAGGTCGGTCGGGTTGCGCAGCCGCTCCCACTCGTCGATGAGGCTGGAGTCGACCTGGCGGACGAGCTCACCCAACCATTCGATCAGGTCGACAAGTTCCTCGGTCTTGGCCTCCTCGGGCACCGTCTGCCGCAGCGTCTTGTACGCGTCGGCCAGGTAGCGCAGCACCAGGCCCTCCGAGCGGGTCAGCCCGTAGAACTGCACGAACTCGGTGAAGGTCATCGCCCGCTCGTACATGTCCCGCACGACCGACTTGGGGGAGAGCTGGTGATCGGCCACCCAGGGGTGCCCGCGCCGGTACATCTCGTAGGCGTTCTCCAGCAGCTCGGCGAGCGGCTTGGGCCAGGTCACCTCGTCGAGCAGTTCGAGCCGGGCCTCGTACTCGATGCCCTCGGCCTTCATCGCGGCGACCGCCTCGCCGCGGGCCTTGAACTGTTGGGCGGAGAGCACCTGGCGCGGGTCGTCGAGGATCGACTCGATCACCGACAGCACATCCAGGGCGTACGACGGTGACTCGCTGTCCAGCAGCTCGATGGTGGCCAGCGCGAGCGGTGACAGCGGCTGGTTGAGCGCGAAGTCGAGTTGCAGGTCGACGGTGAGCCGGACCCGGCGCCCGGTCTCGTCCGGCTCGGGCAGTTCCTCGACCACGCCGCCGGCCCGCAACGCCCGGTAGATGGCGATGGCCCGGCGGATGTGCCGGCGCTGCGCCGCCGCGTCCTCGTGGTTGTCGGTGAGCAGGTGCCGCATGGCCGCGAACGCGTCGCCGGGGCGGCCGATGACGTTGAGCAGCATCGAGTGGCTGACCTGGAAGCTGGAGGTGAGCGGCTCCGGTTCGGCCTCCACCAGGCGGTCGAAGGTGGGCTTGCCCCAGCCGATGGAGCCCTCCGGGGGCTTCTTGCGGACCACCTTGCGCCGCTTCTTCGGGTCGTCACCGGCCTTGGCGAGCGCCTTCTCGTTCTCGATGACGTGTTCGGGCGCCTGTACGACGACCCGGCCGATGGTGTCGAAGCCGGCTCGTCCGGCCCGGCCGGCGATCTGGTGGAACTCGCGGGCCTTGAGCAGCCGGGTGCGTACCCCGTCGTACTTGGACAGGCCGGTGAACAGCACCGTGCGGATCGGCACGTTGATGCCGACGCCGAGGGTGTCCGTACCGCAGATGACCTTGAGCAGCCCGGCCTGGGCGAGGGTCTCCACCAGCCGGCGGTACTTGGGCAGCATCCCGGCGTGGTGCACACCGATGCCGTGCCGGACCAGTCGGGACAGGGTCTTGCCGAAGCCGGAGGTGAACCGGAACCCACCGATGGCAGCCGCGATCATGTCCTTCTCGGCCCGGGTGCAGACGTTGACGCTCATCAGCGCCTGGGCGCGTTCCAGGGCGGCGGCCTGGGTGAAGTGCACGACGTACACCGGGGCCTGCTTGGTCTCCAGCAGCTCCTCAAGGGTCTCGTGCAGCGGAGTCATCGCGTACGAGAAGAGCAGCGGGACCGGCCGCTCGGCCGAGCGGACGACGGCGGTCGGCCGGCCGGTACGCCGGGCCAGATCGTCGACGAACCGGGTGGTGTCGCCAAGCGTGGCCGACATCAGCACGAACTGCGCCTGCGGCAGCTCGATCAGCGGCACCTGCCAGGCCCAGCCCCGGTCGGGTTCGGCGTAGAAGTGGAACTCGTCCATGACCACCTGACCGACGTCGGCCCGGCTGCCCTCGCGTAGCGCCAGGTTGGCCAGGATCTCCGCGGTACAGCAGATGATCGGGGCGTCGGCGTTGACGCTGGCGTCGCCGGTAAGCATGCCGACGTTCTCGGCGCCGAAGACCTCACAGAGTGCGAAGAACTTCTCCGACACCAGCGCCTTGATCGGCGCGGTGTAGAAGGTCGTCCGGCTGTCGGCCAGGGCGGCGAAGTGCGCGGCGATGGCGACCAGGCTCTTGCCCGAGCCGGTCGGCGTATTCATGATCACGTTTGCCCCGGAGACGATCTCGATGACCGCCTCCTCCTGGTGGGGGTAGAGGTCCAGGCCGCGCTCGGACGCCCAACTGGCGAACGCGTCGTAGAGGGTGTCGGGGTCGGCGGTCTTCGGCAGCGCGGCGGTGAGTGTCATGGCCGGTCCATGGTGCCTGGATCACGCGCCGGGACGCCAACCGGGGAGGCCGGGCACCGGTCGTGGACGCCGGCCGGGGAGGGTCTGGCAGCGGGCGCGGGGGCCGGCTTGCCGTCGTCGCGCCACCTCAGCGGCGGCGGTAGATCAGGTCGGCGACCGGGCGGCCGGCGCGCAGCGCCCGCCGCTCGAACCGGGTCACCGGCCGGTACGCGGGCCGGGGAGCGTACCCGTCGTAGGCGTTGACCAGGCCCGGGTCGGCGTCAAGCGTCGCCCGCATCGACTCGGCGTACTCCGCCCAGTCGGTGGCGCAGTGCAGCGTGCCGCCGACAGCCAACCGGGAACGCAACCGCGCCACATGCGTCGGCTGGATCAGCCGCCGCTTGTGGTGGCGGGACTTCGGCCACGGGTCCGGGAAGAAGACGTGTACCGCGTCCAGCGAGGCGGCTGGCAGCAGATCGAGCAACTCCACGGCGTCGCCCTCGACGATCCGGACATTGCCCAGGTCACGAAGGTGGACCAGGTCCAGCAGGTTCGCGATTCCCGGGGTGTGCACCTCGATCGCCAGATAATCTCGATCCGGGTCGGCGGCGGCCATCTCGGCGGTCGTGTCGCCCATGCCGGAGCCGATCTCGACCACCAGTGGGGCCCGGCGGCCGAACAGGCCGACGGGGTCGAACGGGTCGACGTCGGCGACGCGCAGCCCGTACCGGGGCCAGAGCTGTTCCAACGCCGCCACCTGCCGGCCGCTCATCCGGCCGCGACGCGGGTGGTAGGTGCGAATGGCCCGCGCCAGGTGCGGCGCGGCGACGGCGGGAGTCGGGTCGGTGGAGGTCACAACGCACCGAGCCTACGCGAGCACCGCGCCGGACCGGATGTGATGTACGCCCGGTGGTGAGACCATCATCGGGAAAGGCAGGACCGGGTGTCCGGCAGTGCCCGGCGACCGCACCGGCGCACCGGGAGGGGGCATCGTGTCAGCAGCGACCCAGACTCGTCCGGCCCTGTCCGCTGCTCCGCTGCGTACTCTCGTGGCCTTCGCTCCGCTGCTCGTGATCGCCCTGGCCACCCCGCTGCTGACGGCGGCACCGGCCGTGGCGGCGCCCGTCCGGGCCGTCGTCGCGCCGCTCGTCGCCGGGCAACCCGGCGGTGGGCAACCCGGTGCCCCCGCGGGCGCACCGCAGCCGGGCCCGACCGTGTTCGTGGAGGTCTCGCCGAGCATGGTGGAACCGGGCCATCTGGTCGGGCTCCGGGCCAGCTGCCACGACAACTCGGTGGGCGCCATCGTCGTCTCGGACGCGTTCGGCCGGGTCGCCGTGCAGCCGCAGCGTGGGCTGCTGACCGGCACGGCGATGGTCAAGGAGCGGGTGCTCCCCGGCAACTACCGGGTCAAGCTGGAATGCCGGGGCGGCGAGACCGCGTCCACCATGATCCAGGTCGTACGCCAGATGAAGCCCAGTCGAGGGCCGGCGACCGGATTCGGCGGTGGTGCCGGCAACATCAGCGCCAGTCTGCTGCTCCCCGGCGGTCTGGCGCTGACCGTCACCGGCATGGTCCTCTGGGTCACCGCGACCCGCCGTCGCGGCAGCCGACGGTGAGCCGCCATGACCGCCGCCCGCACACCTCGCCCCACAAACGTCACCGGTACGCCGGCACGCACCGGCTCCGGCCGGGCCACCCCGCGAACCGGCTCCGGCCTACCGGCCCGCCCCACCGGTAGCCCACCCCGCCCCAGCTATCGACCCGACCTGTTCGTACCCTCGGCGAGCCCGCCACCGGCCCCCGACGACCGTTCGGGCATGCCCCGGAACGACGACCGTTCGGGCCCCGGTTCCATGCCGCGTAACGGCGACCGTTCGGTGGGCCCCGACTCGATGCGGCCTCCGCAGGGTCGGGCGGCCGTGCCGGACACCACCTCCCGTCGCGCTCGTGCCGCGGCACCGTTCACCGATCGACGCCGTGCACCACGCAGTGCCGGCGGGTCCGGCCGCGCGGCGCACTCCGGGCGCAGTCCGTGGTCGCTGCCGCTCGCGGTGGTGCTCGTGCTGGCCGGCGTGTTCGCCACCGGTGCCGGCCTCGGGCACACCGTCGGAGGACCCCTCGACTGGACCGCCACCGGCGGTGAAGGTGGCTCCGGCGGAGCGTCGACGGTATCCGCCGGGCGTACCGCCGCGCGGCCGGTGAGCCTGTCCATCCCGTCGATCGACGTCTCGGCACCGGTGAAGCCGGTCGGCGACGCACCGGACGGCTCGATCGCCGTGCCGCCCCTGAGTCGGCACGAGGAAACCGGGTGGTACGACCGTGGACCGGTGCCGGGAGACCCGGGGCCGGCGGTCATCGTCGGACACGTGGACACCAGGAGCGGCCCGTCGGTCTTCTACAACCTGGGCAAACTGAAGGTGGGAGACACCGTCGAGGTGGCCCGGGAGGACGACTCGGTGGCCGTGTTCACCGTGAACTCGGTGGAACACTTCCCGAAGGAACGGCTGCCCGCCGACCGGGTCTACGGCCACGAGGGCCCGCCCGGCCTGCGGCTGATCACCTGCGGCGGCGAGTGGCTCGGCGGCGGCACCGGCTACGCCGACAACGTCATCGCCTTCGCCACCCTCACCACCACCCGTCCGTCCTGACCTGCCTGTCGCTACCGCTCCGAGCCAGCAGCGGTGAGCGGGCGGTCGGTCAGGGAACCTGCTGCACTACCTCGAATTCGAGGAGGCTGGCGCCGGAGGCGACGGGTGGCCGCCGCTCGGCTCCGGGCGGGGTGGCGTGGGCGGCTCGGGCGGGGCCGGCGGCCCAGTCCTGGTACGCCTGCTCGGTCTCCCACCGGGTGTAGACGAAGTAGCGGTTCTCGCCGGCCACCGGGCGCAGCAGTTCGAAGCCGAGGAAACCGGGGGAGTTCTCCACCGCGCGGGCGCGGGCGGCGAACCGCTTCTCCAACTCCTCGCCGGCACCGGGCGGGACGTCGATCGCGTTGATCTTCACGACTGCCATGGCTTCACCCTAGTACGGCGGCCACCGCCGGGAATCGTGGCCGCAGTACCGAGGCCGCGGGTGTGGCAGGGCCGTCACCTGCGAGGTGGCGGCCCTGCCACCCCACCGTCACCTGCCAGATAGCGGCCCTGCCCTGGCGGATCGGGCGGGTTACGGGAGTGGGCCGGCCTGCATCGTCATGGAGACCGTGCTGTTCGCGACCACCTTCGTCCCACCCGCTGGCGACTGGCTCGCCACCCACGCCGTCGGACTGGTCGACCCGGTGAAGACGGGCACCAGACCGGCGGCCCGTACGGCCTGGTCGGCCTGCTGGCGCAGCCTCTCGCGGACGTTCGGGACGGTCTTGTCCAGCGGCAGGTCCACCGTGAGGGCGACACTGCACGAGGAGGTGGCGTTGAAGGTGGACAGGCCGATGAGATGGCCGCCGGCGTAGAAGCCCTGATCCGGAGGAAGGTTCAGCGGCGGCGGGACGAGGTTGTTGGGGATGCGGCCGGGCAGATCGGGCCACAGCTCCGGCGGCAGGTACCTGGCGAAGAACATGACGAGCAGGTCGTCGGTGGCGATGCCGACGTGTGGGCAGAGCCCGCTGCTCGTCCGGCAGGGCACATTCTGGTTGTACGGGAAGTAGTCGTAGTGGTCGGCCCCGCTGTAGACGGCCCGGTGCCGGGGTTTGGCGATGGCGTTCCAGGTCGGGGCGTCGAGGGTGGCCTGGGGATCGTCGACTCCCCAGGTCAGCAGGCGGGGCACGGTGCCCTGGTGGATGGGCTTGGTGCCGTAGCCGGGCTGCCAGTCGTTCCACACCCCACTGAGCGAGGCGACGGCGGCGACCTGGATGCGGGTGGCGAGAATGCCGGCGTGCAACGCACCGTAGGAGTGGCCGGCGAGACCGGTCTTCGCGGCGGGAAGTAGCACGGACTTGCCGGGCCAGCCCTGTCGCATCCAGGTCACGGTGCTGGCGAGCACCTGCTGGGTGCCGGGGCTCTGCGCCGGGTGCACGTGGATGTTCGGCATCTCGGGTACGGCGACGATGTAACCGGACCGGGCCAGCGCCGCCGGGGTGCGCATCCAGCGCTGGTAGTGGTTGCTGTCCTGCTCGCAGTAGCCGTGGGCGAACACGATGAGCGGGTATTTGCCGCAGCCGCTGAGCAACTTCGCCGTGTTCGGGGTGGGATCGATGCTCGGATGGAACACCCGCACCCGGCTGGGCGCGCCGTCGGTCGGCCCGTATTCGTGCCAGCCCCAGAAGACGGGGGCCAGGGCGCTGGGCTGCCAGCCGAGGGCGCAACTGGACGGTGGGGTGAGGGCGGCGGGTCGGATCTCGTCGGTCACGGGGTACTCCTCGCCGTGCGGACGTTCTGTCAGCGGCATTTCACGCACCGCTCAACCCAGCGTATTGTCGCAGTTCAGGCCCTGTCGCCTGGGTTCCGCCGTTCTGCCGTCGATCCGACAGAGCACAGTGGTCGGGCGCGGCGTGCGCTCAGAAGGACTCGACGGTGGGGATGAGGTCCGCGTCGACGACGATGGGGGCGTGGTCCGAGGGGCCCTTGCCCTTGCGGGCCTCCCGATCCACGTACGCCGACCGGACGGTACGGGCCAGCGGGGCCGAGGCGTACACCAGGTCGATGCGCATGCCCTTGTTCTGGTGGAACATGCCGGCCCGGTAGTCCCAGTAGGTGAACGGGTGCGGGCCCTTCATCGGGGTGGGCACCACATCGGTGAGACCGAGGTCGCGCAGCGCCGCCAGGGCGGCCCGCTCGGGCGGCGTGACGTGGGTGGAGTTGACGAACAGCGCCGGATCCCACACGTCGTCGTCGGTGGGTGCCACGTTGAAGTCACCGCAGACGGCCAGCGGCGCCCGGTTGGTCAGTTCGGTGTCCAGCGCGTCCCGCAGCGCCGCCAACCAGGCCAACTTGTACGCGTAGTGCGGGTCGTCGGGCGTGCGGCCGTTCGGCACGTACACCGACCAGACCCGCAGCCCGCCGCAGGTGGCCGAGATCGCCCGGGCCTCCGGCTCGGGGAAGCCGGGCTCGCCGGGAAACCCGACGGTGACGTCGGCCAGACCGACCCGGGACAGGATGGCGACCCCGTTCCACCGGCCGTCGCTGTGGCTGGCCACCGTGTACCCCAGCTCACCCACATCGGTCGCCGGGAAGGCGCCGTCCGGGCACTTGGTCTCCTGGAGGCACACCACGTCCGGCCCGGTGCCGGCCAGCCAGTCGAGCAGCCGGGGCAGCCGGGCCTTCACCGAGTTCACGTTCCACGTCGCCAGGCGCATGACGCCAGCCTGCCCCATCCCGGCCCGACCCGCGCGGCAGCCACGCTGCCCGCCGCCGACCGGGAGGTCGGTTGTCAGCCGCCGGGGGTGTCGTTGTTCGGGCGGGTCTGCTCGGCGAGGAAACGCTCCAATTCGGCGCCGAGTTCCTCGGCCGTGGGCAGCGGACCGTTCTCCGTGGCGAGCAGGTTCTTCTCACCCCGACCCCGGGCGTACGCGTCGTACTGCTCCTCAAGGGCCTGGACCAGGGTGCTGGCCTCGTCGCTCTGCGCGACCTGTCGGTCGATCTCCACCCGTACCACCTCGGCGGCCGAGCGCAGCCCGTCCCGGGGCAGCAGCAGCCCGGTGCTGCGGGACACCGACGCCAGCAGCACCTCGGCGGCGGCCGGGTACTCGGCCTGCGCCACGTAGTGCGGCACGTGCGCGGCGAAGCCCAGCGCGTCGCGGCCCGCCTCGCCGAGGCGGAACTCCAGCAGGTGGCCGACGCTGCCGGGGACCTGCACCCGTTGCAGCCACGGTTCGTAGCCGGCGATCAGGTCACGCCGGGTGGCGTGCGCGGTCACGCCGGTCGGCCGGGTGTGCGGTACCGCCATCGGGATCGCGTTGAGCCCGACGGTAAGCCGTACGTCAAGCCGGGCGGCGAGCCCGGCGACGGCGGCGGTGAACCGTTCCCACTGCAGGTCGGGCTCCGGCCCGGTGAGCAGCAGGAAGGGGGTCTCGTCGTCGTCGTGGAGCAGGTGCAGCTCCAACTCCGGGTCGTCGTAGCTCTCCCAGTGGTCCTCGACGAAGGTCATCACCGGGCGGCGGGAGCGGTAGTCGAAGAGCTGGTCCAGGTCGAACCGGGCGATCGGGCGGGACTCCAGCGATGTGAGCAGCTGTTCGCGGGCGAGCCGGCTCGCGTTACCGGCGTCGACGAAACCGGTGAGCGCCTGGATCAGGACCGGCTGACCGAGGTCGGGCAGATCGTCGGTGAGTTCGTAGAGCTCGTGTGGGTCGAGCACCGGTGCGGCCTCCCTGCATGTGCGTAACGGGGCCACCGGATTGACGGTGCCCCGATCGCAGAACGTACCTGCCATCCTCGTGCATTCCTGTCGCGCCGGTCCGGCCGGCCCGGCGTCGCCGTGCGATCGGCCGACGGTACGCCGTTGCCCCGGCGGGGTACACATGGATGCGCGCCACCGAAAGGAGAGGTGATGAGCGATCCCGTGCCTGCCGAGGGCCAACCGGTCACCCCGGCCCCGTCGACGCCGGGCAGCCGGGTCGTCGAGGCGCCGCCGGCCACGCTGTGGGACCGGATGCGCCAGGATCCGCAGTACGCTCCCGAGCACCTCGCGCTCGAGGCGGTGCGCCGGCTCGGCCCGGAGGCAGCGCAGTGGGCGCAGCGGATCCGGGCCGCGCAGCCCGGGATCAGCGCCGAGACCCTGGCGGAGCAGGCGGTACGTCGGTTCGTCAACCAGGCCCGGCTCTCCGGGGCCGTCTCCGGTGCGGCCGGGCTGCCCGGTGCGGTGATCGACGTCGGCGTGCTGGCCTGGACCCAGTCCCGCATGGTCCTGCACGTGGCCGCCGCATACGGTGCTGACCCGACGCATTCCGACCGCGCCACCGACCTGCTGGTGCTCCAGAAGGTGCACAAGGCCGCTGCGAGCGCCCGGGTGGCGCTGGGGGTGGCGGCCGGGCGCGAGCGGGCGGGCGCGCTGTTCGGCGGGGGCGGGCAGGCACCGCTCGGCCGGGTGATGCTGCACCTCGGGGTCCGGCTCGCCCAGATGGCCGGGGTGCGCGCGGCGAAACGGCTCTTCGCCAAGGTGGTCCCCGGAGCGGCGATCATCCTCGGCACCTGGGCGAACTCCTCGGCCACCAAGAAACTGGCCGAGCGTTCCCGGGCGCTCTACCGCCAGCACGGCGACGCCCGGATCCCGTTGCCCCGTCATCCCGATGAGGCGGGCGATCAGTCGGCGTAGCCGGAGGCACGCCAGGTCACCTCGGCGAGGCGGGACTGACCGGCCGTGTTGGGGTGGAAGTAGTCCAGCGGGTTGACCAGGTCCAGGTCGAAGCGGACCCGGTGCGCGGCGCCGCCGTCGTAGCGGCATCGGGAGCCGTAGGCCCGGCAGGCCGCCTTCAGTTGACTGTTGTACGCGGCGACCCGTTCCCGGAACGCCGCCCGGCGGCTCCGATCCGCCGGTGCGGTCGACGTCGCCTCGGCCAGCAGCGCCGGACACACGCCCCGCCGCCAGGCGCGCACCGCCCGGGGCTCGTCGTGGCCGACCTCCCAGAGCCGGTACAGGTTCGGAATGCTGACGACCAGGACGCGGGCCTTCGGCCGCCCCTCGCGCAGCACCCGCAGCCCTCGGTTGATCTCGGCCCGGAAGTCGGCCACCGGGGTCATCGCGTCGATCGTGGTGCGGCAGGCGTCGTTGGCGCCGACCAGCACCGTGACGTAGTCGGCGCGGTCGCGTACCGCCGCCTCCGCCTGGCCGGCCAGCGCGGCGGCCCGAGCCCCCGCCCGGGCGTGGTTGTGCGCCTTGCCGCGCAGGCCCGGGTTCCGGTCGAGCAGCCGACGGTAGTGGCTGTCGACCCGCAGTCCGTCCCCCGTCGACCAGGAGTTGCGCTGGCACGAGGTGAGGACCAGGCAGGACCCGAAGCCGGTGGTGATCGAGTCACCGAGGGCGGCGACGACACGGGGAGAGCCGGGCTGGGCCGTGCCCCCCGACGGTCGCGGTGCCGCGTCCCCACCCGCCTCGCAGGCCAACGCGACGAGTGCGAGCAGGCAGACGGCGGCGGTGGTCCAACGTCCAGGCATTACTTCCCCAGCCTCACAGCGCAGAGCGATGGCACGATGACTCTACGCGCGTGGACTGGGCTGGTCCTGCGCTGCTGTCGGGGATGCGGCAGTGCCCTGTCGCGTCCCGGGCCGACATGCTAAGTGGGCTCGGCCGCCGCCTACCTGTGCCAGGGCGCCCGCTGGCCGTGCAGCCACCAGTGCAGCGCCCGGGTGATCCGCGGCAATACCAGGTAGGTCATCAGCGGGGTCAGGGTGAGCGTCATGACCAGCACCCGCGCCGGAGTCGGCAGCCCCGGCAGGAACTGGCCGGTCAGCAGCGTGGCGGTCAGGCTGAGCGGGAAGAACGCCAGCCAGATCGTCACCGCCTGCTTCCAGCGCGGGGGCGACGGCGGCACGGTCGGTTCCGCGTCCAGCGGCTCGACGGCCGCCGCGTGCGGCGGGTCGAACCAGCCCTCGATGCCGGTCCGCCGCTCGACGTGGGTGTGCTCCACGATGCCCTGCGCCGACGTCAGCCACCAGTGTCGCTGCGGCGATTCCTCCCAGCGGCGCAGGGTGTCCGGGTCGGCGAACCGGTACAGCATGTGCCAGTCGCCGGATCCGGGGGCGCGGCGCACCCAACCCGCGCCCAGGAAACCCGGGAACGCCTCGGCCAGCGCCGTGCCGGCCCGCATCCACGCCACCATCTCGTCGGTACGGGCGGGGTCGGCTCGGCGGGCGACGGCGACGGTCACCGGCTCGGCGTGGCTCACGGTCATGCGTCCATGGTCCCCGCCGACGCCCGGAAAGGCCGGGTCCGGCCTGACCGGTGTAACGCAACGCACGGCGGTGCCAAGAGGCGCGGCAGTTCCGCAATGCACGGGCCGTTCCGCAACCCGTGGTGTCGGGGCCTTGCTGGCCGGCCGGGCTTTGTCACAGGCGACTGCTCGACTGATCCCATGACGAACCAGGACATGATTCTTGTGCTCGGCGCCACCGGTACGACCGGTCGGCGGGTGGTCCGCCGGCTGCGGGACGCCGGTCACCCGGTCCGATCCGCCTCCCGCTCCGGGGAGCCGCGGTTCGACTGGACCGATCCGAGTTCCTGGCGCACCGCCGTGACCGGGGTCACCGCGATGTACCTGATGGCTCCGCACGACCGACCGATCGAGTCCGATTTCGTCCGGCTGGCGGTGGAGCAGGGAGTGCGCCGCCTGGTGCTGCTCTCCAGCCGGGCGATCGAGGCGATGGGTGACGAGCGACTGATGGCCGCGGAGGAGACGGTACGCACCAGCGGCGCGCAGTGGACGATCCTGCGCCCCGACTGGTTCGACCAGAACTTCGACGAGGGCTTCTTCCGGGAGGCCGTGCTCGCCGGGGAGATCGCCGTGCCGGTGGGCGACGCCCGCCAGTGCTTCGTCGACACGGACGACATCGCCGACGTCGCGGTCGCCGCCCTCACCGGTGCCGGACACGCCGGCCGGACGTACGAGATCACCGGCCCGGACGCGCTCTCCTTCGGCGAGGCTGCGGAGATCCTCACCGAGAGGGTCGGCCGGCCGGTGCGTCATCTCGGTACGGCCGACGACTACCGGGCGGTGATGCTCGCACTGGGTGTGCCGGCCGAGCAGGTGGCGGGCGAGATCGCCGCGTTCGGGGCGCTCCGTGACCTGGGCGACGGCCAGCCGACCGGGACGGTCCGGCAGGTCACCGGCCACGACCCGACGAGCTTCGCCGCGTACGCCGCCGAGGCGGCCGCCCGCGGCGCCTGGGCTTCCTGACTGGCCGCGGCGGCCCGCCCCGCCATCGCGGCGGGGCGGAAAGGGCGCAGGCGACGGTTAGCTCTGGCGGCGCGGGGTAGGTGGGGGTGATGACGAGATCACAGCCCCGGCGTGCCCGTGGCACGGTCGGTCACGCGTACAGCGCACTGAACCTGCGGCTGGCGTTGGCCAGCTTCGGGCTCGTCACCATGACCGTTTTCGCGGTGTTGGCGTTCCGTGCCGACGTGGCCTGGTTGGGTGTCGTCTGCGCCGTCTTCGCGGTGGTTGCCGTGGTCGACCTGATCATCATTCAACGTCGTCGCGCCGCCCGCCGCCGGGAGGAGCCCGGCGCGCGGCACTCGCTCTTCGAGTGACGGGAGAAGCCCTGATGACCATCGCCACCACCAATCCGGTCAACGGCCAGGTGCTCAAGACGTACGAGGCGATGTCCGACGAGCAGATCGACGGCGCGATCGAGCGGACCGACCTGGCGTACCGGCAGCTGCGCGGCACCACGATCGAGCAGCGCGGGCGGTGGCTGACCGCGGCGGCCGACCTGCTGGAGGCGGAACGGGACGACACCGCCCGGCTGATGACCACCGAGATGGGCAAGACGCTCGCCGCCGCCAAGGCCGAGGTCACCAAGTGCGCCGCCGCCTGCCGCTTCTACGCCGGCCGGGCGGCGGAGTTCCTCGCCGACGAGCCGGCCGACCCCGAGGCGGTCTCGGCGACTCGGGCGTTCGTCCGCTACCAGCCGATCGGTCCGGTGCTGGCGGTGATGCCGTGGAACTTTCCCCTCTGGCAGGTGATGCGTTTCGCCGCGCCGGCCCTGATGGCCGGCAACACCGGCCTGCTCAAGCACGCCTCGAACGTGCCGCAGACCGCGCTGCTGCTGGAAGACCTGTTCCGGCGGGCCGGCTTCCCCGAGGGTGCGTTCACCACCCTGCTGGTCGGCTCCGAGGCGGTGGACCGGATCCTGAGCGATCCCCGGGTACGCGCCGCCACGCTGACCGGCAGCGAGGTCGCCGGCCGGTCGATCGCGCAGATCGCCGGCCGGGAGCTGAAGAAGACGGTGCTGGAGCTGGGTGGCAGCGACCCGTTCGTGGTGATGCCCTCCGCCGACGTGGAACTGGCCGCGCAGGTGGCCACCACCGCCCGCTGTCAGAACAACGGCCAGTCCTGCATCGCGGCCAAGCGGTTCATCGTGCACACCGACGTCTACGACGCCTTCGCCGAGGCGTTCGCGCATCGCATGTCGGCGCTGCGGGTGGGTGACCCGATGGACGACGACACCGATGTCGGCCCGCTGGCCTCCGAGCGGGGCCGCGACGAGGTCGACGCGCAGGTCCGTGACGCCGTCGACAAGGGAGCGACGGTGCTCTGTGGTGGGGAGAAGCCGACCGGGGCGGGCTGGTTCTACCCACCGACTGTGGTGACGGATCTGCACCCGGGCATGCGGATGTGGGCCGAGGAGGTGTTCGGGCCGGTCGCCGGGCTGTACCGGGTCTCGTCGTACGACGAGGCGATCGAGTTGGCCAACGGCACCAGCTTCGGGCTCGGCTCGAACGCCTGGACGCGCGACCCGCAGGAGCAGCAGCGGTTCGCCACCGACCTGGAGGCCGGGGCTGTCTTCATCAACGGGATGACGACGTCCTACCCGGAGCTGCCCTTCGGCGGGGTCAAGAACTCCGGCTACGGCCGGGAACTCTCCGCCCAGGGCATGCACGAGTTCTGCAACGTCAAGACGGTCTGGGTGGGGGAGGGCGCGGCCACTGCCGGCGCCGGCAGCCACTCCGAGTAGCTGCTGCTTACTCCTGCCGCCGGGTGGGTAGTGAAGCGCGGCATGACGGCGATCGCGTTTCACGCTTCCCACGAGCAGATCCACCCGCGTGAGCTGCTGGCGGCGGTGGTCCACGCCGAGCAGGTCGGCTTCGACGCCGCCATGTGTTCCGACCACTTCGCCCCCTGGAGCGAGCGTCAGGGCCACTCCGGATTCGCCTGGTCCTGGCTCGGGTCGGCGTTGCAGGCCACCGGCCTGTCGTTCGGGGTGGTCAACGCGCCGGGGCAGCGCTACCACCCGGCGATCATCGCGCAGGCGATCGGCACACTCGCCGCCATGTATCCGGGCCGGTTCTGGGCGGCCCTGGGCTCCGGGGAAGCCGCCAACGAGCACATCACCGGCGACGCGTGGCCGCGCAAGGACGTACGCAACGCCCGGCTGCGCGAGTGCGTGGACGTCATCCGCGCCCTGCTGGCCGGCGAGGAGGTCAGCCACGACGGCCTGGTCCGGGTCGACCGGGCGAAGCTGTGGAGCCGCCCGGAGCAGCCACCGGCGTTGGTCGGGGCCGCCGTCAGCGTCGCCACCGCCCGCTGGTGTGCCGAGTGGGCGGACGGCCTGATCACGGTCAACGCGCCGACCGACCACCTGCGTCGCATGATCGACGCCTACCGGGAGGCCGGAGGTCGTGGACCGGTGCACCTTCAGGTGCACCTGAGCTGGGCGCCCGCCCAGGCCGAGGCCGAGGCGATCGCCTACGACCAGTGGCGCAGCAACGTCTTCGCGCCGCCGGTCTGCTGGGACCTGACCACCCCGGAGCACTTCGACGTGGTCTCCGCCGAGGTGCCGATGGCCCGGCTCGCCGAGGTGGTCAACATCTCCGCCGACCTGGGCCGGCACGTGGCCTGGCTGGAGGAGTACGTGGCGCTCGGCTTCGACCAGATCGCCCTCCACCACGTAGGTCAAGACCAACGTCCCTTCCTCGACACCTTCGCCGACCAGGTCCTCCCCAAACTCCGCCCCTGACCCCCGGGCACGCCGCGTTGATCATGAGGTTAGCGGTACTTCGAAGATCGATAACTGCCGCTAACCTCATGATCAACCTGGTCAGTGGGTGGGTCGGAGGCGGCGGGTGAGGAGTTGGCCGGGCCAGGGGAGACGGTTGGGGCGGTCGACCGTGAACGGGGCGGTGGGGGTGAAGCCCTGGCGTTCGTACCAGCGCATCAGGGCACCGTCGTCGCCGGCGTAGCAGTCCACCCGCAACAGCCCGACCCCGCGTTCGTGGGCCAGGTCGGCGGCGTGCGCCAGCAGCCGCCCACCGATTCCCCGCCCGGCGTACGCCCGGTCGGTGACCAGCAGGTTGACGTACAGCTCCGGCTCGGTCGCGGGTGGCACGTACTCGGTGGCCGTACCCACGACCAGCGCGCCGACCGGACGGTCTTCCGCCTGGGCCAGCCACAGCCCGCCACCGGTGGCCCACGCCTCGGCCTGGGCGATCCGACGGGGATCCGTCGAGGCGGGCTCGGTGCCCCACTGCCCGCTCCGACCCCGCGCTACCAGCCAGGCGGTCGCGTCGTCGAGCAGCCGCAGCACCGCCCCCGCGTCCGCCGGACCACCACTGCGCAGCACCACCCCGCCGAGATCACCCACGCCCCCATCCTGCCGCACGGTGCCGACCCCGCCACCCGTGCCAGATGACCAAGAAGTTCTGGTCCGAATCCGTCACGGATCCGGACCAGAACTTCTTGATCACTTCATCGGGGTGGGGGCCGGGTGGGGTGCCGGTCGCCGACGGCACCCCACCCGGGGATCAGGACACGGTGCAGGGCGCGCCGTTGACCGTGACCAGGTTGGGGGCGGGGTTTGCGAGGCCGGCGGTGGTGGCGTTGAAACCGAACATCACCGAGCCACCCGGGTTGATCCGCGAGTTGTACGACTCGCTCTTCGCGGTCACCGTGGCCCCGGACTGCGTCACCTTGGCCATCCACGCCTCGCGCACCTTGGCGTCACCGGTGAAGGCGAACCGGGCGGTCCAACCGTTCACCGCGGCGGTGCCGGTGTTGCGGATGTTCACCTGGGCGGTGAAGCCGGTGCCGCCCTGCCACGAGCCGTAGTTGGTGTACGACACCGTGCAGGTGGGCGCCGGCACCGCGCCGGAATCACCCTGGTCGGCCAGGAACGAGGCGATCCAGGCCAGCGCCGAGTTCCAGTTGATCGCCACCTCGTTGGTGGAGTACGAGGCGATGTCGTCGACGAAGCAGAACATCGGCGCGCAGCCCTCGAGCAGCTGCTCCACGAACGGGTCCTGGAGCGCGGCGTTCGGACCACCGGCGATCGAACCGGCCGGCGGCTTCGGCATGCTCGGGTCGAGCTGGAAGCCGAAGATCCGGCTGTGCTGGTTCTCCGCCGCGTGCTCACCCCACCCGGTCACGTACGAGATGTTCAGCGCGTTGCGGCCGAGGATGTAGTCCATCGTCTGTACCGCGCCGTCGCGGTACTTCGCCGCTCCGGTCAGGTCGAACGCGGTGGCCAGCACGACCGCGTTGTTGATGATGGCACCGTTGCCACCCCAGAAGTAGCTGTTCGGGTCGCCGGGCATGGGCAGCCCGTACGCCTGCCGGCGGATCTCGTCGAGGTAGCCGTCAGCGGCGGCGATGACCGACTGGCGGATCCGGGTCTGCTCGGCGGCCGGCAGCCCGTTCGGCACGGTGGCCAGGTCGAGGCGGCCCAGCGCGGCCACGCTCTGCCAGCCGAAGCCACGGACGTCGAAGACGTCGCCGGTGTGGTGCGGCGAGGCGGTCAGATCGGTCAGGTAGGTGCGCTCGCCGGTGGTCAGGTACAGCTCGGCGGCCGCCCAGTAGAACTCGTCGGTGACGTTGGTGTCGTCGTACGGGCCACCGCCGTTGCCGGTCGACGGGGCGTACCGGGTCGGGTTGGCCTTGGCCGCCGCGTAGGCGGTCTTCGCCGCGCTGCCGCAGCGCTGCGCGAACTCCTTGTCGTACGGGGCGAACAGCCGGGCGCACTGGGCGGCGGTGGCGGCCAGGTTCAGGGTGGCGGCGGTGGACGGCGGGTGCAGCTCGCGCGGCTCCGGGTCGTCCTCGGGCTGCATCGGCAGGCCGGTCCAGTTCCGGTCGTGGATCTTGTGGTGGGCCATGCCGGCCAGTGGCTTGCCGGCCGGCACCTGCATCCGCATCAGGAACTCCAGCTCCCAGCGGGCCTCGTCGAGGACGTCCGGCACCCCGTTGTCCCGCTCGGGCAGCCGCAGCGTCCCGTCGCCGAGGTCGGCGCCGAAACCGGCCGTGGCGGCGTTCTTGGTCCGCTCGAAGGCGCTCAGCAGCTGGTAGGTGGCGATACCACCGTTGACCACGTACTTGCCGTGGTCGCCCGCGTCGTACCAGCCGCCGCGCACGTCGAGGCGGTAGTCGCAGGCTCCGGCGGCACAGGGCACGTCGGTGTCGCCCTGGTTCGGCGCGACGTCGAGGTGACCGGCGGGTCGGGCGTACTCCTCGCCGACCAGGTCACCGTCGATGGCGATGCCGCTGCGCTGGATGTAGAAGAACTGCAGAGCGTCCGACCGCAACTGGTCGTAGAGCGTGCCGGAGATGTCGAACGGGTGGCTGACCTCGCCGTCCACGGCCAGCGTCAGCCCCTGTCCCGGGGTGCGGTACGAGGAGAAGTCCAGCGAGTGCACGTTCTGCGCCGACGCCTGGTCGACTCCGCGGGGCGTGGTGGTGCCGCTGGCCAGCACGGCTCCGGAGGCGGAGTGCAGCTCCCAGGGCAGCGCCTCGGTGGCCTCGGTGACCACGGTGGCGTTCTTCGGCCCGCCGGGCAGGTAACCGACCTGGTTCACCCGGACGCGGGGGCCGGTGTCCGGCACGTACGGCTCGGGCGGGTTGCCGCCGCGCAGCGAGACGTTGTCCAGGCAGACGGTCTGCGCCTCGGCGGCGCCGCCGACCTGGAAGATCAGCTGGGCGCGATCGTCGTCGTTCGGGGCGACGAAGGTGCGCTCGACGCGCTGCTGGGTCGGCGTTGCGGCGGCGGTGACCGAGTAGTAGCCGGTGTAGGGCTCGCTGCCGAGTTGCAGCACGGCGGAGACCGAGCCGCCGGGGGTGGCGGTGACGTCGAAGCCGAGGGTGTACTCGGCGCCGGCGATCAGCGGAAGCGCGTCGTGGCCGATGCCGGCGTCCCAGGGGTTGGCCAGGCCGCCGGCCACCGTGGCGCAGAGCTGGCCGTCAACGACGCCGAGCGTGTTGGTGCCGTACGAGAACCAGGGCGACGAGCCGTCGCTGAAGTCACCGTTGCGGATCTGTTCGGGTGCGTCGGCGGGTGGATCTGCGAACGCGGTGCCGGCGCTAACGCCGACCAGCGCCACGGCGGTCGCCGCGGCGAGCACCGCGAGACGACGTCGGGATGGCGTCACGGGGGAGTCCTTCCGACGAGCGGGACGGAATAGGCGAAGTGAAGGTGTGGACCTGGGAGCGCTCCCAGGTATCGGGCATGTTTCCAGGACACGCAGGACATGTCAATCGATCGCATCCGATGGGAATTCACGTTCACTGTCAGTGAGATTCGCCGCGCCACGCCGGGCGGTCCTGATCTCCTAGAGACAACCGAGCCCTACTCCTGGCAGGCTGCGTGCCATGACCCTGAAGCTGCGTTCCGCCGGGACGAGCGACCGTGGGCTGATCCGCAGCGGAAACCAGGACGCGTTGCACTCCGGCACTTGGCTGGTCGCCGTCGCCGACGGCATGGGCGGCATGGCCGCCGGGGACCTGGCCAGCGCCATCGCCATCGGGGCGGTGGCCCCGCTCGATGTGGAGACGCCGGAGGACGTGCTGGTCGCCGCGTTGCAGAACGGCATTCAGCTGGCCACCGAACGGATCCGTCAGGCGGTTGCCGAGGACCCCCAGCGGCAGGGCATGGGCACCACGCTGACCGCCCTGCTGTTCGCGCGTACCGGCAGCTGCCTGGCGCTGGCCCACGTGGGTGACTCCCGGGCCTACCTGTTCCGCGACGGTGTACTCAAGCAGATCACCCGGGACGACACCTTCGTGCAGATGCTCGTCGACCAGGGGCTGATCACGCCGGACCAGGCCGGCAGCCATCCCCGCCGGGCCGTGGTGACCCAGGCGTTGCAGGGCGACGACGTCTCCCCGACGTACGCGACGATGGTGCCCCGAGCCGGTGACCGCTGGCTGCTGTGCAGCGACGGGCTGTCAAACGTCGTACGCGCCGACACCCTGGCCGAGGTGCTGGCCGGCCAGCCGGAGCGGGACGCCTGCGGGCGCCGACTCATCGACCTGGCGTTGCAGGCCGGTGGGCCGGACAACATCACTGTCGTCATCGCCGACGTGGTCGACGAGCCGTGAGCAGTCAGGAGCGCCGCCCGGCCCGCCGGGTCGGCGTGGCCGTGGTCGGGTCCTCCGGCCAGGGGTGGCGCGGATAGCGTCCGCGCAGTTCGGCGCGAACCTGGCGGTAGCCGGAACGCCAGAACGAGGCGAGGTCGGCGGTGACCGCCACCGGTCGACCGGCGGGGGAGAGCAGGTGCAGCAGCACGGGCACCCGACCGTCACCGACCCGGGGCGCCTCGGGCCAACCGAAGGTCTCCTGGAGCCGGACCGCGAGGACCGGCGCGGCCGGGTTGGCGTAGTCGACCCGGATCCGCGAACCGCTCGGCACCGCGATCCGCTCCGGTGCCAGTTCGTCCAGCCGCCCGGCCAGCGGCCAGGGCAGCAGCCGGCGTAGCGCGCCGACCACGTCGACGCGAGCCAGGTCGGCCCGGCGTCGGGCACTTGCCAGTTCCGGCCCGAGCCAGTGCGGTGCGCCGGCCAGCAGCGCCTCGTCGGAGACGTCGGGCCAGTCGTCGCCGAGCGCGTACCGGCAGAACGCCAGCCGCTCGCGCAGTGCCCTGGCGGCTGGCGTCCAGGTCAGCACGTCGAGCCCGGTGTCGCGCAGTCCGGTCAGCAGCGCGGCGGCCACCGCGTCCCGATCGGGTCGGGCCAGCGGGCGGTCGACCAGCTCGACGGCGCCCAGTCGGAGCACCTCCCTGGCCACCACGTCCCCACCCGACCAGCCGATCTCCCGCTCGGTGCGCAACAGCGAACCGGCCGCCTCGCGGGCGGTCGCCTCGTCGAGGACGGCGGCGAGCCGGATTCGGGCGGCCGGTGCGCCGGGAGCACGGTCGGCCACCGCGACGGCCAACCAGTCGACGCCCACCAGCCCCGACCCGGGCGTCAGCTCCGCCGCGGTCCCACCACTCATCAGGTACGCCGAACCGCCCGGCCGCCGCACCCGGGCCAACCGTTCCGGGTACGCCAACCCGACCAGTAGCCCGGCGGCGAGCTCGTCGGGCAACCACGCCATCCGCTCGCGGTCAACCCGGCCGTCACCCGCCAGCCCACCAGCGGCCCACGCGCCGTCCGCCTGGCGCTCGCCTGCTCGGCCGTCGCGCGCCTGGGCTGCCTCGGCGGTTGGCAGGGCGGCGCGCAGCCGGCGTACCTCCGCACGCCAGCGGTCGGTGGCGGCCGGGTCGGTGCCGGCGCGCAACCGACGCCAGACGGCACCGAGATCGTCGCCGGAGCCGGCCACGGTCGACTCGGCGAGCAGCGCCATCACCTGTGCGGCACGATCGGCACCGACCCGGTCGGCCCCGTCGAGCAGTGCCCGGGCCAGCCGGGGATGCGCTCCGACGGCGACGACGGCCCGGCCCCGCTCGGTGATCCGTCCGTTCGCGTCGATCGCGCCGAGGGCGGTAAGGGTCTCGGACGCCACTGTCATCGCCGCCGCCGGAGGCGGATCGGGCAGCGCGAGCCCGGTCCCGCCCGGGGCACCCCAGGCGGCCAGTTCAAGGGCGAACCCGGTCAGATCGGCGGTGGCGATCTCCGGTTCCGGCTGCGCGGGCAACCGCTCGTGCGTCGCCGGCGACCAGCAGCGGTACACCTGGCCGGGTGCCTCCCGCCCGGCCCGGCCGGCCCGCTGGGTCGCCGCCGCACGGGAAACCGGCACGGTGACCAGCGCGCCCAGTCCTCGGGTCAGGTCCAGCCGAGCCACCCGGGACAGGCCCGCGTCCACCACCGTTCGGACGCCCGGCACGGTCAGGCTGCTCTCCGCCACCGCCGTGGCCAGCACCACCCGTCGCCGGTCTCCCGATCGCAGTGCGGCATCCTGTTCGGCGCCGCTCTGGCGGCCGTGCAGGCGTAGCACGTCGACGCTGTCGTGCAGTTTGGCCAAGCGGCCGGCGACGGCGGCGATCTCGCCCACGCCGGGCAGGAAGACCAGCAGGTCGCCCTCCTGTTCGACGAGGGCCCGCCGGACGGTGGCCGCGACGTGGTCGAGCAGTGCCCGGTCCACCGGGCCCGCACCGGGCGGTGCCACCGGACGGGGCGGTGGTGTCCAGATGCGGGTCACCGGATGCAGTGCCGACGAGGCTTGAACCACCGGTGCCGGCACTGTGCCGCCGAGCAGGGCGGCGAAGCGATCCGCCTCCGGGGTCGCCGACATGGCCAGCAGCCACAGCTCCGGCCGCAGGGTCGCCCGGGACTCGACGCTGAAGGCGAGCGCCAGGTCGGCGTCGAGCTGACGTTCGTGGATCTCGTCGAGCAGCACCGCGTCGACACCGGCCAACTCCGGATCGCGATGCATCCGACGGACCAGCAGCCCGGTGGTCACCACCTCGATCCGGGTACGAGGTCCGGCCCGTCGCTCACCCCGAACCGCGTAGCCGACCCGCCCGCCGACCGGCTCCCCGAGCAGGGCCGCCATCCGGCGGGCGGCGGCCCGGGCTGCCACCCGGCGGGGCTGGGCGACGATCACCCGGCCGGCCACCGCGTCGGCCACAGCGAGCGGGGCGAGGCTGGTCTTACCGGTGCCCGGCGGGGCGACCAGGACCGCGCTGCCGGCCGAATCCAGCGCCGCCACCAGCGCCGGCAGCACCGCCCGCACCGGCAGGTCGATAGACACGTCGGAGAGCACGGCCCAGTCTCGCACCGCCCGCGCTCCCGGCCGCCGCCCCGCCCCTGGCTCCTGCCCGACCCGAACGTCACGTCACCCCGGCCGAAACACCCAGTCGCCCTCGCCAATCCGGGCGGCGTTCCGCAACTGTGCCCTGCGCCGGCAGGCGTCCGCGTCGATGTACCGCGCCGGCAGGCGTCCGCGCCGGTCCCGCGCCCGAATGCTCTGGACTGCCGGGCGTTCTCCGCGTCGATGCCACCCAACCGCCCAGGCTCGTCCCGTCGATGCTCATCGACCCGGGGTGCCCGTCACAGTTCGTAGCCGTCTTCCCGCGCCCCTGCATAAGGTCCCTCGCAGCTTTGCTCTGCTTCAACCCACGCAACGATTACTTTCCGCGACGGTCGGCCCGTTGCGCTGTTGGCCAGGTCCCGCCGGAGCACGGCGGCGTCGGGGCGATCGTGGTCACCGGGTGAACTACCGGAATCGCAGGCACCCGATCACGTAGGTGCCAGCAAGAGTGCCCTGGCTTCGAGCCGAAGTGCTCCCGATCCGGCCGCTGCCGCAATTGTGTGACTTGTAGTAGTGAACACGGAAGCGCGTGTTGTTGTGTACGTACTTTGGACGGTTCATGGCTGCGCACTTGATATTCGGGATGTCGCCCACCTGGCTCCGGCCAAAGCGGCACGGGCTTCCGGTAGGACTGCCTTTGGCTACGCTGGGCCAGAAGCAGATCAACTGGTCCGGACAGTCAGTCAGGATCTCGGCACCTGCCGCCGTCGAGGATGAGCTGGTCATGCTCGTGTCTGCGGAAGCGGGCGCTGTGGCTAGACCGGCTGCGAGAAGCGCAGCCGAAGCGACAACTGCAACGTCTGCCGCGAGACTTCTCATGGAGCGACCTCGCATTGGTAACCCCTTCTTTACGGTGATTTGTTACTCAGAGTAGGGTTGAGGGTTCGAATGGACGAGAGCCAGATCGGTCCCTGTCGTGGTGGGCCAGTCACGCCCGATCGCAGCCGGACTCCCGTATTCGGCGGGCGGCGTGGGTAGCATCGACGGCTGTGGACGTCCACATTAGGATCGAGGGGCCAGAAGGGCTGGCCGTGCAGATCCACCGACAGATCCGCGCGGCGATCATCGACGGGCGACTCCGCGCCGGTGAGCCGATTCCGTCCACCCGGGAGTTGGCGACGCGGCTGATGGTCTCCCGGAACACCGTGGTTGTCGCATACGATCGACTCGCGGCGGAAGGCTTTCTGATCACGCGACAACGGGGGCGCACGTACGTCCTCGGGCATCCAGGGCAACGCCTGCCGGTGCCAGAAATGATGGAGCGGGCGATCCGACCGCGCCCAGTATGGGAACACCAGCCCGAGCCGGTGGACATGGCCGCCGCCACCCCGGCATACGATTTCCGGCCCGGCCTACCCGACGCGAGCCGCTTTCCGTTTGCCACCTGGCGGGCACTGTTGGCCGACACATTTCGCAGAGTGTCGGTCGGTTCCGGGGGCTACCAGGATCCGGCGGGCCATCCGGGTCTGCGCGCCGCCATCGCCCGCCACATCGGCGTAAGCCGATCAATTAGGGCCGGGCCCGACGACATCCTGATCACCAGCGGCAGCCAGCAGGCAGTTGACCTGATCGCTCGGGTGCTGCTCGAACCGGGCCAGGTTGCGGTGGTGGAGAACCCGGGCTGGCCCCCTCCGCGGGCGCTCTTCGAGACCTCCGGCGCGCGGGTGGTGTCCGCACCAGTGGACCGGGAGGGCTTGGTCGTCGAGGCGCTGCCGGATCGTGCACGGGTCCTGTACGTCAGCCCGTCGCACCAGTTCCCGCTCGGCGTGCCATTGTCCGACCGTCGGCGGAAGGCGCTGCTGGAGTGGGCCCGTCGCACCGACGCTGTGATCATTGAGGACGATTACGACAGCGAATTCCGATTCGGTGGTCGCCCGGTGGACCCGCTGCACAGCCTGGATCCGTCCGCCAGGGTGATCTACGTCGGCTCCTTTTCCAAGACCCTGCTACCCACCCTTCGGCTGGGCTTCTGCGTGGTGCCACCGACGCTGTACCCGGCGCTACGCCGGGCGAAGTACGTCGTGGACTGGCACACCGCCTCGCCGATGCAGGCCGCACTAGCACGCTATCTGGACGAAGGGCGGTTCGCGCGGCACATCCGCCGGATGCGCCGCGTCTACCAGGCTCGCCGGGATCGCATCTGTCAACGATTGGACGGGGACCTAGCCGAACTGCTGGAGCCGCTGCCTTCCGTGGCCGGGCTGCACCTGACCGCCTGGCTGCACGCCACGCAGAATACGGCGGAGGGCAGCGGCCCGGCGGCCGACCAGGTGGTAGTCGAGCGCTGCCAGCGTGCCGGTATCGGCCTCTATCCCGTTTCAGACTTCGGGCTGCCCGGCACGGTCCGGCCCGGGCTGGTCCTCGGCTACGGCGCCGTCGACCTGGACCGGATCGACGAAGGGCTCGACCTTCTCCGTCGCTGTCTGGAATGGGGTGGCAGATGGTGACGGTGGGCTGCTCTGGCCACTCGGCCGGACGGAGAGCTTTGCGGCGCGCATCCGTCGGGGCTGGGGCAGCGGCGATGGCCGTGGGGGTGGAGTGGCCGAACGAGCGATCCGAATGGGCGACGACGGGCAGCGTGGGACAGTGCGGGGCCGCGCGGGGTCGGCGGCGCGGGGCCGGGCAGGGCGGTGTGGGCCGGCGGACCCGGCGGGCGGTGGGTGGGGTCAGCGAGGGTGGACGCTGGCGACGAAGGTGTTCCAGGCCGACGGTGGGAAGGTCAGCACTGGGCCGTGACGGTCCTTGCTGTCCCGAACCGCGACCCCACCGTCGACAGTGGCCACCTCGACGCAGTTGCCGTTGCCCACACTGCGCGTGCTGGTGCGCCACTTCGCCAGGGACAGGTCGAGCGCGGTCATCGCGATCCCTTCGTCGATACCGACAGTGACCGCGAGGCAGCGGTCACGTAAAGTAACGAGAAGCTTCCTTCAGGCGGATCAGGGACGCCGCTGGATCGAGTGCCAGACTGCACAGCCTCTCGTGCACAAGGCTATACGAGCGCACCTGTGCGGCCTCCTCCAGTGCCAGGCCAGTAGAGAGATTTTCCAGGTAGACGACGGCCGCGTCGGCCGCGTCGGCGAACGTGAGGATCACGTACGGCGAGTTCATCGCCGGATGCCCGCCAGCATCGAAGGGAAGTACCTGAATGGTTACGTTCGGTAATTCGGCGAGGGTTTCCAGGTGGGCCATCTGGCCCGCCATGACGGTGCGATCGCTGACAGGGCGTAGCAGTACCGCCTCGTTAAGCACCACCGACAGCTCCACCGGTTCGTTGCCGCGCAGCACGTCCTGCCGGCGTAGCCGGGCGGCCACCTTGCGGTCCAGATCATCCTCACCGGCGGTCAGCCGGTACACCTCGCGGGCGTACGCCTCGGTCTGCAACAGACCGGGCACCGCCTCGGCCTCGTACGTGCGCAGGGTGGCGGCCTCGGCCTCCAGTCCCACGTAGAACTCGAACCATTCCGGGAGTACGTCGCTGTAGTGCTGCCACCAGCCGCGTTGCTGCGCGCCCCGGGCGATCTCGATGAGCGCCTCGGCGTCGTTGCCGGTGACCTGGTACAGCGCGAGCGCGGCCCGGACATCGCGCGGCTTGATGCCGATCTGTGCGTTCTCGATGCGGGACAGGTTGCTTTTGGACATGTCCAGCTGTCGGGCGGCGACGTCCAGGGTCATCCCGGCGCGTTCACGTAGCTGGCGCAGTTCCCGGGCGATACGGCGGCGTCGAACGGTGGGGCTCGCGGTCACCCTCCGAGTCTGTCACGGGAAAAGGCGCAGGTCGCTTCACCACGGAGTGCAACTGACCAAAACGGGAGTTGCGTTGCAGTTGCGCTCGGTGCATCCTTTCCCGGTTAGCGATCACTGTGGACGGCCGGCTCGGGAGGACGTGTGCTCACCGCCGACGAGTTCTTTCTGATCGCGCACAACGACACCCGGGGCAAGGCGAAGCTGCACCCGGCGGCGACCAGTCTCGGGTTGGCCGGGGGGCTCCTCGGCGAGTTGATCCTCTATGGACACATCACCGTCGCCGCCGGTCAGGTCGGCGTGATCGACCGACGGCCGCCGGCTGACGCGTTGGCGCACACCGTGCTGGACCAGTTGATCGGGGAGGCCCAGCACCAGTCGGTGCGTACCTGGCTCAGCTTTCTCGCGCAGACCTCGGTGACCTCGGTGGGCGAGCGGTTGTCCCGGGCCGGTGTGCTGCGCCGACAGGAGAGCCGGCGGCTGCTGCGGACCACCGTCACCTACCAGCCCATCGACCTCAACGTCGTGGCCTGGCCGGCCACCCGGTTGCGTGCGCTGCTGGAGCGTGCCGAGCCGCCCAGTGTGCCCGACGCGACGCTGCTCGGGTTGGTCGCCGCCGCGGGACTGACCCGGGAAGTGCTGTGGAGCGCCGGTCCGCGCGCACACCACCGACTCAATCTGATCATCCCGGCCCTGCCGGACCCGCTGAAGGAACTCGTGGCGCACACCGAAGCCGCCGTTGGTGCGGCGGTGCTGCGCGGTGCCCCCTGACCCGGTACACCCCCTTCCCCTCAGACCGGAGCAGTACATGTCCTCGACAGCGACAACCGAACGACCGAGCAACGTCTCCGAGGCGCTGGCCCGCGGCCGGCTCGGCGTCCCCTCAGTGATCTTCTTCGTCCTCTCCGCGGCGGCACCGCTGACCGTGGTCGCCGGCGTGGTCACCACCGGCTACGGGGTCATCGGCGTGCTCGGCATTCCGCTGGCCTTCCTGGCGGTGGCCGTGGTACTCGCCGTGTTCTCCGTCGGCTACGTGGCGATGGCCCGTCGGATGGCCAACGCCGGGGCCTTCTACGCGTACGTGGCGCGTGGGCTGGGGCGTCCGGCCGGAGTGGGTACGGCCTGGGTGGCGCTGATCGCCTACAACGCCCTCCAGGTCGGGCTCTACGGGACCATCGGCGCGGCGGCGGCACCGGTGCTGGACCGGCTGTTCGGGGTCGCGCCGCAGTGGTGGGTCGTGGCGCTGGTGGCGTGGGCGCTGGTGGCGATGCTCGGCCTGCTCCGGGTGGACATCAACGGCATGGTGCTGGCGGCGCTGCTCTGCGCCGAGATCGCCATCATCGTGGTGTTCGATCTCGGCCAGTTGGGCAACCCGGCCGGCGGCGACGTGAGCTTCGCCGCGTTCGCCCCGGACAACTTCTTCGTGCCGGGGCTCGGCGCGGTGCTGGTGCTGGCGATCCTCGGTTTCGTCGGCTTCGAGGCGGCGGTGGTCTTCAGCGAGGAGAGCAAGGACCCGAAGCGTACGGTGCCGATGGCCACCTACCTGTCCGTGGCGATCATCGCGGTGGTCTACGCGCTCTCCTCGTGGAGCATGACGGTGGCCGTCGGGCCGGACCGGATCGTCGAGGAGGCGGGTACCCAGAGCGTCGAGCTGATCTTCAACCTGGCCGGGGCGCACCTGGGCGACACCGTCCTGACCATCGGGCAGGCACTCTTCCTGACCTCGGTGCTGGCCGCCATGATCTCGTTCCACAACACCACCGCGCGCTACACCTTCGCGCTGGGCCGGGAGCGGGTGCTGCCCGCGGTGTTCGGGCGGACCTCACCGACCACCGGCGCACCCCGGGCCGCCTCGCTCGCGCAGAGCGCGCTCGGCCTGGTGGTGATCATCCTGTACGCGGTCAACGGCTGGGACCCGGTCCTGCAACTGTTCTTCTGGTTGGGCACCAGCGGCGGCTTCGGCGTACTGCTGCTGATCGCCATCACCGCGGTCGCGATCATCGCGTACTTCGCGCGCGGCGGTGTGCAGGAGACGCTGTGGCGGCGGTTGGTCGCGCCCGGCATCGCCGTGATCGCGCTGGTCGCGATCATCGTCCTGGCGGTGCAGAACTTCGCCAACCTGCTCGGGGTCGAGCCGGACTCGCCGCTGCGCTGGGCGATCCCGCTGGCCTATCCGGTCGCGGCGCTGCTGGGCGGGTTGTGGGGCCTGTCGTTGCGGCGGCGCCGTCCCGACACGTACGCCCGGATCGGCCTGGGCGCGGAGAGCGCGGCGGCCGTCGTGGTTCCCCCGCCGGTCACCGAGCCGGCGCCGACGGCGGAGGTGCGGCGGTGACCGGGCCGGAGATCAACCAGCTCGGCGCGGACGACGCCCGCTGGGTCGCCGCGCGGATCGCCGAAGCATTCATGGTGCTCGACCAGCCCCGCTGGCTGGTGCCGGACGAGTCCAAGCGGGAGTCGGTGCTGGCCGGGAACTTCGAGATCATCGTCGACCACGCCACTCGGTACGGACTGGTGTTCGGCACCGAGGACCGCGCCGGGGTGGCCGTCTGGCTGCCGTCGGTCGGTGAACCACTGCCGCCGCCGGAGGACTACGACGCCCGGCTGGCCTCGGCTTGCGGGGAGTGGACTCCGAACTTCGTGCACCTGGACGAGTTGTTCGCCGCCAACCATCCGCACGCCGACCATCATCACCTGGCGCTGCTGGCCGTGCGTCCGGACCGCCAGGGCCAGGGCGTCGGCACGGCGCTGCTGCGCCACCATCACGCCTGGCTGGACACCAACGGCGTGCCGGCGTACCTGGAGGCGAGCAGCGAGACCAGCCGCGACCTGTACGCGCGGCACGGCTACCGGGTCGCCGAGCCGTTCCGGCTGCCCGACGGCACCCCGTTCTGGCCGATGTGGCGGGAGCCGGTCGCCGGCTGAGGTGCGAAGACGATGGTGGCCGGGTCCGTCGGACCCGGGCCACCATCGCCACCCCCTCCTAGTACGTGCCGTCGAGCTGACCCCGCAGCTTCGTCAGGGCCCGGGTCAGCAGCCGCGACACGTGCATCTGCGACACGCCGATCTGCTCCGCGATCTGCGACTGCGTCAGGTTGCCGTAGAACCGCAGCGTCAGGATCTTCTGCTCGCGCTCGTCCAGCGTGGCCAGCGCCGGGCCCAGTGCCACCCGCAGCTCGGCCAGCTCGAACTCGCTGTCCTCACCGCCGAGCATGTCGCCCAGCTCGGTCGCGCGGTCGCCGTCACCGGTCGGGGTGGACAGCGACACCGCGTTGTACGCGCGGGCGCCCTCCAGGCCCTCCAGCACCTCTTCCTCGGTGAGCTTGAGGTGGGCGGCGATGTCGGCCACGGTCGGGGAGCGACCCAGGGACTGCAACAGGGTGCTGTTGGCGTCGGAGATGGCCAGCCGCAGCTCCTGCAACCGGCGAGGTACGCGGATGTCCCACGTCCGGTCGCGGAAGTGCCGCTTCAGCTCGCCGATGATGGTGGGGATCGCGTACCCGGCGAAGTCGACCCCGCGGGACGGGTCGAACTTGTCGATGGCCTTGATCAGGCCGACGGCGGCGGTCTGCGCGAGATCGTCGGTGGGCTCGCCGCGACCGCTGTAGCGGTGGGCGAGGTGTTTGGCCAGCGGCAGCCAGGCCTCGATCGCCCGGTCACGCAGCGCGGCCCGGGAGGGATGCCCGGCCGGCAGCGCAGCCATGGCGTTCAGCAGCTCGGCGGCGCTGTCGGTGAGCGCCCGCGGGTCGAGCTTCGGGGTGCTGGCCGGGGTTGTCGCCGATTCAGTGATCGTTGACGCGGTCATGGTGGTCCTCCCTGCACCTCGTCCGCGGATATAGACGTGACGCTTTGGTTGGTTCTGTTAGTACGTTCGGGAGTCACCTTAGCCCGATCGTCTCCCAGAAATCTAGCCGAAAGGACGATGTACTTAAGTAATTTCTGGGTGGAAAAGCCGCAAAGGGTCTCAGGCTGACGTGCCGAGAGCGGTCAGATCGTCGCGGCTACCGCGTACGGGCGGCCGATCGGACCAGTCGCGGATGTCCGTGCGTCCATGATCGCCGAGCCGGACGAGGTCGTCGGGGTGCCGAACGGACGATGGCCGCCGCAGGTGGTAAGCGGAGTGTCACCAATCCGTCGTTGTCCCATGAACGGGACCGGGCTTAACGTCGCGGGGTACAACCCTGATCCGGAGGTGCCGTGCTCGATCCTGCCGTTCCTCACCTCGTCGTGAACAGCCGGACGCTGTACTTCAGCTGGCTGCCGGCGGACCCGGACGCGGTGGCGGCGCTGGTCCCCACGGGGCTACGGCCCCACCCGGACCGCGAGGTCTTCATGAACCAGTACGTCGTGGACGACGAGAGCCAGACCTCCGGCTTCGGTTCCTACTCCCTGACCTACCTCGGCGTCACGCTTGTCGACATGGACGCCCCGGACGGGGTGACCCCGGGTGGCTGGTGGACCCACTACGTCACCTCCAGCGAGCGGGTACGCGGCTACGCCCTGGCCCGGGGTGCCCCGGCCGTACCCGGCCGCACCAGCATCACCGAGCAGGGCGACACGATCGTCACCGGGACGGACATCGAGGGCGTGCCGGTGATCCGGGCCCAGGTGCGCGTCGGTGACACCGGACACGCCGTGCACAACGGGCACCATCGCTACCTGACCGAGTTGCACGGTCAACTGGTCAGCAGCATCTATGCGGTGGTCGCCGAACCGTCCACCTCGTTCGAGATCGAATCGGTCGAGTTCCTCGATCCGGACCACCCGGTGTACGCGTTGCGCCCGGAGAACCCGCTCACCATCGCCTGGGGCTACTACTCGCCGCGCTCCTCGTTCGCGTACCCCGGAGGGCTGACGGTGCTCGGCGAGTTGGAGCCGAGCTACCAGGTGCCGGACCGGCGGGCCCGCAGCGGTCTGCCGTCGGGGTCGTAGACCAGGCGGTACGCGGGCAACGCCCAGGCCCGGATCCACCAGGGCAGGCGCCGGGCACGGTGCGGTCGCAGCCGGCCGGGTGGGCGCGGGCCCACCTGCCCGCCGTCGTACCAGCGCTGCAACGCCTCGGCGGCGGCGGTGATCGCGGCGACCGCGTCGTCCGGGTCGATCAGGTCGGCGTCGTCGCCGCCGGCCGGATCGCGGTCCAGGTGCTCGCGGAGCAGACGTAGCCGGAGCTCCCGGGCGAACTGCCGGGCCCCGTCACCCCGACCGGCCGGATCGGGCGGGTGGCGTTCGTCCGCAGTGTCGTCCAGCACCGCGCAGGACAGTTCGCTGTCGTGCGTCCAGGACCGTCGGTTGAAGTTGTCGCTGCCGACGCAGGCCCACACGTCGTCGACCACGCACACCTTGGCGTGCACGTAGACCGGGGTGCCGGCGTGGTTCTCCGCGTCGAAGACGTGCACCCGCCCTGCCGCGGCCTGCTCGCACAGGGCCAGCGCCTGCTCGCGACCGACCGTGTTCGGCGGCAGAGCCAGCCGCCCGTCCACGTCGGGATGGCGGGGTACCACGGCGACCAGATGCAGCTCCGGGTTGTCGCGCAGCGCTCCGGCGAAGAGTTCGGCTACCTCGGTGGACCAGAGGTACTGGTCCTCCAGGTAGATCAGCCGACGGGCCCGGCGTACGGCCTTGGTGTAGCCGCGGGCCACCGTGCGTTCGCCGTCCGGTGCGAACGCGTACCGGGGCCGGACCGCCGGGTAGGTGCGCAACACCTGGACGTGGTGCGGCCCGCAGGTCGGCGGGTCGGCCGGTTGCTCCGGCAGCGGCCCGGGGGCGAGATCCGCCCCGCGCAACCGGTCGCGCAGATAGGCCAGGGGGTTCTCCGAATCCAGCGGTATCGGGTCGGTCCAGCGTTCGCGGAACGTGGTGTCCAGCGCGCCCACCACCGGCCCGCGCAGCGCGAGCTGCACGTCGTGCCAGGGCGGATGGTCGCCGTAGGCGGCGGCCATCCGTACCGCCTGTGGGTCACCGTGATGCGCGTCGTCGTCGCGACGGCTGTGGCAGAGGTCGATGCCGCCGACGAAGGCGACGTCCTGCTCGGGGGCGGCCGGACGGCGCAGCACCACCAGCTTCTGATGGTGTGATCCACCTCGCCGGACCCGCTGGTCGAGCAGCACCTCACCGCCGGCTGCCGAAATGGCCTCGCTGAGGTTGCGGTTCTCCTGGTGGCTGTAGGACAGCACGTCGAGGTGCGACCGCCAGATCAGACCCTTGACCACCACACCGCGCTGGGCGGCGCGGGCGAACAGTTGGGAGGTCGTCGGTCCGTCCGGGCGCAGGCGCTCGTCCGGGTCGCCCCGCCAGTCGGCGAAGAAGAGGTGGTCGCCTTCGCCCAGCCGCTCGACCTCGGTGACCAGCCGGTCGAAGTACGCGGCACCGTGAATCAGCGGCTCGGCGAGGTTTCCACTGGTCCAGACGGGTAACTCAGAGACCGGGTTGGCGCGTTCCGGTGCGGTGAGGAACCAGTCCTGTAGCGGCACGCTCCCGCCCTCAGAGAGGTCGTTCACGTCCTCACCATACGAACCCGTGGTCGGGCTCGCACGCTGGTGGGCTGCCGGCTGATGGCGACCGACCCGCACCCCGAGCAGCGAGGAGCCGAAGCATGTCCGGCGAGCCGACGAACTCCGCGACCGAGCACCGCGAGCAGGCGGTGGAAAGCGAGCGGGGGGCGCTGTTGACCGTGCTGGTGATGGTCCTGCTCGGTGTGGCCGGCATCTTCGCCGTCTCCTGAGCCGGGCGGGCGGCCCCGGTGACCGGAGCCGCCCTGCGTCCAGCGCGGTCGATCAGGGGCGCTCGCCCTGCTCCTCGGTGTGCGGCAGCCGCTCCGCCGGGACGACTCCGAGCCGTCCGGCCTGGAAGTCCTCGAATGCCTGGATCAGCTCGTCGCGGGTGTTCATCACGAACGGCCCGTAGTGCGCAACCGGCTCCCGGATGGGCTGGCCGCCCATGATGTAGAGGTCCAGGGTCTGGTTGCGGCTGTCCTGGCGGGCGTTCGCCTTGAACCGCAACGCGTCGCCCGGCCCGTGCACGGCCAGTTGTCCGGTGCGTACGCCGCGCCCGTTGGCGCCCACCGTGCCGCGCCCGCCGAGCACGTACACCAACGCGTTGAAGTCCGGCCGCCAGGGCAGGTCCACCTGCGCCCCCGGCTCGACCGTCACGTGGGTGACGGTGATCGGGGTGTAGGTGGAGCCGGGCCCGCGGTGGCCGGCGATCTCACCGGCGATCACCCGGATGAGCGCCCCGCCGTCCGGGGTGGTGAGCAGCGCGGCCTCGTTGCCCCGGATGTCCTGGTACTTCGGTGGACTCATCTTGGCCGCACCGGGCAGGTTGACCCACAGTTGGGTGCCGTGGAACAGCCCGCCGCTGACCACCAGGTGCTCCGGCGGGGCCTCGATGTGCAGCAGGCCGCTGCCGGCGGTCATCCACTGGGTGTCGCCGTTGGTGATGGTGCCGCCGCCGCCGTGGCTGTCCTGGTGGTCGAAGATCCCGTCGATGATGTAGGTGACGGTCTCGAAGCCCCGGTGCGGGTGCCAGGAGGTGCCCTTCGGCTCGCCGGGTGCGTAGTCCACCTCGCCCATCTGGTCGAGCATGATGAACGGGTCCAGCTCGCTCATCGGCACCCCGGCGAAGGCCTTGCGCACCGGGAAACCCTCGCCCTCGAAGCCGCTGGGCGCGGTGGTGAGCCGGCGGACCGGCCGGAACGCGGTGGACTCGTCGAGCCGGGGCAGCCGGGGCAGGACGAGGACGTTGTCGACGGTGATGGCGGGCATCGGGGCTCCTTCAGTTGTCGCCGGGGGCGGTGGCGAGGGTGGCGTCGCTGCCGTCGGCCCCTCGCAGCCGTCGGCCGAGCCGGGTGAAGATCCTGGTCAGGACGGCGACCTCGGCATCGTCGAGGTCGTCCATCAAGTGGGTACGCACGGAGTGCAGGTGGTGCGGCGCGGCCTCCCGCAGCGCCAGCAGCCCGGCGGCGGTCAGCACCGCCTCATTGCCCCGGCCGTCCTGCGGGCAGGGCTGCCGGGCGACCAGGCCCCGCCGTTGCATGGAGGAGACCTGATAGGTCAGTCGGCTGGGTGAGAAGACCAGGCGGTCGGCCAACTCGCCCATCCGCAGTCGTTGCCCTGGCACCTCGGAGAGCAGCACCAGCACGTGGTAGTCGGCGAAGCTGAGCCCGCTGTCGGCGCGCAGGTCGTCCTCCAGCCGGGTGAACAAGCGTTGGCTGGCCTCGATGTAGGTCCGCCAGGCGGCCAGGCGGTCGCGGTCCAGGCTCTCCGTCACGCCGCAAAGGTAGCACCTATTCAAAATTTGAACAAGAGTTCGCCGTAGTGGTGACTGCGGGTGTGGCGGGGGAGGGTAACGGGGTATTGGTCAAGCTTTGAAGGAACGGACCGGGCGACCTCCGGGGAGGTATCCGGTGCGCGCCCGGAGCGGGCGGTGTGAGACTCTGCCGCCGTGGAACTGACCGCTCCCGGCCTGCTGCTGCGTCCCTGGCGGGAGGCGGACGCACCCGCCGTCCTGGATGCCTGGCGTGATCCGGCGATCGCCCAGTGGAACCCGCAGGGCGACCCGCTCGACCTCGACGCCGCGCTGCGCTGGCTACGGTGGCGGGCCGACTGGTCCGGCGGTGGCCACGTGTCGTTGGCGGCCGCCGACCCGGTCGACCCGGAGATCCTGCTCGGTTCGGTGTCGCTGCACCGCATTCACGCCGGCGACGCGTCGATCGGTTACTGGACCGTGGCCGCCGCCCGCGGTCGCGGGGTCGCCACGGCTGCGGTCGTACGGCTCAGCGGGTGGGCCTTCGCCGACCTCGGGCTGGAACGGATCGAGTTGTGCCACGCGGTGGCCAACCCCGCGTCCTGCCGGGTCGCCGAGCGGGCCGGCTTTCCGGCCGAGGGCACCCTGCGGCAGTCGCACCGCTACGGCGACGGCCGACGCTACGACGAGCACCTGCATGCCCGCCTCGCCACCGACTGACCGGGCGGCCCCACCCACGGCGGGACCGCCCGGTGGGCGTCTTCGCGGGGTCAGCCCGCCGTCTGCGGAGCCCGTCCACCCAGGTTGAGCCGGGCCAGCAGCTGACGGGCCTGGTCGGCCACGTCGGCCTCCACGGTGACCGCGTACTGGTTGGCCCGCAGGGAACTGGCGGAGGTGAAGTCACGCTGCCCGCCCGTCATCGCATGTGCCACGGCACCGAAGACGGCACCCCAGATCGCACCGATGACGAGGCCGGCGAGGATCACCGCCACCCAGTTGCCGACGGTGAAGATGCCGAACAGCAGGCCGATGAACAGACCGAACCAGGCCCCCGTACCGGCCCCGACCAGCGCCGCGCGGGCGGTGGTCATTCGGCCCAGCACGGTCTCCACCAGGGTCAGGTCGGTGCCGACGATGGCGGTGCGTTCCACCGGGAACCGGTTGTCGGCGAGGTGGTCCACCACCCGCTGGGCGGCCGGATAATCCGGGAACGCGCCGATCGTCACGGTCGGCGGCCCGGTCGGCGGTCCGTGGCCGTCGCCACTGGGAGCGGCCGGGCGGCCGCCGGGACCCGACGGGAGGGTGCCGCCGCCGGTCACACCCGGCTGCCAGGCCGAGGGGTTCGACTGTGTGGTCATGGGTCTCCTCCTTCGTCGCCGGTCGCCTTCCCGCGTCGGCGCGGCGGTAACACCCCGGCGGCCTCCGGCTCGTGCGCCGGCGCTGAAGCGGCGGTCCTACCGGAACAGGGGCGGGCCCCCGGCGCCGCCGGTACGGGCGGCGGCCGGGGGCCCTCGGGACGGGTCGGGCGATCAGGCGCAGGCGGTCCCGTTCAGCGTGTAACCGCTCGGCGCGGACAGGCTGCTGCCGGTGTAGGTGCCCTGAAGACCAACGCTGACCGTGCCGCCGCTGGGCAGGTTGCCGTTCCAGGCGGCGTTGCGGACCGTGATCTGGTTGCCGGACTGGCTCCAGTCACCGTTCCAGCCGTTGCTCAACTGCACCCCGGAGGCGACGTTGAAGGTGAGGTTCCAGCCGTTCAACGCGGAGCCGCGGTTGGTGACCCGGATCTCGGCGGTGAAGCCACCGGTCCACGTGTTCGGGGTGAACGTCACCGAGCAGCCACCGCCGGGCGGGTTGGTGGTGGGCGGGGTGGTGGTGGGCGGCGTGGTGGTGGGCGGCGTGGTGGTCGGCGGGGTGGTGGTCGGCGGGGTGGTGGTCGGCGGTGCCGTGGTCGGCACCGGACCGGCCGCGATGGCCAGGTCGTACGCCCGCTGCGGCACGAACTGACCCGCGGCCGCGATGCAGCCGTCCGCCTCGCCCGGCAGCTTCACCCAGAGGAACGCGTCGATGGCGGAGTCACCGGTGTTGGTGGTGCTCGGGGTGCCGATCGCCCGCCCCGGCGGGTCGCACCATTCGGAGCCGGCCGGGCCGTTGCCGTTGCGGCTGGTGTCGACGACCGCCTTCAGTCGGGAGTTGCCGGTGGCCGCGATGATCTGCTTGGCGTACGAGACCTCGTCGGCGGTGCGGCGGTAGTTCGACACGTTCACCGAGATGCCGTCGGCGCTGTTGGCGATGTCGGCGGCGTTCAGCCGCGCGGCGGCCTCCCCGGCGGAGAGCCAGCCACCGTGGCCGATGTCGAAGTAGACCTTCGCCGCCGACGAACCCCGCTTGAGCGCCTTGCCGGCGTACGCCATCGAGGCCCGTACCTCGGCCTGCTGGCTCTCGTTCATGCAGCTGGTCATGATGGGGAGCACGTCGGGCTCCAGGATGATGCTGGCCGGCCGACCGCCGAGGCCCGCGGCGACCTGGTCCACCCACTGCCGGTAGGCCGAGTGGTTCGGTGCGCCGCCCCCGCTGTGGTTGCTGCAGTCACGGTTGGGGATGTTGTAGACCACCAGGATCGGGATCTTGCCGGCGGCGGCTGCGGCGCCGACGAAGGAGTCCACCTCGGCGCGTACGGTCGAGGTGTTGGTGGTGGTGTACCAGCGGGGCTGGGGGACGCTGGCGATCCGGTCCCGGATCACGGCGGCCTTCGAGTCGTTCGGGTTGGCCGCCACCCAGCGTGCGGCGCTGGTCTGCGGGTCGACGTAGAAGGCGGAGTCGGCGGCCGCGGCGGGCGCGGGGCGCAGCGCGCCCACGCCGACGCTGCCGGCCACGGTCAGTGCCGTCGCCACGACGCCGACCAGAGCGAAGGTGCTTCGGGTTCTCATGGTCTGCTCCTCGTACCCATCGAAGAAAGTGCGTGGAAGCGCTCCCACATGTCCGACAAGGTACGGGCCGATTGCCGGCTTGTGAAGACCTTCCGGAAGTATCCGGCCGACCACCGTCTCACGGCGTCGAGCCGCGGCGGGCCGGCCGCCCTACGATCATGGGATGCATGGTGAGCGGTCGGGCGTGGTGGTGATCGGTGCGGGGATCGCCGGTGTGGCCTGCGCCCGGGAACTGCGCGACGCCGGCGTACCGGTCCAGATTCGGGAGCGGGGACGGGTGGCCGGCGGCCGGATGGCCAGCCGGCGCTTCGACGGTCGCCCCGCCGACCTCGGCGCGGCCTACCTGACCGTGAGCGACCCCGAGTTCGCCGAGGTGGTACGCGGCTGGCAGGCGGCCGGTCTGGCCCGCGAGTGGACCGACACCTTCGTCGCGTACGACGGTGGGGGCCGCCGCGAGGTCCGCGGGCCGATGCGGTGGGCGGCACCGCGTGGGCTGCGCTCGCTTGTGGAACATCTCGCCCGGGACCTGCCCGTGGTGGTGAACCGGCTGGTGCTCGGTGTCGGGCCGGGACCGACCGTGGACGGCGAGGAGTGCGCGGCGGTGGTGCTGGCGATGCCCGGGCCGCAGGCCGCGTGGCTGCTCGACCCGGGACTCGCCGCGGCCACCGAGGCCGTGGCACGGCAGCGGTGGTCGCCGACCCTGGCGGCGATGCTGCGGTTTCCGAGCCGGCGGTGGAGTGACTTCCGGGGCGCGTTCGTCAACGACCATCCACTGCTCAGCCTGGTCTGCGACGACGGCGACCGGCGCGGCGACGGTGCTGCGGTCCTGGTCGCCCACACCACCGAGGAGTTCGCGGCCGGACACCTGGCCCAACCCACCGCGGCCGCGCCGGACGTCGAGGCGGCCGTACGCGACCTGCTCGCCCTCGCCGACCGGGCAGAACACCTGCACGTGCACCGGTGGACGTACGCCAAGCCGGCCGACGGTGGTGGCCCGGACACCGGCTTCCACCTCGACGACGACGGCATCGGACTGGCCGGGGACGCGTTCGGAAAACCCCGGGTGCAGACCGCCTGGCGCTCCGGCCGCGACCTCGGCCGGGCGCTGGCCCGCCGGCTGACCTGACCATCGTGCCGCCGGGTGGGCGGCTCAGGCGGCGACGGCTGCGGAAGGCTTCGGGGCCACCGTCCTGGTACGCGGACCGGACGCGTCCAACAACCGCATGACCGGGGTCGCCGCGACGCCGTGTACCACCACGGAGACGATCACCACCAGGGCGGCGGTGGCCCAGACGAGCTCCGCCTGCGGGAAGTCCGCCTTCGTGGTGGCGTAGGCCAGGTAGTAGAACGAGCCGATGCCCCGGATGCCGAAGGTGGCGATCACCAAGTGCTCCGCCGGTCGTCCCGGTGCGCCGCGCAGCGCCAGCCAACCGGCCAGTGGCCGGACCAGGAACACCAGAGCCAGGCCGACCAGCGCGGCGGGCCAGGTCAACGGGGCCAGCAGACCGCCGATCACCGCGCCGCCCAGCAGCAGCAACATCAGCACGGTGAGCAGCCGTTCCACCTGCTCGGCGAAGTCGTGCAGCACCGCGTGGTACTGGTGGCTGCGCTCCGCCGCCCGGATCGCGCGGGCGGCCACGAAGACCGCCAGGAAGCCGTAGCCGCCGGCCACCTCCACCAGCCCGTACGCCAGGAAGGTGGCGGCCAGCGCCAGGAATCCCTCCGCGTGCCGGGCCAGCCGCAACTCGCTGGGCGCCCGGAAGAAGAGCTTGCCGAGCAGCCAACCGATCAGGAGCCCACCGACCAGCCCGGCCCCGACCTTGTAGAGCAGGTCGACAGTGATCCAGCGGACCAGCCAGTCGCCGGGAGCGAGGCCGGTGCCGGCGATCGCGATCGCCGCGTAGACGAACGGAAACGCCAGACCGTCGTTCAACCCCGCCTCCGAGGTGAGCGCGAAGCGAACCTCGTCCTCGGAGTCCGACTCGGCGGTGGGCTCACCGACCTGGACGTCGGAGGCGAGGACCGGATCGGTCGGCGCGAGCGCCGCGGCGAGCAGCAACGCGCTGGCCGGCACCAGGCCCGCCCACCACCACCCGAGCAGTGCGACGGCGGCGATGCACAGCGGCATGGCCACGGCCAGCAGCCGCCACGTCGACGACCAGCGCGCCCAACTCAACGGACGATCGATCTTCAAGCCGGCGCCCATCAGCGCGACGATCACGCAGATCTCGGTCAGATGGGTGGCCAGATCCCGGTGTGACAGGGGATCCGGCACGGGCAGTCCGGTGGGCAGCGCGTACACAAGCATCCCGAAGCCGAGGAAGGCCAGCGGCATCGACAGCGGTCGCCGCTCCAACAACCGAGGCAGGATGCCGGCGAGCAGCGCGGCCACGCCGAGCACCGCGAACGCAAAGTCGATCGTCTCCACCGGACCGCCTCTCGCCACGTCCGCAGCACGCGGACAGGTGGCGCACAACGTGCCCCGGCGGAGGTTCCGGTAATCCGGGGAAAACTCCCGCGCCCGGTGACGACGGTGCCGGCCGGTGACCGACGGCGAGCGGCGTCAGCCTCCGTGGAGTGCTCAGGCGGGTGGGAGCAGGATCTCGAACCAGACCGTCGAGCCGCGGACGGTGGGGTCGGTGCCCCAGGCGTCGCTCAGCTCCTCGATCAGACCCAACCCGCGTCCGCGGCTGCTCAGCGTCTCCGTGCGGGCCCGGCTCACCGTGCCCCGGGAACCCGAGTCGGCCACCGACACGAGCAGGCGCTCCGGGCTGAGATCGACCTCCACCCGAGCCGCGGTGCCGGCGTGCAGCAACGCGTTGGTGGTCAGCTCGCTGGTGCACAGCACCGCCGCGCCGATCACCGACTCCGCGACCTCCCACTCGGTGAGCTGGGCGGTCATCCAGTGCCGCACCCGGCTCGGCGCGGTCGGCTCGGCGGGCACCTCCATCCGCGCCGACCGGCTCGGCCGCACCGCGTACTCGACAGCGAGCACGGCCACGTCGTCCTCGGTCGCGCCGGGCACGGCCGCGGAGGCCACCGCGCACAACGACCTCGGGTCGCCGCTGGGTGCCCCGGCCACCGACTCCGCCAGGCGTTCCAGGCCGTCCGACAACCCGCGCCGGCGTCGTTCCACCACACCGTCGCTGAACAGCAGCAGCGTGTCGCCGGGCGAGAACGCGACGGTACGCGTCGCCGCCCGGTAGCCGATCCCCAACGGGGCACCGGAGGGCACGTCGAGGTACTCGGCCCTCGGCTCACCCGTCGCCGCACAGCGACGCACCAGTGGTGCCGGATGACCGGCGCTGGCCAGGGTCAGCTCCTCCCGGCCGACGTCGATGACGCCGAACGCCACGGTGACGAACAGCTCGTACGTGCCGGCCTCGGCACCGAGGCTGCCCACCAGCCGGTCGAGCCCGGCGAGCACCTGGTCCGGGCGGGGGTCGTTGAGCGCCAGCGCCCGCAGCGCGGCGCGTACCTGGCCCATCCGTGCGGCGGCCTGCACGTCATGGCCGGCGACGTCGCCGAGGACCACACCCAGGTCGCCGGTGGGCAGCACGAACGCGTCGTAGAAGTCCCCGCCCGCGGCGTTGCCGTCGACCCCCGGGTCGTAACGCGCGGCGATCCGCAGGCGGGGCAGGACCGGCAGGTTCTCCGGCAGCATGCTGCGTTGCAGCAGTTGGGCGGTGCCGTGCTGGGTCTCGAACCGGCGGGCCCGTTCGGTGGCCTGCCCGACCAGTTCGGCCGAGGCTGCCAGCAGTGCCCGCTCCGCCGCCGACCACGGATGCGCCGAGCGGTAGCCGACCGTCAGCGCTCCCCGGACCACCGAGGCCCGCAGCGGTACCGCCGCCAGGGCCCGGATCTTCTCGTCGTGCCGGTCCGCCGCGATCTCGTGCAGGGGCTGGCCGTCGTCGATGAAGCTGGCCTGGCCGCTGCGGGCACTGACCACCGAAGGAGCCGACCAGCCGGCCGGGCCGCGCCGCCACAGCGGGGGCAGCCGCTCGTCCGCCTCGTCCACCAACTCGCCGCGGACCCGCCGGACCATCCGCCACCCGCTGCCACCGCCCCCGTCGTCCACCGCGAAGGAGACCCGGTCGGCGTCGAACGAGGTGATCGCGTAGCGCATTGCCACCCGGGCCACGTCGTCCAGGGTGAGCGTGCCGGCGAGCGCCGCGGCGAAATCGCTGAGGCCCTGCAACTGGCGGGTGGCCGGGCTGGTCTCGGCCACCACGGACAGCACGCCGACGACCCGGCCGTGGCTGTCCCGCACCGGTGAGCAGGCACGGGTGTAGACGGGCTGGTCGAGGGCGACGGCGGCAGGGTGCAGGGGGAGCGGGATCTCCCGGTCCAGGACGGGAACGCCGGTGCGATAGGTCTGCTCGACGACGTCACCCACCCCGGGGCGTTGCCAGACCTCGGCGAAGACCTCGGCGGGGGGACGGCCGATGGCCTCCGGGTGCCGGTCGCCGATCAGGTCGGCGTACGCGTCGTTGTACAGCAGCAGCAACTCCGCGCCGAGGTGCAGGGCCATCGGGGCCGGAGAGGCGAGCACCACCTCGACGGTCGCGCGGACGGCGGGATCCCACGACTCGTACGGGCCGAGCACCGTGGCACCCCAGCGGGGGTGGCCGGCGACGGTCGCCGTGCCCGGCACCGCCGTGCCCGGCAGCGGGCCTGCTGGCGTGGGTACTCGCCCGACCGTTCCTGGCATGAACGCAGCCTAGTCCGCCCGCTCGACCGGCGTTCCCGATCATCGGCCGGGCGCGCCGGGTCGGGACGTCAGCGCAGGTCAGAGCCGTTCCGGTGCGGTCTGTCCAGAAAAAGGGGGTGATCGGAGCGGCGTGCTGGCCGGGGGAAGGGGTAAGCGCGCGGGGCAATCCATGCGACAGGAGGGACGTCATGCCGGAAACCCTCGCGGCCAGGCAGGTCAACATCGGTGACGCCGCGGCCGACATGTGGAGGTCGGTGCTGCTGTTCGTGCCCCGGGCCATCGCGTTCATCGCGATTCTCGTGGTCGGATGGCTCATCGCCAGAGCCGTGCTCAAGATCGTGGACACGGTCCTGGAACGGGTGGGGTTCGACCGGTGGGTCGAACGGGGCGGTATCAAGCGTGCGCTGGAGCGGACGCGGTACGACGCCAGTGACATCCTGGCGAGGCTCGCGTACTACGCGGTGCTGCTGTTCACCCTTCAGTTCGCCTTCGGCGTCTGGGGGCCGAACGCGATCAGCGATCTGATCGCCGGCGTGGTGGCGTGGCTGCCCCGGGCGTTCGTCGCGATCGTCATCGTGGTGGTGGCCGCAGCGATCGCCAACGCGGTGCGGGATCTCGTCACCGGGGCGCTCGGCGGGCTGTCGTACGGCCGCTTCCTGGCCGACGTGACGGCGATCTTCATCATCGCGCTGGGCGTCATCGCGGCGCTCAACCAGGTGGGTATCGCCACCACCGTCACCCAGCCCGTGCTGATCGCGGTGCTCGCCACGGTGGCCGGCATCCTGATCATCGGCGTCGGTGGTGGTCTGGTGCGGCCGATGCAGAACCGCTGGGAAGGCTGGCTCACCAGAGCGGCCGAGGAGTCGCGGGCGATCCGCGAGCAGCGGCAGGGTGCCGAGGCCGGTCGCGGCGACATGCAGCGGCAGATGGCCGACCGGACCGGCGCGGCCCAGCCGGCCGCCCGGGGATCGGAGTCCTCGATGGCCGGGGGACGGGGTACCTACCAGTCCGGCAACGCGGGCGACGAGACCCAGCAGTTCCGTCCGTGACGGTGCTTCGGTCGCGTTGCCGGTCGCACTGGGACGGGTGTCCGCCGCATGGCGGGCACCCGTCCCACCTCACAACGGTGGTGGCTGCGGCGCCGGGGTGTCTAGCGCGGCCGTAAGCGCGCAGACCGCGAGCAGGCGCAGCAGTACCCAGTCCGCCTCCGCCCAGTCGATCGGGGTGGCCGGCTGCCAGCCGTACTCCTCGGCGGCGGCGCGCACACCGTCGGCGTAACCGGCGAGGGCTGCGGCGGTCAACGGCCGCCGGTCCCCGCGCAGGCTGTCACGCACCGCGGCGGCGTGCTGGTCCACGGCGGCGAGCAGCCCCGGCCGGGCGGAGGCGGCGGCGAGCCCGTCCAGCCCCACGGCGTTGGCGAGCGTGACCAGACTGGACCGGGTCCAGTCGACGGCGGTGGGGGAGACGACCCGGTTCGACGGCACGCGCATGGGGAACGAATGTAGCCAACCCGCAGCGTCGCGACCTCGGCCGCTCGGACGGTCCCGGTATCCGCGGCGGTGCCCGGCAGGTGTCCGAGGGGATCGAGTCGGGCGCGGCGGACGGCGGGTAAGCGGACGCTGCGGCACGACCGGCACCAGGAGGTACGGATGGACACCACCGACGGGCCCGACGAGCAGCACCGGCGTCCGGCCGGAGTGAGCGACGACACGGTGGCCGCCCTCGGCAAGCTCAGCGAGGCCCTGGAGTGCGTGGAACGCGCCCGTGGCCATCTCTACTCGCTGCACCAGCTCATCGGGCACGCCGACCTGATGCTCGACGACGCGGTACGGATGTTCCGCGACGCCGGGCACCCCGGGATCGCCGACCGGATCGCCGACGAACTGGTGGGCCGCAACGTCATCGCCGGTCGGTGGACGTTCCAGATCGTCGAGGACTTCGACGACGGATACCACGCGGTGTTCCGCGACCTGGACCGGTCGGCACGTGACCAACTGGTCGGTGGCCGACGGCACCTCTACGAGGCGGAGATGAAGGAACGCCGCCGGACACACGGGCGTTCGGGCCACGAGGCGCGCCCGGTTGGCGAACCATGAGCCCTCGGCCCGGCCGAGGCGCGCGGCCGGCGAAGTGTGCCGCCTCGACCCGGCCGGTGACCTCGGGCAGCCCCTACTCGGAAGGCGCGTCCGCCGGGCGGCGCCGCGCGGCGTCGTCGGCGATGATCACGGTCGCCACCATCAGCGCGACGCAGAGGCTGAACAGCCACGAGCTGTCGTCGACCAGCCTGGCGGAGACGGGTGCCTGCACTGCGGCGAGGAGGAAGCCGAGCCATGCCAGGCGACGCTGACGCGTGGAGAGGAAGCCGGAGCCCTGATGCATTCCGAAAGTCTTGCGCGCGACGCGGCCATTGCCGTCAGCCGAACGGCCGATTCTGCCTGAGCTGTCCGAATTCGCCGTCCGTTCGGCTGACCTGTTTCCGCTGCCGGCTGTCGCGCTCCGGGTACCTCACGGACCGCTGCCGCGGCCCGGAACGCGTACCCGTGGTGGTGTCAGAGAGTGTCCGGGCCGGTGCGCCCGGTGGTGGAGGGGCGGTAGGCGCGGTCCGGATCGGTGGGTTCGCGGCCGGTACCGGGCACCTCGCCACCCCGGTCGGCCGCCTCGGGGCCGTGCCCGAAGGCGGCTTCTTCTCCGGCGTCGTTGCCGGTCACGTCGTCGGCCTGCCCGTCGAGCGTGGACCGGGCGACGGCCCGGTCCAGTTCCTCCAGCGGGAGTCGTTCCTCGTTGCGCCACGCCCTGTCGTCGGTCATGCCATCGCGGTACCCCCGCGCCGTCGTCGCAAACGGCACCCCCGGGCCGGGCGTGATCGTTCGGCGGTAGGGCACCGGATCCGGTGCACGCGGCGACGGCCGCCGGGGACACCCGGCGGCCGTCGACGGTCTCATCCGGGATCAGGGCTGCGGACGGTCGACCTGCCCGCGCCACGCACCGGTCTCCTGACCGCGCCGCTCGATGAACGTCTTGAACCGTTGCAGGTCGCCCTTGGCCCGGCGGTCGACCACGCCGAGCTTGTCGCCGGCCTGCTCGATGACGCCGTGCGGGTCGAACTCCAACTGGAGGCTGACCCGGCTGCTGTTCTCGTCCAGTCGGTGGAAGGTGACCACCCCGGAGTGCTGGGTGCCGCCGGTCGACCGCCACGCCACCCGCTCGTCGGGCAGCTGCTCGGTGATCTCAGCGTCGAACTCCCGCTTGACCCCGGCGATCTCGACGGTCCAGTGGGTCATCGTGTCGGAGACCTGGCGAATCTCCTGCACGCCCTCCATGAACTGCGGAAACTCCTCGAACTGGGTCCACTGGTCGTACGCCGTCCGCACCGGGACGGCCACGTCGACATGCTCAATTACGCCACTCATCAGCATCCTTCCCTGCGCTTGGTGAGGCTTGCGGACCGGTCGGGTCCACCTACCAGCGCGTTGTCTCGTTGGTGTGGCCGAGCGCCGCCCACACCTCGGACACCGTCTGGTACCGGGTGCTCTCGGGCAGGCGCTCCAACGCGGCCAGTACGTCGTCGGGGGCCTCGTTCTCGCGCGCGTTGGCGAGCAGTGCGGCCCGGTCCCCGGGCAGGGCGCTCATCGTGATGAACCGCCCCAACCGGCTGCGGGCCTCGACGTCCTCGGAGGTCATGCCCTGGGGAGCGCCGCTGCGCAGGTCGCCGGCCGGCGCCGTGGTCGGCTCCGGCTGGTCCTCTCCCGCGGGCTCCGGGACGCGGAACTCGTCGACCCGTGAGCCGCCGGTCCCCGGCCCCTGCACGAGGCCGCTGACCTCCTGGCTCATCTGCTCGTCGACCCTCGGTGAGTGCTTGCTGCTGCCGCGATCCATGTCTTCTGCGCTACCCGGCGGGACGGGTGGTAAACCGGTGAGCGGTCACGCACCGGCCGGCGACCGCGGCGGCAGCACCGGCTCGTCGGCGTCCTCCCGGCCGGACTGGAGCCGCCGTCCCCGCTGGAGTTCGGCGTTGATCTGAACACCGAGCATCAGCGCGGAGTTGGACAGGTAGAGCCAGACCAGGAACGCGATCACCGCTCCGAGGCTGCCGTACGTGGTGTTGTACGAGCCGAAGTTCGCCACGTACAACCCGAAGCCGAAGGAGCCGAGCGCCCAGGTGGTCAGGGCCACCACCCCGCCGGGGGTGAGCCAGCGGAAGCGTGGCTGACGCACGTTCGGGGCGACCCAGAACAGCAGGGACATCAACAGCATCGCGATCAACGCAAGCGCCGGCCACTTGGCCACCGCCCACGCGGTGCGGGCCGCACCGCCGGCCCCCACCAGGTCACCGACCGCGTCGGCGACCGGGCCGCTGACGATCAGACCGGCGGCCACGGTGGCGAGCAGCACCAGCGACAGGGCAGCCAGTCCGATCTGCGTCGGGCGCAGCTTCCACACCGGCCGTCCCTCGACCACGCCGTAGATCGCGTTCGAGGCCCGGGTGAACGAGGCGATGAAGTTCGAGGCCGACCAGAGCGCGCCGAGCAGACCGAAGCTGAGCAGCACCCCGGCGGAGCTGTTCTGGTCCACCACCTCGCGGACCACGCCGACGAAACTCTCGTTCGCCACCACGGAGCCGGCACCGACGTCGCGGGCCAGATCGAGCACCGTGTCGACGGTGCGTTCACCGTCGGAGACCAGACCGACCAGGGCCACCACCACGACGGTGGAGGGGAACAGCGCCAGCACCCCGTAGTAGGTGAGCGCGGCGGCCCAGTCCGTGCAGTTGTCCCGCAGGTAGTTGCGTCCGGCGCGGACCAGCACGCCACGCCAGGTCTGCCAGCGGAGCTGGCGGATCCCGGGTAGCCCCGGCACCGGCGGATCGGTCGACGGGGCGTCGGGGTTCGTCGTCGTCATAGCCGCTCCCTGGGCACTGCGGGCACCGTAGCTGGCCCCGCCGGTACCCGGCGTGGTCGAGCGGCAAACGCCGCCGACGTTTGCCGCCGCACCGCCCGGGTACACCAATCCGAATCGCTCGCACACGGAGGAGGATCGAGATGCCCGGGCGCGAGGTACTGCCCAGCACGCTGCGGCGCTCCCCGGAGAAGGCCCAGCGCACCTGGGAGAAGACACACGATTCCGCGGTCGAGACCTACGGCGAGGGCGAGCGGGCGCACCGCACCGCGTTCGCCGCCGTCAAGCACGAGTTCGAGAAGGTCGGCGACCACTGGGAGCCGAAGGGCCGCAAGGGCCCCAGCGACCAGCAGGCCGCCGGCGGTGGCCCCGCCCGGCGGGCACCGACCGCCGGTGGGGTCGACGCGAACGCCCCCAAGGAACACCTCATGGGGGTGGCCCGCGAACTGGACGTGTCGGGGCGGTCGAGCATGACCAAGCCGGAACTGGTCAAGGCCATCCAGAAGGCCAACGACCGCCAGACCCGCAAGGCCCGCGGCCGCTGAGCCGACCGTTCGTCGACCCACACGGCCCGTGGCGGGCCGAGCCCGCCGTTCGTCGACAGGGGCCCGACCGGCGTACGCGCCGGGCCGGGCCCCTGCGGCACGCCCGGTCCGAGCCGCCGGTTCACCAGTGGCCGCCGCCGGGTGCCTGAATGTGTACCGCCTTGGTGGCGGTGAACTCGTCGAGCAGCTCCGGTCCGTAACCGAAGCCCTGACCACTGCCCCGGCGGGGGTGCGCGGCACCGGCCGGCGCGCCGCCGAAGACCGCGTTCACCTTCACGGTGCCCACCGGCAGCTCCCGCCAGGCCCGCTGGGCGTGGCTCATCGACCCGGTCAGCACGGTCGCCGCCAACCCGTACGGTGAGTCGGCCGCGCATCGCAGCGCCTCGGAGAACGAGTCGACCACCACCACGGCGGCGACCGGGCCGAACGTCTCCTCGCGGATCAACGCCAGGTCGTGCCGGCAGCGGTCGACCACGGTCGCCGGGTAGAAGGCACCCGGCCCCTCCGGCAGGGTGCCGCCGACGCGCAGCCGGGCGCCGTCCGCCATCGCCGCGATCACCTGCCCGTGGACCTGATCGCGATGGCGCCGGTCGACCAGTGGGCCGAGCTGGGTGTCCGGGTCGCGCCCCGGTCCGACCCGCAGTGCGGCGGCCCGCTCGACCAGCGCGTCCACGAAGTCCTCGGCGACGTCGCGGTGGGCGTAGATCCGCTCCACCGCGACGCAGATCTGTCCGGCGTTGGCGAAGGCGCCCAGGGCGGCCTCACCGGCGGCCCAGTTCGGGTCGACGTCGGCGTCGACGATCAGCGGGTCGCTGCCACCGTTCTCCAGCAGCACCTTGGCGCCGGTGCCGGCCGCGGCCGTGGCGATCGCCCGGCCGGTGGCGCTGGACCCCACGTGGGCGACCATGTCCACCTCGGCGGCGGCCAACGCCGCGCCGGTCGTCGGGCCGCCGCTGAGCAGCGACAGCACCCCGGCCGGCAGGGCGGTGTCGAATGCGCGGGCCAGCAGCCACCCCGTCGCGGGGGTGCGCTCGCTGGGCTTGTGCAGCACCACGTTCCCGGTGACCAGGGCCGCACCGAGCAGCCCGCACGACACGGCGACCGGGTCGTTCCACGGCGTGATGGCAGCCACCACGCCACGCGGCTGTGGCGTCATGAAGTCGATCGCGGCGGGATCGCCGTGCAGGGTACGGCCGCCCCGGGCCGGCGCGAGTTCGGCGTACTGCCGCAGGGTGGCGACGCCCGCCTCGACGCCGCCCCGGGCGTCCGCGAGAGGCTTGCCCATCTCGGCCGTCGTCGCCTGCGCCAGGTCGTCGGCGATCTCGCTGACCGCGTCGGCGATCCGGTGCAGCGCCGCGGCCCGCGCCGCCGGGGCCGTCGCGGCCCACTCGGACGCGACTCCCCGCGCCGCCGCCACCGCCTTGTCGACCTCGTCAGCGGTGGCGATCGGGGCGCTGGTCACCGGGCGGCCATCGGCCGGATCGTGCACCGTCAACTCGCCGGCCTCCCCGCCGGCACCCCAGACCCCACCGATGAGCTGCGTGACCGTGTACATGGCGCGCTGCATGCCCGGGCCCGGCCCCGGCAAACGTTTCGTCGGAACGACTCGGGGTAGCGTCCTCGGATGACTTCGCCAGGTTCCCTCGGTGCCGAGCGGGCCGACGCCGTCGTCGTCGGTGCCGGACACAACGGCCTGGTCGCCGCCAACCTGTTGGCCGACGCGGGTTGGGACGTGCTGGTGCTGGAGGCGACCGGGGTACCCGGCGGGGCGGTGCGCTCGGCCGAGGTGGCCGCGCCCGGCTACCTCAGTGACCTCTTCAGCTCGTTCTACCCGCTCGGCTACGCCTCGCCGGTGCTGCGCGGGCTCGGCCTGACCCGGTACGGGCTCTCCTGGCGGCACGCCCCCGACGTGCTGGCCCACCTGTTCCCCGACGACCGGGCCGCCGTGCTCAACCGCGACCCCACCGTCACGGCGGCGTCACTGGAGACCTTTGCCCCCGGTGACGGCGAGCGCTGGCTGACCGCGTACGAGCAGTGGCAGCAGGTCGCCGACCCGATGCTGGAGCTGATCACCACTCCGTTCCCGCCGGTACGCGGCGGCCTCGGCCTGCTGCGCCGGCTGCGGGTCGGCGGCTCGCTGCGGCTGGCCCGGCGGCTGGTGCTGCCGGCGAGCCGGCTCGGTGAGGAACTGTTCACCGGTGCCGGCGGGCCGGCGTTGCTCGCCGGTTGCGCCCTGCACACCGACCTGTCCACCGAGGAGGCCGGCTCCGGCGTCTACGGGTGGCTGCTCGCCATGCTCGGCCAGCAGGTCGGCTGGCCGGTGCCGGAGGGCGGCGCGCAGAAGATCACCGACGCGCTGGTGGCCCGGTTGGCCGAGCGGGGCGGCCGGATTCTGTACGGCGCCCGGGTGGACCGGATCCTGGTCGCCCGGGGCCGGGCGGTGGGGGTACGCACCGTCGGCGGTACCAACTGGCGGGCCCGTCGGGCGGTGCTCGCCGACGTGCCCGCGCCCGCGCTGTACCTGGATCTGGTCGGCCCGGCCGTGCTGCCCCCGCGACTGGTGGCCGACCTGGAACACTTCCGCTGGGACGGGTCCACGCTGAAGGTGGACTGGGCGCTGTCCGCCCCGATGCCCTGGACGAACCGCCGCGTGTCCACCGTCGGCACGGTGCACCTGGGAGCGGATCTCAACGGGCTTACCGGTTACGCCGCCACGCTGGCCCTGGGCGAGCTGCCGCCGGACCCGTTCCTGCTGGTGGGGCAGATGTCGGTGGCTGACCCGAGCCACTCGCCGCCGGGCACCGAGTCGCTCTGGTCGTACACCCACCTGCCGTTTCGCCGGCACTGGCGGGCCGACGACATCATGGCCCACGTCGAGCGGATGGAGACGGTGCTGGAAGCCGCCGCCCCCGGGTTCCGCAGTCTGGTCGTGGGCCGGCACGTGGCCGGCCCGGCCGAGCTGGAGGAGGCGAACCCGAGCCTGGTCGGCGGCGCGCTGGGCGGCGGCACCGCTGCCCCCTACCAGCAGCTCTTCCTGCGGCCGGTACCCGGACTCGGCCGCGCCGACACCCCGGTGGACCGGCTCTTCCTGGCCAGCTCGTCGGCACACCCCGGCGGCGGGGTGCACGGCGCACCCGGCGCGAACGCCGCCCGTGCGGCGCTGGCTCGCGACCGGGCCCTCACCGGTGGGTTGTACCAACGGGCGATCGCCAGCGCGCACCGGGCCGTCTACGCGTGACCGCCGGGCCGACCGGTCAGGGCTCGATGTTGCGGTGCCGGGTACGGAGCTTGAACGGCATGAGGGCGCTTTCGATCTTGGTGGCGGTGGTCATCTTCGAGGCACCGTCCCGCCGCTCCTCGAACCGGATCGGCACCTCCAGGATGGTGTGCCCCAACTTGGTGGCCAGGTAGTGCATCTCGACCTGGAAGCTGTAGCCGTTGGACTGCACCCGCTCCAGCCCGATGTCGCGCAGCGCGTCGGCCCGCCAGATCTTGAAACCGGCGGTGAGGTCGCGGATGCGTACCCGCAGCAGCGTGTGCACGTACAGGTTCGCCCAGCCACTGAGCGCCCGACGGTACAGCGGCCAGTTCTCGTCCAGCTCGCCGCCGGGCACGTAGCGTGAGCCGATGACCACACCGGCCTGAGTGGACAGCAGTGTGCCGAGCATGCCCGGCAACGCCTCCGGCGGGTGGGACAGGTCGGCGTCCATCTGGGCCACGTACTCGGCGCCGCCGTCGAGGGCCCGGCTGATCCCGTCCACGTACGCCCGGCCCAGACCCTCCTTGCCCGGCCGGTGCACGACCTGCACCCGTTCCGGATGCTCTATGGCGAGCTTGTCCGCGACCTCACCGGTGCCGTCGGGGGAGTTGTCGTCGGCGACCAGCACCTTCAGGCCGGGTAGGGGCAGCGCGAGGAGACGCTCGACCAGCGTCGGCAGGTTGCCCGCCTCGTTGTAGGTCGGGACCACGACGGTCAGGCGCACGTCCCGCCACGGCGAGGGCAACTGGACGGGTTCGATCATGGGGGACATCCTCGGTCTGCGGACAGGGTTCCCCGTGAGCGTAGCCACTTGTTCCTTCCGGGGTGAAATGGCTCCCCGTCGCCGTGCCCGCGATCAGTCCGGTGTCTTCTGCCGGCGGGCGATGTCGGAGAGCCGGTCCAAGGTCTCCTCGTTGCGCAGATGCAGCACCAGATCGTTGATTTTGGTGCGGATCCAACGCAGCGGTCCGGCAGCGAAGTCCTCGGCGAGCAGCACCCGGGTCGCGTCCGTGCCGACGGGTTCCAGGGTGAAGACCACCACCGCCTCCCCGGCCGGCCAGAGTTGCACCCGGAGCACGAGTTTTCGACCCGGCTCGCAGGCCAGCACCGTCGAACAGTCCTCCAGGGAGAACGGCCAGGGACCGGCTCGGTGGTACAGCCGGGTGCCCACCCGGGGCCAGTCCTGGTCCACGTTGCGCATGTGGGCGGTGCCCACCACCCAGTCGCTGTAGGTCCATCCGTCCGCGAGCACCGCCCACACCTGCCCGGCCGGTGCCTCGATCAATTTCTCCACGACCGCCACCGCCCCTCGGTACCCGGCCCGTGGCCTCGGCTAACGAGGCGGCCGGGTTAGCTTCTCGGGGACCGCGGGTAAGGCCAACCGCGGGCGGCCGTGCGGGTGCCGCCGGTGCGCGGTGTCCTCAGCCGCGTCGCGGGTGACGTTTACTCACCGGGGCGCAGGGAACCCGCCGCCCGTGCGACAGGACCATGGGGAGCCGGATCAGCGCAGGCCAGCAGGAGTGCTGGCCGAATCCGACCGGACCATGTCCCGCCCGGTCCTGTTCGACGCGGTCCTGCTGGACCGGGACGGCACCCTGGTCGAGGACGTGCCGTACAACTCGGATCCGGACAAGGTGCGCCCGATGCCGGGTGCCCGCCCGGCGTTGGACCGGCTGCGGGCGGCCGGACTGAAGCTCGCCGTGGTGACCAATCAGTCCGGGTTGGCTCGGGGGCTGTTCACCGAACGACAGTTGCACCGGGTTCACCGCCGGATCGAGGCACTGCTCGGCCCGTTCGACTCCTGGCAGGTGTGTCCCCACGACGACGGGGACGGCTGCGCGTGTCGCAAGCCGAGGCCGGGCCTGGTGCACGCCGCAGCTCGGGCGCTGGGCACCGTACCTACCCGCTGCGCCCTGGTCGGTGACATCGGCCGCGACGTCACGGCGGCGCTGGCCGCCGGTGCGGCCGGCATCCTGGTCCCGACGCCGGTGACCCGCGCCGAGGAGGTGGCGGCGGCTCCGTGGGTGGCCGCCGACCTGCCCTCGGCCGTCGCGGAGATCCTGCGGCGTCAGGCCGCACTGGGCCCGGCGAAGCCGATGTCGGGGGCCGGGAACCGTTCCGAAGTCAGGGGTGCCCGGCGAGCCGGCGCGGGACGCACCGGCAGCGGTCGCACCGTTCTGGTGGTGCGGTCGGACTCGGCTGGTGACGTGCTGGTGACCGGACCGGGCATCCGGGCGGTCGCCGCCGGGGCCGAGCGGGTGGTGCTGCTCTGCGGGCCCCGCGGGCGGGCCGCCGCCGACCTGCTGCCCGGGGTCGACGAGGTGATCGAGCACCGGCTGCCCTGGATCGACCCGGCCCCCGCGTCGGTGGATCCGCCGGAGCTGGCCACCCTGGTCAGCCGGCTGGCGGCGGTGGCCGCCGACGAGGCGGTCATCTTCACCTCGTTCCACCAGTCGCCGCTGCCCTTGGCGCTACTGCTGCGGATGGCCGGCGTCGCCCGGATCGCGGCGATCAGCGACGACTACCCGGGCAGCCTGCTGGACGTGCGGCACCGGGTGCCGGTTGGCGTGCCGGAGGCCGAACGGGCCCTCTCCCTGGCCGCCGCCGCCGGTTACGCGCTCGGCGAGGGCGACGAACCGCACCTGCGACTGCGCCCGGTCCCACCGCCACCGCCAGCGGCCGGCGAACCGGGTTACGTGGTGCTGCATCCCGGCTCGGCGGCACCGGCCCGGGGTTGCCCGCCCGAGTTGGCGGAGCGGATCGCCGACGAGCTGAGCGCCGCCGGGTACCGGGTGGTGGTCACCGGCGGTCCCCACGAGCGGGACCTCACCGAGCGGATCGCCGGACGGCACGGCCGGGATCTCGGTGGCCGCACCGGCCTGGCCGAGTTGGCCGGGATCGTGGCCGCGGCCGGCGCGGTGGTGGTCGGCAACACCGGTCCGGCGCACCTGGCCGCCGCGTACGGCGTGCCGGTGGTCAGCCTCTTCGCCCCCACCGTCCCCTTCGGGCAGTGGGGGCCGTGGCGGGTGCCGACGGTACGCCTCGGCGACGCCAGCGCCGCCTGCCGCGACACCCGGGCCGCACGGTGTCCGGTGCCCGGGCATCCCTGCCTGAGCGACATCGAGCCAGGTGCCGTCCTCGACGCGCTGCGACTGCTGGGTGTGGCGCCGGACCGGGTGGCCACCGGTCCGGCCGGGCCCACGACGGCACCCGAGGTGGCCACCGTCGGCGGTGGGGGCGGCCGATGAACATCCTGCTCTGGCACGTGCACGGTTCCTGGACCACCTCGTTCGTGCACGGCAAGCACCGCTACCTGATCCCGGCCACCCCGGACCGGGGGCCGTACGGGCTGGGCCGCGCCCGGACGTACACCTGGCCGGAAAGCGCCGCGGAGGTGAGCCCGGAACAGTTGCGCACCGCGGACGTCGACCTGGTGATCCTGCAACGCCCCGAGGAACTCGACCTGGCCGAGCAGTGGCTCGGTCGCCGGCCCGGCCGGGACCTGCCGGCGATCTACGTGGAGCACAACACGCCGAAGGACGGCCAGGTCCCCAACAGCCGCCACCCGATGGCCGACCGGGACGACCTGCTCATCGCCCACGTGACCGCGTTCAACGAGCTGTTCTGGGACACCGGTACCACCCGCACCACTGTCGTCGACCACGGCATCGTGGCACCGACGGCGGCCTGGACCGGCGAACTGGACCGGCTGGCCGTGGTGATCAACGAGCCGGTACGCCGGTGGCGGGTCACCGGCACCGACCTGCTGCCCCGGTTCGCCGAGATCGCCCCGCTGGACGTCTTCGGCATGAAGGTGGCCGGGCTGGCCGAGCACCTCGGTCTGCCGGCTGACCGGTTGAAAAGCCACGACGACGTGCCGCAGCACCGGATGCACGCCGAGTTGGCGCGCCGCCGGGCGTACCTGCACCTGTGCCGGTGGACGTCGCTGGGGCTGAGCCTGATCGAGGCGATGGCCATGGGCATGCCGGTGGTGGCGCTGGCCACCACCGAAGCGGTGATGGCGGTGCCACCGGGTGCCGGTGCCCTTTCCACCCGGGTCGACACCCTGCTGGAGGCCGCCGACCGCTTCGTCGCCGAACCGCAGCGGGCGCGCGCGGCCGGCGCCGAGGCTCGCGCCGCCGCTCGTGAACGTTACGGCCTCGACCGTTTCCTCACCGACTGGGACCGGCTGCTGGAGGAGGAAGTATGCGGATAGCGATGATCTCGGAGCACGCCAGCCCGCTCGCCATCCTGGGCGGCGAGGACGCCGGTGGCCAGAACACGCACGTCGCGGAACTCTCCGCCGCGCTCGCCGCCGCCGGGCACGACGTACGGGTCTACACCCGCCGCGACGCGGTGGACCTACCGGTGACCGTACGCAGCCCGGACGGCTACGACGTGGTGCACGTGCCGGCGGGGCCGGCCGAGCCGGTGGCGAAGGACGCCCTGCTGCCGCACATGCGCCCGTTCGGCGCCTGGCTGATCGACAGGTGGCGGGGCGGGGACTGGGCCCCCGAGGTGATCCACGCCCACTTCTGGATGAGTGGGCTCGCCGCGCTGGAGGCCGGCCGGCAGACCGGGGTGCCGGTGGTGCAGACCTACCACGCCCTTGGCACGGTGAAGCGTCGTTACCAGGGTGTGCAGGACACCAGCCCGGCCCGGCGGATCGGCTACGAACGCCAACTGGGTCGTTCGGTCGACCGGGTGATCGCCCAGTGCCGCGACGAGGTCGGTGAGCTGGTCCGGATGGGGGTCCCACGCACGGCGATGACGGTGATCCCGTCCGGTGTCAACCTCGCCACCTTCGCCCCGCTGGGGCCGGCCACCGAGCGGGAGCCCGGGCGACCCCGGATCCTCACCGTCGGCCGGTTGGTGGAACGCAAGGGCTTCCAGACGGTGGTACGGGCGATGGCGCACGTCCCCGAGGCCGAGTGCGTCGTGGTCGGTGGTCCGCCGGCCGGCCTGCTGGAGAGCGACCCGTACGCCCGGCGGCTGCGGGCGCTCGCCGGCAGTTGCGGTGTCGCCGACCGGGTTCGCCTGGTCGGTGCGGTGCCTCGGGAGGAGATGGGCCGCTGGTACCGCTCGGCGGACATCCTGGTCGCCGCGCCCTGGTACGAACCGTTCGGGCTGACCCCGCTGGAGGCGATGGCGTGCGGGGTGCCGGTGGTGGCCACCGCCGTCGGCGGCCTGCGTGACACGGTGGTCGACGGCGTGACCGGGGACCTGGTGCCGGCGCGGGATCCGCGCGCGCTGGGGGAGGCGCTGCGTGCGCTGCTCGACGACCGGATCCGCCGGTTCGCGTACGCGGGCGCGGCGCGGGCCCGGGCCCGCCGCCACTACTCGTGGGCGGTCACCGCGCAGCGCCTCGCCGAGGTCTACGACGAGGTGGCCGCGGTGCACCGACCGACCCGGGTGGTGGCCTGATGAGCCTGCTCGACGCGCACCTGGCACACCTGACCGCGGCGTTGCCACCGTTCCGGCGCTGCGAGCCGCTGCTCAACCGGTGGGGCGCGGCGCTGGCCCGGCGGCTCACCGACGGCGGTCGGCTGCTCGTCGCCGGCAACGGTGGCAGCGCCGCCGAGGCGCAACACCTGACCGCCGAACTGGTCGGCAAGCTCCGCGACGACCGTCAGCCGCTGTCCGCCATCGCGCTGCACGCCGAGACGTCGGCGTTGACCGCGATTGGCAACGACTACGGCTACGAGGAGGTGTTCGCCCGGCAGGTCCGCGCGCACGGCCGACCCGACGACGTGCTGCTGTTGCTGTCCACCAGCGGCGGCAGCGGCAACCTGCTCGCGGCCGCGCGGGCCGGTCGGGAGGCGGGACTGCGCTGCTGGGCGTTCACCGGGCCGGTGCCGAACCCGCTCGCTGAGGCGTGTCACGAGGTGCTCGCCGTGGACTCGCCGGACACCCAGGTGGTCCAGGAGTTGCATCTGGTCTCCAGCCACCTGCTCTGCGAGTACGTCGAGCAGGCGATGGCGGATCAGCTGACACCGGTGGCGCCGGCGGCCGGTGCGGTGCGGGCCGGTGTCGAGGTGGTGCTGGACGGCGGTGCCGCCCGGCCGGTGCAGGCGTGAGGAGGCAAGCGTGACGGGACCCGTGGTGGTGGTCGGCGACACCCTGCTCGACCGGGACGTCGAGGGTGTGGTCAACCGGCTGTGTCCGGACTCGCCGGTGCCCGTGCTCGACGAGATCGCGCACGTGGATCGGCCCGGCGGCGCCGGGCTCTCCGCCGTCTTCGCCGCCGCACAGGGTGCCGAGGTGGTGCTGGTGACCGCCCTGGCCGACGATGCCGGTGGGGCCCGGCTGAGCGTGCTGCTCGCCGCCGCCGGCGTGCAGGTGTATCCGCTGCGGCTGGCCGGTGCGACCCCGGAGAAGATCCGGTTGCGGTCCGGCGGCCGGGTGCTGCTGCGCCATGACCGGGGCGGCGGGGTGGGGGAGTTGGGGGAGCCGGGCGAGGCGGTGCTGCGCGTCCTGGACCGGGCATCGGTGGTGCTGGTCAGCGACTACGGCCGCGCGGTGGCGCGGCAGCCGGCGCTGCGGGCGGCCCTGGCTTCGATCCGCGCCCCGCTGGTGTGGGATCCCCACCCCCGTGGTCCCGCCGCGGTACCCGGAGCGAACCTGGTCACCCCGAACGAGGCGGAGGTGCGGGAGCTGATGGAGGCACCCGTCGGCGCCACCCGGCTGGCCACCGCCGCCGAGGGGGCGCAGCGGCTGCGACAGCGGTGGCGCGCGGGGGCGGTCGCGGTGACCCTCGGTGCCGACGGCGCGCTGCTCAGCCACGCCGGGTCGACGCCGCTGATGGTCCCCGCTCCGGTGGCCGCCGAGGGGGACACCTGCGGCGCGGGCGACCGTTTCGCCGTCGCCGCCGGCCTCGCCCTGGCCCGTGGCGCGCTGGTCTCCGAGGCGGTGCAGGAGGCGGTGGCGGAGGCCTCGGCGTACGTGGCGGACGGTGGTGTGGCGACGGCGCTGCCGGCACCGGTGCGGCGTGCCCCGCAGGCGGTGCACGCCGCGGTGGCCGGCGATCGGGTCGGGGTGGCCGCGTCCGCCGCCGCGGTCGCCCGGGTCCGCGCCGCCGGAGGCACGGTCGTCGCCACCGGCGGCTGTTTCGACCTGCTGCACGCCGGCCACGTGGCGACGTTGCAGGCCGCCCGGCAGCTCGGCGACTGCCTGATCGTGTGCCTGAACTCCGACGCCAGCATCACCGGCCTCAAGGGGCCGGACCGGCCGGTGATGCGCCAGGACGACCGAAGTCGCCTGTTGGCCGCGTTGAGTTGCGTCGACGCGGTAATGATCTTCGACGAGCCGACGCCGGAGGCGGCGCTGTCCTGGCTGCGCCCGGACGTCTGGGTCAAGGGCGGCGACTACGCCTCCGGCGGCGGTGACGGTGACGGCCTGCCGGAGGCGGAGCTGCTGCGTCGGTGGGGCGGTCACACGGTGGTGGTGCCCTACCTGGACGGGCGCTCCACCACCGAGCTGATCGCCGCGACGGTCACCCGGACGGAGACCGTCCGGTGAGCGTGAGGAGTGAGCCGGTGTTGCGAGCCCCGCAGTCGCGAACGAGGTTTTTCCGGTGAGCGCGTCGGGTACCGGGCGGACGGTGCTGGTCACCGGCGGCTCCAGCGGACTGGGCGCGGCCGTGGTGGCGGCGGTGGCCGCCGCCGGTGGTCGGCCTCTGGTGCTGGATCGGCGGGCGCCGGCCGACGGGGTGCCCTGGGTGGAGTGCGACCTGGCCGACACCCGCAGCGCCGAGGCGGCCACCCGCGAGTTGGTCGAACGCGTGGGCGGGCTGGACGCCGTGGTCACCGCCGCCGGCATCGACGTGCCCGGTCGGCTCGCCGACGTGCCCGGCGAGACCTGGGACCGGATCATCGCCGTCGACCTGCTGGCGACCGCCGCGGTGGTCCGGGCCGCGCTGCCGTTCCTGACGGCGTCCAGGGGCACCGTCGTGACGGTGGCCTCGACCCTCGGCGTCAAGGCGGTCAGCGACGCGACGGCGTACTGCGCGGCGAAGTTCGGGGTGGTCGGCTTCACCCGGGCGCTCGCCGCCGAACTGGCCGGCACGGTCGGCGTCACGCTGCTCATCCCGGGTGGGATGCGGACGGCCTTCTTCGACGAGCGCGACCCGCAGTACCGGCCGGGGGCGGACGCGATCCTCAACGATCCGGCCGACACCGCCGCCGCGGTCATGTTCGCCCTGTCCCAGCCGCCCGGCTGCGCGATCCGCGAGATGGTGGTCTGCGCCGATCAGGAGACGTCGTACCCATGATCCTGGCGCTGCGTGCCCTCGGCGTCGGTGACCTCGCCACGGCGGTCCCGGCGTTGCGGGCGTTGCGGGTGGCGTACCCGGACCAGCAGCTGGTGCTCGCCGCGCCGGCCTGGCTGGGGCCGCTGGTCGAGCTGGTCGGCGGGGTGGACCGGTTGCTGCCCACCGACGGCCTGACCCGGCTGGACCGGCCCGTCGGGCGGGTGGAGGTGGCGGTCAACCTGCACGGCCGGGGTCCGCAGTCGCACCGGCTGTTGGTCGGCCTTCGCCCGGGCCGGCTGTTCGCCTTCGCCAACGCCGAGGCACCGCACGTCGACGGACCGGCCTGGGACGACGACGAGCACGAGGTGGCGCGCTGGTGCCGGCTGCTGCGCGGGTACGGGATTCCGGCCGACCCGACCGACCTGGACCTGCGCCGACCGGGTCCAGAGCTGGCGGCAGGGGGGGTCACGGTGCTGCACCCCGGCTCGAAGGAGCCGGCCAAGCGTTGGCCGGCCGGCCGGTACGCGGCACTGGCCCGGGAGCTGACCGGGCGGGGGCACCGGGTGGTGTTGACCGGCAACGCGTCGGAGCGGACCGTGGTCGCCGGGATCGCGTACCAGGCGGGGTTGCCCGCCGCCGCGGTGCTGGCCGGTCGGACAGACCTGGCCCAACTCGCCGCGCTGATCGCCGGGGCGCGCCTGGTGGTCAGCGGGGACACCGGCGTGGCACACCTGGCCACCGGTTACCGCACCCCGTCGGTGGTGTTGTTCGGCCCGGTTCCGCCCGCCCGGTGGGGACCACCGCCGGAGCGCCGACGGCATCTGGCGCTCTGGGCCGGCGCGCGCGCATGGCCGGAGTGGGACGGGGTAGGTGACCATCCCACAATGGTCGCTCTCGGTGTGGACGAGGTGCTGGCCGCCGTCGACGAGGTGGAGCGGGCGGTGCGGGTGGACCGTGCGGTTGCGGCGTAGCGATCCGGGCCGGCCGGGGTACCGGCGACGCCGACGGGGCGGGGGCTGGTCGTTCCTGGGCCCGCGCGGCGAGCCGGTACGCGACCCCGATGAGTTGGCCCGGCTGCGTGCCCTGGTCATCCCGCCGGCCTGGCGGGACGTGTGGATCTCGCCCCACCCCAACGGGCACATCCAGGCCATCGGTGTCGACGCGGCCGGTCGTAAGCAGTACCTCTACCACCCGCTGTGGCGACAGCGGCAGGATGAGGCGAAGTTCGAGCACGTGCTGGAGGTCGCGGGCCGGCTGCCGCTGCTGCGCGAGCGGGTCGGTCACGACCTGGCGGTACGGGGGCTGCGCCGCGAGCGGGTGCTGGCGACGGTGACCCGGCTGCTGGACATGGGCACCTTCCGGGTCGGCAGCGATCAGTACGCGGCGGGTGAGGATCCGACGTTCGGGGTGGCGACCCTGCGCCCCGAGCACGCCCGGCTCCGCCGGGGTTGTGTGCTGTTCGAGTTCCCGGCCAAGGGCGGCATCGAGCAGGTACGGCTGATCTCCGACCCGCAGTTGTGCCGGGTACTGACCGACCTGCGTCGGCGTCGGCGGGCGGCCGACCGGTTGTTCGGTTACTGGGACGGCCGGCAGTGGCGGGACGTACGGGCCGACGAGGTCAACGACTACCTCCGCGAGGCCAGCGGCGGCGAGATGACCGCGAAGGATTTCCGTACCTGGCACGCGACGGTACGGGCGGCGACGGAACTGGCCGCGTTGGCCTCCGCCCGGTCGGTCACCGCTCGCCGTCGGGCGGTGGCGGCGGTGATGAGGCAGGTGGCGGAGTTGCTCGGCAACACACCGACGGTGGCCCGCGCCTCGTACGTGGACCCGAGGGTGGTGGATCTGTTCCACGACGGTGTGGTCGCCCCGGTGACCGAGGGGATCTCTCCGGAGCAGGCCGAGCAGGCGGTGCTGACCCTGCTCGCGCGGGCCTGACCGGGCGCCTCAACCCGCGTCGGACGGACCGTCGCCACCCGACAGGCCGGCTTCGCGGGCCGGGACGGCGGCCCGAGCCTCGATCATCGCCGCCACCCCGTCGAGGATCCGACCCAGCCCGAACCGCCATTCGAGGTCCGTGTCGTCGTCGTACTCGTCGCCCTCGGCCAGTAGCTCGTGGATCGCCGGGTACGGGCCGGGCGCGGTGACCGTGGCGAGGTGCTGCCAGTAGCGCAGGCCCACCTCCTCCGGGGTCTGCCCGGTCCGGGCGGCACCCTCGGCGATGTCGACGGTGAGCGTGGCCCAGCTGCGGGCGTATCCGCTGACCAGCATGATCGCGGCGATCCGCTCGCTGGCCCGCAGGCCGGTGCCGCGCAGGGCGGCGAGCCCGTACTCCAGCCAGCGGACCTGGTTGGGGTTGATCGGTGGGCCGCTGATCGGCACGTGCCGCATCCAGGGCTGTCGGCGCAGTGCGGCGACGTTTCCCTCACCCCAGCGGGCCAGCGCCGGTCGCCAGCCCTCGTCGGCCCCACGCGGGCGTGGGGGCGGGCCGTACGCGGTGTCCACCATGAGGTCGAGCAGGTCGTGCTTGGTCGGCACGTACCGGTAGAGCGACATCGTCGCCACGCCGAGTTCGTTGGCCACCCGGCTCATCGACACCGCCGCCAGCCCTTCGCCCTGGGCGATCTGGATTCCGGCGGCAACGACCTGGTCCAGGCTGAGGCTGCGCTTCGGACCACGGCTCGGGCGGTCGCGCAGGCCCCAGGCGAGCGCGACGCTCTCGGGCAGCTCGACGTCGGGTCCGTCCACTCCACCTCCCAGGCCGGCGTTGACCGCCAGCATAGCCTCTGCGTATGGTCTACGCAGAAACGCGTATGTCGTACGCAGATTCGTGGAGGTGTTCATGGTGAACGGACCGCCGTCGGTCGAACTTGTCGACCTGCGCAAGTCCTTCGGGGATGTGGTCGTGCTCGACGGGCTTACCCTGCGGGTACCCACTGGCGGGGTGCACGCTCTGCTGGGCCAGAACGGGGCCGGCAAGACCACCACGGTGCGGATCCTGGCGACGCTGACCCGGCCGGATTCGGGTACCGCCCGGGTCGCCGGTCACGACGTGGTGCGGCAGCGGCGGCGGGTACGCCGGGCGATCAGCCTCGCCGGCCAGCACGCGGCGCTCGACGACGGGCAGACCGGCGTGGAGAACCTGACCATGCTGGCCCGGCTCGCCGGGCTGCGGGTACCCGCGGCCCGCGCCCGCGCCACGGCGCTGCTGGACCGCTTCGACCTGGCCGACGCCGCCGGGCGACGGGTGGTGACGTACTCCGGCGGAATGCGGCGGCGCCTCGACCTGGCGGCCAGCCTGGTCGGTGCCCCGTCGGTGATCTTCCTGGACGAGCCCACCACCGGCCTCGATCCGCGCAGCCGGCAGGGGCTGTGGGAGGTGATCGGCGAGTTGGCCGGTGCCGGGGTGACGGTGCTGCTCACCACGCAGTACCTGGAGGAGGCCGACCAGCTCGCCGACCGGATCATGGTGCTGCACGGCGGTGGGCTCGTCGCCGAGGGGACGGCGAGCGACCTCAAACGCCGGTTCGGTGCCCAGCGGTTGGAGCTGACCTGGCGCGACGCCGCCGGTCTGGCCGAGGCGGCGCGGCGGTTGGGCGACCGGGTCACCCACCGCGAGCCGGCCCGGCTGGCGTTGTCCGTGGCCACCGACGGCAGCGCACCCCAGGTACGTCGCCTGCTCGACGAGGTCGATCCGGACCGGCACGGGGTGGTCCGGTTCACCGTCCGGGAGGCGACCCTCGACGACGTCTTCTTCACCCTCACCGGCCGTCCGGCCAGCCCCGAGCGGGAGGTGGCCCGTGTCTGAGCTGACTGTGCGGCCGATGCACGCCGCGGTGATGATCGGCCGTTGCGTGCGGCTGTCCCGGCGCAACGTCGACGCGCTGCTCACCTCGCTGCTGCTGCCGGTGATCCTGATGCTGCTCTTCGTCTACCTGTTCGGCGGGGCGATCGAGACCGGTTCGGCCTACGTGACCTACGTGGTGCCCGGTGTGCTGCTGCTCTGCGCCGGCTTCGGTGCGGCCGGCACGGCGGTCAGTGTCACCACCGACCTGACCAACGGGATGATCGAACGGCTACGCACGATGGACGTCGGCGCCACCTCGATCCTCGCCGGGCACGTGGTGGCGAGCGTGGCCCGCAACACGGTCTCCACGGTGCTGGTGCTGGGGGTGGCCGTGGCCATCGGGTTCCGGCCGGCCGTCGCGCCGCTGCGCTGGTTGGCCGCCGCCGGCGTGCTGCTGCTGTTCCTGCTGGCGGTGTCCTGGTTGTCGGCGGCGTTCGGCCTGCTGGCCCGGACCCCGGAGGCGGCCAACGGCTACACCTTCCTGGTGATGTTCCTGCCGTATCCGAGCAGCGCCTTTGTGCCGGTCGAGACCATGCCCAGCTGGCTGCGTGGCTTCGCCGAGCACCAACCGGTCACGCCGGTCATCGAGTCGCTGCGCGGACTGCTGCTGGACACCCCGGTCGGTACGGCACCGACCCGGGCGGTCATCTGGTTCGTCGGCCTGCTCGCCGTAGCGATGCTCCTGTCCGCCCTACTCTTCCGCCGCCGAATCGCCTAACCCCACCCCACCCCACCCACCCCCCACCCCCACCCACCGAGTTGATCATGAGGTTAGCGGCGGTCCTGATCTCCGCTGGTGCCGCTAACCTCATGATCAACAGGGCTTACGGGGGGAGGGTGGGGGAGGGGTCAGTCGTTGAGGATCTGGGAGAGGCGGTCGCGGAAGCGGCGCTCGGAGGGGCTGACCTCGGTGCCGCCCAGGCCGAGCACGCCGCCGGTGCTGGCGGCGCCGACGACCTGCTCGGCGATCTCCACCAGCCAGTGCCGGTACGCGCCCGCCTCGCCCTCGTCCACCTTGGCCGCCAGCAGCGCCGACGCCTCCTTGGCCCGGCCCAGCACGTCCTCGGCGTAGCCGCGCGGATCCGCGGGCTCGATGACCGGCAGCTCCTCACCGGCCTCCGGGTCACCGACCCGGGTGACGATCTCGCCGGCCACGGCGGCCACCAGCGGGCTGGCCGACTCCCGTCCGCCGGAGATGGTCTCCAGACCGGCGGCACCCTCGGCCATCGTCGCCTTGGTCCCGTCGGACTCGGCGGCGCTCGCCGCGGTGAGCACCGACTGTGGCAGGCCGACCAGCAGCCCCCACTCCTCGTCGGAGAAACCGAAACCGGTGTACGCCGGTTCTTCGATCACGACCCGCCCCTCCCGTTCGTCGTTCACGTCCTCGTCAGCCCTACCGCCGGCGGTGGTGCGGCCCGGTCTGGTCCAGTCGCCGGAACCGGCCGGCTCGACACGGCCCAGTCGCCGGCGGCGGCCGGCTCAGGTTAGTCCAGGGTGAGCAGACCCTGTTCGGACACCACGCTCACCGACAGCGTCTTGTACCCGACCTCGTCGAACAGGACCGTCATCCGATCCTCCTCGTAGCTGAGCACCAGGCCGGAGCCCCACTCGGCGTGCCGCACCTGGCTGTGCACCGGGAACGGGCCGACCGAGCCGTCGTCGGGCACGCTGGTGCCGGCGTGGCAGTTGTCGCAGTGCCCGCAGATCTCGGTCATCTGCTCGCCGAAGTAGGCAAGTAGCGTCTGTCCCCGGCAGGCGCTGGTCTCGGCGAAGGCCCGCATCATGTCGGTACGCGACCGGGTCAGGCTCTGCTGCCGTTCCGCCTCGGCCACCGCGGCCGCCGCCGCGTCGACCGGGGTGGGGGCGTAGCGGGGGGCGCCGACCCGTTGCCCCGCCTGCTGAGCGGCGCCTACCTGCTCCAGCAGGGCGAGGTACTGCCCGAGCTTGCGGGGGCCGAGCCCGGTCACCTCGCGCAGTTCCTTACGGGTGGTCGGTTCCTTGTGCAGCAACGCGGCCAGGTCGCGCAGCTCGGTGGCGTCGGGCAGGCCACCGCTGAAGTAGCGTTGCAGCCCGACGTCCTCGGCCTGCCAGAGCAGCAGGACCCGGGCCGGCTGGCCGTCGCGGCCGGCGCGGCCGATCTCCTGGAAGTAGCTGTCCGGCGAGTCGGGCAGCGCCATGTGCACCACCCAGGCGATGTTGGGCTTGTCGATGCCCATGCCGAAGGCCGAGGTCGCCACCATGATCGGCACCTGGTCGGCGAGGAACGCCTCGTGCAGCCGGGCGCGGGCGTTGGCGGGCATTCCGCCGTGGTAGTACTGCGCGGGAAAGCCCGCGTCGGTCAGCCGGGCGGACAGTTCCTCGGCGGCGCGGCGGGTGGGCACGTAGATGATGCCGGGTCGCCCGTCCTCGCGCAGCAGGGCGATCAGGCGCCGCCACCGGTAGTCCTCGGTGGGGCAGTGCGCCACCTCGAAGAAGAGGTTGGGCCGGTCCAGTCCGGACACCACGATCTCGGGCTTGCGTAGCCGCAGCCGGTCGACGATGTCGTCGCGTACCGGTGGGGAGGCGGTGGCGGTCAGCGCCACCACCGGTGGCCGGCCGATGCCCTCGATGAGCTGCCCGAGGGCCAGGTAGTCCGGCCGGAAGTCGTGGCCCCAGGCGGAGATGCAGTGCGCCTCGTCGATCGCCACCAGCGCCGGCTTGAGGTCCCGGACCTCGGCCAGCCGGTCGGGGTTGGCCAACTGTTCCGGGGTGATGAAGAGGAACTCGGCCCGCCCGTCGCGGATCTCGGCGATCGCCTCGGCCTGCTGGGCCGCGGTCTCGTCCGAGCTGATCCGGACCGCTCGCAGTTCCGAGCGCTGTCGCTCGTTGAGCGCGGCGATCTGGTCCTGCTGAAGTGCCAGGAGGGGGGAGATCACCACGGTCGGGCCGGGGATCAGGCTGGCCGGGATCTGGTAGATCGCCGACTTGCCGGCGCCGGTGGGCAGCACCACCAGGGCGTCGCGGCGGCGCATCACGGCGCGCATCGCGGCCAACTGGTTGGGCCGCAGGGCGGTCCAACCGAACAGGCTGCGCGCGGCTCGGCGCAACGACATCGAGTGCGTGGTCAGCTTCATCGAAGGCCGCAGGTACCCGGGAGGATCCGCGCCGAAACCCCGGTTGATCAACGCACCCGGGGCAGCACCTCGCGCTGGTACAGGTCGAGCAGCCCCTGCCAGTTCGGTCCGGTGTTGGCGACGTAGACCTCGTCGAAACCGGCAGTCGCGTACGCGTCGATCCTCGCCAGGTGGGCGTCGGCGTCGTTGCCGCAGACGAACGCCTCCCGCATCGCCTCCGGGCCCACCAGCGTGGCGGCCTGCTCGAAGTGGCGGGGCGAGGGCAGGACCTGGAGCAGCTCACCGGGGATCGCCTCGGTCGGCCAGCGCTCGTACGCCAGCCGCATGCCCTCCTCGACCGTCGGCGCGTACGCGGCCTTGAAACCGGCCTGGCAGGGCTTGTCGCCCCCGCCGTTGTCCCGGAACCGGCTCACCAGCTCGGCGTCGGGCGTGGTGTTGACGAAGCCGTCGCCGATCCGCGCGGCCAGGTCCACCGCCTTCGGCCCGAATGCGGAGACGTAGATCGGCGGGGGCGTCTCGGGCAGCGTGTAGATCCGGGCGTGCTCCACCTGGTAGTGCCGGCCGTGGTGGTTGACGAAGCCACCGCGCCACAGCTTGCGCATTACCTCGACCGCCTCCTCCAGCATCTCCAGCCGGACGCCGGCCTGCGGCCACGGGCCGCCGAGGATGTGTTCGTTGAGTGCCTCGCCGGAGCCCACCCCGAGGACGAACCGGCCGGAGTGCAGCACCGCGCTGGTCGCCGCGGCCTGGGCGAGCACCGCGGGGTGGATGCGTACGGTCGGGCAGGTGACGGCGGTGGTGACCGGTAGCCGGCAGACCTGGCTCAGCGCCCCGATCATCGACCAGACGAAGGGGCTCTGCCCCTGGGCGTCCGTCCAGGGATGGTAGTGATCGGAGATCCACAGCGCCTCGAAGCCGGCCCGCTCGGCGGCCCGGGCCTGGTCGAGCAGCTCGGCCGGCGCGTACTCCTCGGTGGACAGGAAGTATCCGATCTTCATTTCTCCCCCTCGGGGCCGCCGCCTGTGCGGCAGGCGGTACCCCGGCGGGCACCGGTCACACCCGGCGGGTGGTCAGCGGCGGAACATCGCGCGGATGGCGAGGAGCAGCAGCAGGCCGCCGACCACCAGGCCGAGCAGGCGTACGCCGGGGATGTCGGCCGGGCTCGTCGCGTCGGCCAGCAGCACGGGGTCCATACCCGCACTGTCGCGGTGCAGCGCTCCCAAGGCAACTGTAAGGTTTATTGACTATTGAGTGGCGCGGTGTGACCATGTCTGCACCGCCGGCTGGCGGGGGAGTCCACGGCGGAACACGCGGGGGTACAGCGCCGAATGAGCGAGCGGCAGCGAGCGAATCATCAACTCAGCGTGGCGGTGCCCCATGGCGGCACGCAGCGAAGCGGAGTGCCGGCATGAGCGAGCGAGTCGAGCGCAACGGAAACCTGGCGGCCCTGGCGGCCGCGGTCCTCCAGCCCGGTTTCGTCGGCACCGTCCCACCTGCCTGGATCTGCCGCTGGCTCGGCGACGGGCTCGGCTCGGTGGTGCTGTTCAGCCGTAACGTCGTCGATCCCGCGCAGGTCGCCGCGCTGACCGCCGCGCTGCGCGCGGAGCGGCCCGACGTGATCGTCGCCATCGACGAGGAGGCGGGCGACGTCACCCGCATCGAGTCCGGCCGGGGCAGCTCCCGACCGGGCAACCTGGCGCTCGGCGCGGTGGACGATCCGGCGCTGACCGAGGAGGTCGCCCGCGATCTCGGCGTGGAACTCGCGGCCGCCGGGATCACGCTCAACTACGCGCCGGACGTCGACGTCAACTCCAACCCGGACAACCCGGTGATCGGCGTCCGTTCGTTCGGCGCCGAGCCGTCGCTTGTCGCCCGGCACACCACCGCCTGGGTACGCGGCCTCCAGTCCGGTGGCGTCGCCGCCTGCGCGAAGCACTTTCCCGGCCACGGTGACACCCGCGTCGATTCCCATCACGATCTGCCCCGCATCGACGCCGACCGGGCCCGGCTGCACGCCGTCGAACTGGCTCCGTTCCGGGCCGCGGTGGCGGCGGGCGTCCAGGCGGTGATGACCGGGCACCTGCTGGTGCCGGCCCTGGATCCCGACCTGCCGGCCACTCTGAGCGGCCGTATTCTCGGTGGCCTGCTGCGCGAGGAGATGGGCTTCGACGGAGTCGTGGTGACCGACGCGGTGGAGATGGGCGCGGTGGCCGACCGCTACGGTTTCGCCGGTGCGGCGGTGCGTGCCCTGGCCGCCGGGGCGGACGCGATCTGTGTGGGCGGCGAACACGCCGACGAGGAGACGGCCCGGCACCTGCGCGACGCCATCGTCGACGCGGTCGTCGCCGGCGAGCTGCCCGAGGAGCGGCTGACCGAGGCGGCCAAGCGGGTCGGCCAACTCGCCGCCTGGACGGCGGCGGCCCGTACCGCCCGGTCCGCAAGCCCGGCCGGCGGCTCGGCTGTCGGACTGGTCGCGGCGCGACGTGCCGTCCGGGTAACCACCGGCGATGCCCCGGCCACGACGCTGCCGCTGACCGGCCCGGCGCACGTGGTGGAGTTCCAGCCGCCGCACAACATCGCGATCGGGTCGGAGACCCCCTGGGGGGTGGCGGCACCGCTGGCCGCCCTCGTGCCGGGCACCACGAGCGTCCGGCACGTCGAGCACTCGGTGCCGGCCGACCTGGCCGCCGACGCCACCGGCCGGCCCCTGGTGCTGGTGGTCCGCGACCTGCACCGGCACGCCTGGATGCGGGATGCGGTCGACCGGGCGCTGGCCGTCCGCCCCGACGCGGTGGTCGTCGAACTCGGTGTGCCCGCGCTGGTCACCGGCGCGGTGCACGTCGCCACCCACGGCGCCACCCGGGCCGCCGGTCGGGCCGCGGCCGAGCTGCTCGCCGGCGGTGCCGTCAGTCCGGGCTGGTGACCAGGTCGGCGTACTCCGGGTGGCGTTCGATGAAGGCGGCCATGAACGGGCAACGTGGCACCACCCGCTGCCGCTGCGCGCGGACCTGGTCCAGGGTGCCACGCATCAACGCCGAACCGACGCCCATGTTCTGGAAGGCCGAGTCCACCTCGGTGTGCGTGAAGATCAGCACCTGGTCGCGGGGCAGGTACGCGGTGAAGCCGGCGAGCGCGTCGTCGACCAGGATCTCGTAGCGGTGTTTGGCGGGATTGTCCTCGACAAGCATGCTCACCCCTGCATTGTCCATCGCCGGTCGACCCAACCGGTCGGTTCGCCGGGGTCTCGTACGCTTGACGGCGTGACGAACCGACTCCCCGCCGGCAGGACCCCGCTCATTCCCACCCGTGGCACCCCCACCCGACTCGCCGGACTGCTGGCCGGTCTCGCGCTCGGCGCGGCCCTGCTGGCCGGTTGCAGCTCCGAGGGGGCCAGCACCGACTGCGGGCTGGACGCCTGCACGGTGACCTTCGACCGGGGCGTGGACGCCCGGGCCAACATCCTCGGCGTCGAGGCCCGTCTGGTCGAGGCGCAGGACGACGTGGCCACCATCGAGGTCGGCGGCGAGCAGCTCTCCCTCACGGTCGGCCAGCAGGCGGCCGACGTCGGTGGCCTCGCGGTCACCCTGGACAGCGTCACCGATACCGAGGTGAAGGTCCGCATCGCGCGTAACGGCGGCTGACGCGATCCGGGGCGGCGGCCAGCACGTTTGGAAATCTTCGCGTTCGGAGATTGAGGCGCCATGTCTCTTACCCGGAACGCCGAAGCCACCGCCGCCCGTACGGCCGACAGCCGGTGGCTGGAACTCCTCGCCCGGGCCGGTTTCATCGGCTACGGGATCGTGCACCTGCTGTTCGGCTGGCTGGCGCTGCAGATCGCGTTCGGCAGCTCGTCCGACGACGGCGACCAGTCCGGCGCGCTGCGTACCCTCGCCGCGCAACCCATGGGCCAGTTCCTGGTCATCGCCATCGCCGTGGGCATGCTCGCCATGGCGATCTGGCAGGCACTCGAGGCGGCCGTCGGGCACCGCACCGAGCGGGGCAACGACCGGCTCAAGGAACGGATCATCTCCGCCGCCCGCACCGTCATCTACCTATGGCTGGCCTGGACCGCCTGGAAGGTCTTCTCCGACGCCAACTCCGACAGCGCCTCCCAGCAGGAGGGCCTGACCGCCCGGATGATGGAGTCCACCGGCGGCCGGTGGCTGGTCGGCCTCGCCGGCCTGGTGCTCCTGGGCATCGGCGTCGGTATGACGATCTACGGCGTCAAGAAGAAGTTCATGAAGCGGCTGAAGACCGGCGAGATGAACGCCAAGACCCGGCAGCTCGCCCGCCGGCTCGGCATGGCCGGATACGCCTCCCGGGGTGTCGCCTTCGCCGTCACCGGCCTGCTGGTCATACTGGCCGCGGTGAACTACGACCCGGAGAAGGCCCGTGGTCTGGACGCCGCCCTCCGGACCCTGCGTGACCAGTCGTTCGGCACCATCCTGCTCATCCTCATCGCGCTGGGTATCGCCGCCTTCGGCGTCTACTGCTTCCTCCAGTCCCGCTACCGCAAGGTATGACCTTCTCCTCCCCGGCCACCCCCGCGGTGGCCGGGGCCGGCAATCCAAGGCACCATTGCCCCTTTGCCGGATCTTGATCGCCCGTGCGCCGGACGTCACCGCCGGGGGCCGCCGTCGGGCCGGAAGGAGAAGCGCCACGTGGACAGCTACCTCGGGACGGTCGTCGCCACGCTCGCCGCGGCGGCGATCGCTCTTGCCGTGGTCGAGGTGGTGCATCGTCTCACCCGCCGGTGGGGCCGTCGATCGCTGCTGCTGACCGAGTTGACCGAGCACGCGCACCGCTCGTTCCAGGTCGCCGCCACCGTGCTCGCCGTGCAGCTCGCCGTCCGGTTCAGCACCGGGTACGCGATCGGCACCGGCTGGCGCCAGGCGTTGCTGCACCTGCTGGTGCTCGCCGTCATCGCCGCCGTGGCCTGGCTGGTCGCCTCGCTGCTGGTGGTGGTGGAGGACACCGCGCTGGCCCGGTTCCGGGTGGACGTGCCGGACAACCGGCACGCCCGGCGGGTGCGTACCCAGGTGGTGATGCTGCGCCGGGTGACGATCGTGGTGATCGTCGTGCTCACCCTCGGCGTGATGCTGATGACCTTCCCCGCCGTGCGGGGCATCGGTGCCGGCGTACTGACCAGCGCCGGTGTGGTCGGTGTCGTCGCCGCCCTGGCCGCGCAGAGCCTGCTGGGCAACGTCTTCGCCGGTCTGCAACTCGCCTTCAGCGACGCGGTACGCCTCGACGACGTGGTGGTGGTCGAGGGAGAGTGGGGCCGGATCGAGGAACTGACCCTCAGCTACGTGGTGGTCCAGATCTGGGACGACCGGCGGCTGATCCTGCCCACCTCCTACTTCACCAGCACGCCGTTCCAGAACTGGACCCGGACCGAGGCGAAGGTCCTGGGCACGGCCGAGTTCGAGGTCGACTGGTCGATCCCGGTGCAGGCCATGCGGGAGGAACTACGCCGGCTGGTCGAGAGCACCGAGCTGTGGGACGGCCGGGTCTGTGTCCTCCAGGTCATCGATGCGACCGGCGGGATGATCAAGGTTCGCGCGCTGGTGAGCGCCGCAAACGCGGGCGCGCTGTGGGACCTGCGCTGTCGCGTGCGGGAACATCTGGTGGCGTGGGTACGCGACCACCGCCCCACCGCGATGCCCCGACTTCGTACGGAGGTCGGCGACGGCGGAAGCGACCTGCCGTGGCAGTGGGTCCAGCCGCGGCACTCGGGGCGCCGCCGGGCCGAGGCCGAGGTGCCCGACGACGCCCGAATCTTCGGTGGCAGCGACGACGGCCACGCCCGCAACGAGGCCTTCGTCGGCCCCGACGAGACCGTCGAACCTCGGGAGCCCGCCGAACCTCGCCGCTGACCACCTCGTTATCCACTCGGATGTGGAGGTTTGGCGCGGCGTTCGGCGGGGACGTGCTGCCCGACGCTTCTGCCCCCTTTTTCGGGAACAGGATTGACGAGCGGCGACTCCGGGCATACAGCGCGGTGATGACGAGAGGGGGACAGCATGGCTGACGTGGCGAACGCCCGTACGTCCCACAACGGGCGTACGTCCCACAACGGGACCGAGCCGTCCACCGCCGAACTGGTCCAGCGGGCGACCGAGCAGGTCTCGCGCCTGGTTCGGGACGAACTGGCGCTGGCCCGCGCCGAGCTGACCGAGAAGGGCAAACAGGCCGGTATCGGTGTCGGCCTGTTCGCCGGTGGGGGCGCCCTCGCCTTCTTCGGTCTGGGTGCACTGGTGACCGCCGCGATCCTCCTGCTGGCCCTGGTGCTGCCGGCGTGGGCAGCCGCCCTGATCGTGGCGGTGGCGCTGTTCCTGGTCGCCGGAGTGCTCGCGCTGATCGGCAAGCGCCGGGTCAGCCGCGCGGTCCCGCCGGTGCCCGAGGCGACCGTGCGCAGCCTGCGGGCCGACGTCGACGTGGTCAGCGCTGCGGTGAAGGACAGGGGACGGGCATGACGGGCAACGGTACGGGTGACACGGAGGCGCTGCGGGAGGAGATCCGGCGCACCCGCGTCGAGCTGGGCGAGACGATGGAGGCGCTGGCCGCCAAGGCCGACGTGAAGAAGCGACTGAAGTCCTCGGCGGATCAGGCCCGGGAGCGGGTACGCGAGCAGGCCGCGCTTACCGTCGCCCGGGTCCGCGCCCAATCCGGTCTCAACCACGAACTGGGACGGAGTCGGCAGGGGCCCGCTCCGTTCATCGCCCTTGCGGCCGGTGCCGTCGCCGCCGCCGTGGTGTTGATGATCATTAGAGGGAGGCGTGCGTGAGCAAGGGAATCGGCAGGGCCGCCTACAAGCCGGTCGGCGTGCTGATGGGCTTCGCCGCCGGTGCGATCGCGGGCGCGGTCTTCCGCCAGGTGTGGAAGATGACGGCCGGTGACGGCGAGGCGCCCAACCCGACCGACGAGGACCGCCGCTGGGGTGAGATCCTCGCGGCGGCCGCCTTGCAGGGAGCCATTTTCTCGGTCGTTCGGGCTGCTGTGGACCGAGGCGGCGCGGTCGGCGTGCGTCGGCTCACCGGTCGTTGGCCGGACTGAATATCGGTGTCAAGGCCCTCTCACCAGTTGCCGGTGAGAGGGCCTTTCGCCTTGTCCCACCGCCTCCACCCGACGGATCCCACGCATCCGTCAGGTCACATGTCGGAGAATTTCGTCGGTTAGGTTGTGCAGAGTTTTTGCGTACGTGGTTAAGCTGTTCCACGCTGTTGAGAGATGGCGTGGGTTGAGAGAAGTCTCCTTCACCGGGGGCCGCCTCAGGCACCGCTGCTCGAAAACGGCCAACCGGCCGCACGGTGTGCTCGGCCGCCAGTTTTAGAAGGAGATACACATGGCGCAGGGAACCGTGAAGTGGTTCAACGCTGACAAGGGCTTCGGCTTCATCACCGTCGACGGCGGGGGTGCTGACGTGTTCGTCCACTTCTCGGCCATCCAGTCCAGCGGCTACCGCACGCTGGAGGAGAACCAGCGGGTGGAGTTCGAGATCGCCCAGGGCCAGAAGGGTCCGCAGGCCGAGCAGGTCCGCCCCCTCTGAGGCACCGGTCGGCGACCGTCGGCCAGTGGCGAGGCAGTCCCCGAATCAGTGCGAAGCCCCGCGTCCCGACCGGACGCGGGGCTTTCCGCATCGTTGGCTGCGGTGTGGCCTCAGCGGCGGCTGCGGGCGCGTACGCCGAGCCAGAGCAGGGCCAACCCGACAAGTACCAGCAACGGTCCGAGTACCGCCCAGATCCGCTGGCCGGTCATCACGCTGCCCTCGACGTAACCGAGGCCCTGCACCGTCCACACCGCGCCCACGACCACGGCCAACAGGCCGAGCGTGAGCCGAAGCCAACCGTTCATCGCGGTCTCCCTCCGCTGTGGCCCGTCACCGGACGGCCCGCCGCCGGGCGCACCGCTCACCATCGGTGGTGCACCTGGGGGCGGATCAGGTCGTCGTAGACCGCCGCCACCTCGGCCAGTTCCGCAGTGGACAGTGGTGGCTGGCTGGCCACGGCGGCGTTGCCGCGGGCCTGGGTGGCGTCGCGGGCACCGGGGATGACCACGGTGACGCCGGGTTGGTCGAGCACCCAGCGCAGCGCGAACTGGGCCATCGTGCGGTCCTCGCCCACCAGCGGGGCGATCCGTCGCACGGCGGCCAGGCCGGTGGTGAAGTCCACCCCGGAGAACGTCTCGCCGACGTCGAACGCCTCGCCGTGCCGGTTGTAGTTGCGGTGGTCGTCGGCGGCGAAGGTGGTGTGCTCGTCGTACCGGCCGGAGAGCAGGCCACTTGCCAGCGGGACGCGGGCGATGATGCCGACCTTGGCGGCCGAGGCGGCCGGCAGTACCCGTTCCAGCGGCTTGTGGCGCAGCGCGTTGAGGATGATCTGGACGCTGGCCACCCCGGGCCGGGCGATCGCGGTGAGCGCCTCGTCGCAGGTCTCCACGCTGACGCCGTACGCGGCGATGCGCTTCTCGGCCACCAGGGTGTCGAGGGCGTCGAAGACCTCGTCGGTGGCGAAGACGGCCGTCGGCGGGCAGTGCAACTGCACCAGGTCCAGCGTATCCATGCCGAGGTTCGTCCGGGACCGGTCGGTCCACCGACGGAAGTTGTCCAGCGTGTACGCCTCGGGCGTCTGCGCCACCCGCCGGCCCATCTTGGTCGCCACGGTCAGCCCGGCGTCGGGGTGCGCCGCCAGGAAGCGTCCGATCAGCTGTTCGCTGCGCCCGTCGCCGTACACGTCGGCGGTGTCCAGGAAGGTGACCCCGGCGTCGACCGCGGCGGTGAGCACCGCCATCGCGTCGTCCTCGGTCACCGTGCCCCAGTCGGCGCCGAGTTGCCAGGCGCCGAGCCCGACCACGCCGACCTGGCGATCCATGCGGGGGAACGTGCGTTGCTCCATACGCTGAGCCTAGTGACCCGGCTTGCCCCGGCGGGGGGCGGGCCGTACGGTAAACAAGACGGACGTACGGTATGTGAAAGGTGGGGCGGCCATGTGGGATCCGGCGACGTACCTGCGCTACGGCGACGAACGGTCCCGGCCCTTCCACGACCTGCTGGCCCGGGTGGGCGCCGACCGCCCCCGGCAGGTGGTCGACCTCGGCTGCGGCCCCGGCACCCTCACCGCCGTGCTCGCCGCCCGCTGGCCGGACAGTCGGCTCGTCGGCCTGGACTCCTCGCCGGAGATGATCGCGCGGGCCACCGCGCTGGACGTCCCGGCCAGCTTCCGCGTGGCTGACGTCCGCGACTGGCGTCCCGACCCGGACACCGACGTGGTGGTCAGCAACGCGGCGCTCCAGTGGGTGCCCGGCCACCGGGACCTGCTCGTCCGCTGGGCCACCGAGCTGCCGGCCGGCGCCTGGCTGGCGGTGCAGGTGCCGGGAAACTTCGACGCGCCCTCCCACCGGGCGCTGCGCGAGGTCGCCGGTCGCCCACCGTGGCGGGCGGCGTTGACCCCGCTGCTGCGGGAGTCGCCGGTCGCCGACCCGGTCGACTACGCCGGGTCGCTGGTCGCCGCCGGCTGCACCGTCGACGCCTGGGAGACTACCTACGTGCACCTGCTGGCGGCCGGTCCCGACGCGGACCACCCCGTGCTGACCTGGTTGGAGGGCACCGCCCTGCGCCCGGTCCGGGCCGCGCTGGACGCCGCCGGCTGGTCCGCCTTCCGGACCGCGCTGGCGGTACGCCTCACCGAGGCGTACCCGGTGCGGCACGGCCAGGTGTACTTCCCGTTCCGACGGATCTTCCTCGTCGCCCGTACCGGTTTCGCCCAGGAGAACTCGTGACCGACCTGCGTACCTTCATCGCCGGACTGCCCAAGGTGGAGCTGCACGTGCACCACGTCGGCTCCGCCTCGCCCCGCATCGTGGCCGAGCTGGCCGCCCGGCACGAGGGACGCAGCCCCGTCCCGGCGGACCCGCAGCTGCTGGCCGACTACTTCGTCTTCCGCGACTTCGCCCACTTCGTCGAGTTGTACCTCAGCGTGGTGGACCTGGTCCGGGATCCGGACGACGTCTGGATCCTCACCCACGAGGTGGCCCGGGAACTGGCCCGCCAGCAGGTCCGCTACGCCGAGCTGACCGTGACGCCCTACTCCCACGTGCGGCGCGGCATTGCGGCACCTGCGTTCTGCGAGGCGATCGAGGACGCCCGCAAGCGGGCCGCCGCCGACTTCGGCATCGAGCTGCGTTGGTGCTTCGACATTCCCGGCGAGGCGGGCCTGCCGGCCGCCGAGGAGACGCTGCGGATCGCGCTCGACCAACGCCCCGACGGTCTGATCAGCTTCGGCCTCGGCGGCCCGGAGATCGGCGTGCCGAGGCCGCAGTTCAAGCCCTACTTCGACCAGGCCCGCGCGGCCGGGCTGCGGTCGGTGCCGCACGCCGGGGAGACCACCGGCCCGCAGACGATCTGGGACGCGCTGCACGAGCTGGGTGCCGAACGCATCGGCCACGGCATCTCCGCCGCGCAGGATCCGCGACTGCTCGCGTACCTGGCCGAGCGGCGGATCGCGCTGGAGGTCTGCCCGACGTCGAACGTGCGTACCCGGGCCGTGGCCGACATCGACGAGCACCCGCTGCGCCGGCTGGTCGACGCCGGGGTGCAGGTGACCATCAACTCCGACGACCCACCGATGTTCGGCACCACCCTGGACGACGAGTACGCCGTCGCCGCCCGGCTGCTCGACACCGGCCCGGACGGGGTGGCCGCGCTGGCCCGCGACGCGGTGACCGCGTCCTTCCTCGACGAGACCGGCAAGCAGCGGATCCTCGCGGAGATCGACACCTACCTCGCCGGTCAGCGCGGCTGACGCCATCGCCCTCCGGCAGGTGCGGGGGGCGAGCACAGACGGTCAGCTCGGCCGCCTCCGGCCAGGTGGCGCGCGGCGGGAGGAGGTGTGGGGGGACCGTGTCTCCCGCCGCGCGCACTGCTCCACCGACCGAATGCGCTGGGAGCGATAGGCCGGTGGAACTGCTGGGTTCGCAGCGATCCTGTCAGTCGGACCGGTCGGGTGGAACGGGGTTAATTCGGATCTAAGAAAGACTTGTGCCGTCGCACAGCCCGAGGCGACCGGCCGCGATCCGGCGGTCCTGGCCGTCAGCGGTCCGTCGGACGCTGACGGGGCCAGCGGCGTCCACCGGCCTTCTGCTCCCGGCCCTCCCGAGCCATCCGGCCCACCAGGCCGAATCGGCTGACCTGGCGCGGCGTCGCCTCCGGGTCGGACAGCAGCATCACCACACTCGCCCCGCCCAGGTGGGCCCGGTCGATGCTTACCGAGCCGTTGGCCTGCAACGCCACCCGCTTGGCGATGTCCAGCCCCAGCCCGGTGGAGCCCTGGTCGCTGGCGCCGCGCCGCAGGGCCCGGTCCGGGTTGGCGATACCGGGGCCGGCGTCGTCGATCCGGATGGCCACATACCCGTCGCGGCGCGACACCGCCACCTCGAACGCGGTGCCCTGCGGGGTGTAGCGGAACACGTTGCCGATCACCGCGTCCAGGGCGGCGGCCAGCTCGGCCCGGGGCACCGGCGCGGGAATACGCAGTTGGGCACCGGAGACCCGGTGCGGGCGGTTCTGGTCACCGGCGAGAGCGGCCCAGAACACCATCCGGTCCCGGACCACCTCGCTCACGTCGCACGTCGCCGGGGGCGCGGCCTCGGTCGCCACCGCCTTGCGGGTGGTCTTGATCAGTACATCGATCTCACCCTCCAGGGTGACGATCGCCTGCCGGATCCGCCGAATGCCGCGCCGGTAGTCCAGCTCGGCCTGACTGAACGAGCCGACACTTGTGTCGTCGGACTCCAGTGCCTCGGCGTCCAACCGCAACACGGTCAGCGGGGTACGCAGCCGGTGGGACAGGTCCGCCACCAGCTCCCGCTCCTCGGTGCGAGCCGCCACCAACCGCTCCGCCATCCGGTTGAACGCGTGGCCGGCCTCGACCAGCTCGCGCGGGCCGTGCGGCTCGACGCGTACGCCCAGGTCGCCGTCGCCGATGGCGAGCGCCGCCTTGACCAGAGCGCGGCTCGCGTCGGCCGCGCGGGCGGCGAGTCGGTCCACCACCAGCATCGCGGCGCCCACAAGCGCGACTGCCACCCCGGCCAGCAGCAACCACCGGCCGCCGCCACCGGCGTCGAGCACAGCGTCCGGGACGAAGACCTCCACCACGGCGGTCCGCTCGCCCAGCACCACCGGATCCAGCCGCAGCAGCCCGCCGTCGATGTCGACGACAAGTGAGCGGCCCTGCTCCCGGGCCTGCTCCAGCTGCGTGGCGTCGGCCCGCCCGGCGGAGGAGTCCACGTCGAGCCCGTGCACGACCGGCCGGGTGGCCGGGTCGCCGCCGCTGGCCTCGATCGCCCGGGTCACCACCGCCGACTCGGTGCTGATCGCCAGCGCCCCGGTCACCAGCGCGCTGCGCCGGGCCGCGTCGGCGATCGCCTCCTCACGCGCCTGCCCGCCGAGGGTCAGCCCGAGCGGCACCAGGAAGGCCAGCGCCAGCAGGGCGCCCACGCCGGCCGTCAACAGGGCCAGCGCCCTTCTCAGTCCGGCGCCACCAGCCGGAAGCCCACCCCCCGCACGGTGCGCAGGTAGCGCGGCTTCGCCGCGGACTCGCCCATTTTGCGCCGTAGCCAGTACAGGTGAACGTCGATGGTCTGATCCTCGCCGACCGATGGCTGCCGCCATACCTCCTCCAAGAGCTCCCGCCGGGACACTACCCGGCCAGGGCGGGCGGCGAGATACGCCAGCAGGTCGAATTCCTTGCGGGTCAGCGCCAGCGCCGCGCCGTCGAGCTGGGCACTGCGCTCGCCGACGTCCACCCGCAGCCCACCGACGCTGTGCACGGCCGGCTGGGTGGAGCGGCTGGCCCGGCCCGCGCGACGCAGCACGGTGGTGATCCGGGCGTCCAGGTGCGCGCCGGTGAACGGCTTGATCATGTAGTCGTCGGCACCGGCCCGGAGCAGCTTGACCACGGACTGCTCGTCGTCGCGGGCGGTGGCGATGATGATCGGCACGTCGGTGATGCCCCGGAGCATCCGCAACGCGTCCGAGCCGTCCAGATCCGGCAGGCCGAGGTCGAGCACCACCAGGTCCGGTGTCTCGGCGGCGACCCGGCGCAGCGCGTCCAGGGCGGTGCCCACCGCGTGTACGGCGTGACCCCGGTCGGTGAGGGAACGAAGCATCGCGCCGCGTACGACGTGATCGTCTTCGACCAGGAGGACGGTGGCCACCCAAGCACGGTACTCGGGGCGGCAAGTGCGGCGTCATTGCGGCCCACCCCGGAACCCGCCAAGCTGGTGCGACCATGACGTTCACCCTCTATCCGGACACCCGCCTGGCCCTGGCCCGGGACAGCCTCGCCGGCCTGTCGGTCGGCGACGCCCTCGGCTCCCAGTTCTTCGTTCCCGGCCGGCACGCCGCCGACCTCGCCGCCGATCGCCTCCCGCCACCGCCCTGGCAGTGGACCGACGACACCGAGATGGCCTGCTCGGTGCTGACCCGGCTGGCCGAGGCGGGCCGGATCGACCGGGACAGCCTGGCGCTCGACTTCGCCGGACGTTGCGAGCCCTACCGTGGCTACGGCCCCGGAGCGGTGCGCATCCTGCGCCTGATCCGGACCGGCACCCCGTGGCCGGTCGCCGCCGCGTCCGCGTTCGACGGGCAGGGGTCCTGCGGCAACGGGGCGGCGATGCGAGTCGCCCCGCTGGGCGCGTACTTCGCCGACTCGACCAGCCGGGTGGTCGCGCAGGCACAGGCATCGGCCGAGGTGACCCACGCCCACCCGGAAGGGATCGCCGGTGCGGTGGCGGTGGCGGTGGCCGCCGCGCGAGCCGCCCGGGCCCGGCTGGACGGCGACCGGCCGGATCCGGGTCGCCTGCTCGCCAGCGTCGCCGCCGCAGTGGACCCGGCGACGGAGGTGCACCGGGGCGTACGCCGGGCGGCGGGGTTGCTGGGCCGTCCGCTGCCGGAGGTGGTGGACGCACTCGGCAACGGATCCCGCGTCACCGCGCAGGACACCGTCGCCTTCACCTGCTGGGTCGCCGCCACCCACCTGAACGACTACCCGGCCGCGGTACGCGCCTGCGTGGCGGCGGGTGGCGACGTGGACACCACCGCCGCCATCGCCGGTGGGGTGGTCGCCGCGTACACCGGGGTCGCCACCGAGGGCGGCGTGCCCGCCGACTGGCTGGCCGCCCGGGAGCCGCTACCCGACTGGGTCGGCTGACCCGGACGCGCCGCGCCCGCCGCTCACCGCCGCGCGCCCGCCTCGACCTTCTCGGCACCGGCACCCTTGGGCGTCCCGGCCGCACCGGAGCCGTCCGCCACGTCGCTGGGCGTCCCGCCATCGGCCGTCCCGGCGGTGGCCGTCTCAGGGCCGTCCGCGTCGCCCGTCCTGCCCGCGTCGGAGCTGGCCGTCGCGGGCCCGGCTGGCGGCTGCTCCTCGTCGAGCACCGAGCGGTCGATCTCCTCGGTCGTCGCGCGGCGTCGGCGGCTGATCAGCCAACCCACCACCGCGCCGCCGCCGAGGCCGGCGACCAGCCCGGCGGCGAGCAGGCTGTTCGCATTCGGACCACCGTCGGAGGCGGCGGTGGTGGGCGGAGCCTCGGCGGGCGCTGCGCCGCCGGGGGCCGCGCCGTGCCCACCGTGGGCACCCGGATAGGCCGGATCACCCGGCACCAGCGTCAGCGTGGGCAGCCGACGCTGGCCGGGGCGACCGCCCCACTGCACCTGGAGTCCGTCGGCGTACGTCTGCACCAGTTCGAAGGTCAGCCGTTGGGTCTGCGGCAGGGGGGCCATCGAGAACACCAGCCGAGCCGGGCCCTCGCCCGCCGCACCCTTCGCCCGCGACCAGATCAGCGAGGCGGTCACCACGTCGGTGGCCGGGCCGTGCATGCCCGCCACCGGCCGGTCCAGCTTCCGGGTGGTGATCGTCGGTGCCCAGCCCGGCACCGACAGCGGGTACACCTCGGCGATCGGCGGGTCCTCGGGGATCCTGATCTCGACCTTCTCGGTCCGGACACCCGGCCGTTCGTCGGGCACCACGAATTCGAGCTTCACCGCGTTGCCCTGCTGCGCCTCGGTCGGGGTGAAGGTCACCCCGTCGGCCCATGCCGTGGCGGGCCAGAGCAGCACCACGGCCGTGGCCAGGGCGGCCACCAGCACGCCCCGGCGTCGACGGCTCCCGCCGTGCGTCATCGCCATCTGGGTTCCCATCCGTGTCCACGCGGCCGGAACCGGCTCCGGCCACACCCGGTAGTTCGGATCCCGGGCCGGAAAGGTTCAACGGTGGCGGCAATCGTCTGCCGGCGGTGTCGACGACGGTGACGCCCGGGCCGCCCGATAGCATCAGTGCGCCGGCATCGGCACCATCCGTCACGTCTGCTGCGAGGAGTCATCCGTGTCCGCACCCCGTACCCCCGCCGTGGCCGACCCCGTCGTCGTCGCCGCCGGGACCACGGCGGCCGACGCGGTGGCCGCGGCCGGGCTGCCCACAAACGGCCCCCGGGCGATCGTGGTGGTCCGCGACCCGCACGGCGTGCTGCGCGACCTGGACTGGCGACCGGCCGAGGAGACCGCCGTCGAGCCGGTCGCGCTGGACTCGCCGGACGGGCTGAACGTGCTGCGCCACTCCACCGCCCACGTGCTGGCCCAGGCCGTACAGGACATCTTTCCGCAGGCGAAGCTCGGCATCGGCCCGCCGATCGACAACGGCTTCTACTACGACTTCGCGGTGGACAAGCCGTTCCAGCCCGACGACCTGGCCAAGCTCGAGAAGCGGATGCAGGAGATCATCAAGTCGGGGCAGCGGTTCCGGCGTCGCCGCTTCGACAGCTTGGACGAGGCGAAGACCGAGCTGGCGGCCGAGCCGTTCAAGCTGGAGCTGATCGACGTCAAGGGCGAAGGGCTGGACTCCTCCGAGGTGATGGAGGTCGGCGGCGGTGAGCTGACCATCTACGACAACCTCGCCGCCGACGAGGACAAGGTCTGCTGGTCGGACCTGTGCCGGGGGCCGCATCTGCCGAACACCCGGCTGATCGGCGCGTTCAAGCTGATGCGCTCGGCCGCCGCCTACTGGCGTGGGTCGGAGAAGAACCCGCAGTTGCAGCGGGTGTACGGCACCGCCTGGCCGACCCGCGACGGGTTGAAGGCGTACCTGAAGCTGCTGGAGGAGGCCGCCCGGCGCGACCACCGCAAGCTCGGCGCGGACCTGGACCTGTTCAGCTTCCCCGACGAGATCGGTTCGGGCCTCGCGGTCTTCCATCCCAAGGGCGGCATCATCCGCCGGGAGTTGGAGGACTACTCGCGTCGCCGGCACGAGGAGGCGGGGTACGAGTTCGTCAACAGCCCGCACATCACCAAGGCGCAGCTCTTCCACACCTCGGGCCACCTGCCGTACTACGCCGACACGATGTTCCCGCCCATGCAGTTGGAGGGGGCGGAGTACTACCTCAAGGCGATGAACTGCCCGATGCACAACCTGATCTTCCGGTCGCGCGGTCGGTCCTACCGCGAACTGCCGCTGCGGCTGTTCGAGTTCGGCACCGTCTACCGGTACGAGAAGTCGGGTGTGGTGCACGGCCTCACCCGGGTACGCGGCCTGACCCAGGACGACTCGCACATCTACTGCACCCGGGAGCAGATGCCCGGCGAGCTGACCACCCTGCTGTCGTTCGTGCTGGACCTGCTGCGCGACTACGGCCTGGACGACTTTTACCTGGAGCTGTCCACCCGCGACGACTCGCCGAAGTTCATCGGCTCCGACGCCGACTGGGCGGAGGCCACCGAGGCGCTGCGCACCGCCGCCGAGACCTCCGGTCTGGAACTGGTACCGGACCCGGGCGGCGCGGCCTTCTACGGCCCGAAGATCTCCGTGCAGGCCAAGGACGCCATCGGCCGGACCTGGCAGATGTCCACCATCCAGGTCGACTTCAACCAGCCGGAGCGGTTCGGCCTGGAGTACCAGGCCGCCGACGGCACCCGGCAGCGGCCCGTCATGATCCACCGGGCGCTCTTCGGTTCGATCGAACGGTTCTTCGGCGTGCTCACCGAGCACTACGCGGGGGCGTTCCCGGCCTGGCTGGCCCCGGTGCAGGTGGTCGGCATCCCGATCCGCGACGACCACGCCGACTACCTGCACGGCTTCGTCGCCGCGCTGCGCGCCGAGGGCATCCGCGCCCAGGTGGACGCCGGTGACGAGCGGATGCAGAAGAAGATCCGCACCGCGCAGCAGCAGAAGATCCCGTTCATGGTGATCGCGGGCGACGACGACGTGGCCGCAGGCACCGTCTCGTTCCGCTACCGGGACGGCTCCCAGCGCAACGGCGTACCGCTGGCCGAGGCGGTCACCCACGTCCTCGACGTGGTCACCTCCCGGACCAACACCGGCCCCTCCGCCGAGATGTGACGGCCGGGAAGGGCCGTAGGATCGCCGATGTGACTGGGGCGGAGGAGCACACCGACAGGGACATGGCCGACGGGCTGGACCGGCTCTGGACGCCCCACCGGATGACGTACATCTCCGGGGAGGACCGGCCCGAGGGGGGTTACGAGCGACCCTCCGGGTGCCCGTTCTGCCTGGCGCCCGCCCGGCCGCCGGAGGAGAGCCTGGTCGTGGCGCGTGGTGGGCACGTGTTCGTGGTGCTCAACCTGTACCCGTACAACCCGGGGCATCTGCTGGTCTGCCCGTACCGGCACGTGGCCGACTACACCGACCTGGACGGGCCGGAGACCGCCGAGCTGGCGTCGTTCACCCAGACCGCGATGCGGGTGATCCGCAAGGTCAGCAGCGCCCACGGCTTCAACCTGGGGATGAACCAGGGCGGAGTCGCTGGTGCCGGCATCGCCGCCCACCTGCACCAGCACGTGGTGCCCCGGTGGGGTGGTGACGCCAACTTCATGCCGGTGATCGGGCGTACCAAGGTCCTGCCGCAACTGTTGGGCGACACCCGCGACCTGCTCGCCCGCGCCTGGCCCTCCTGACCACAGCCCGCCTCCGGCCCGTCCCGCGCCGTTTCCGCGCCGTCCGCGCCGTTTCCGCGCCGCGCCGTTTCCCCGTCGTCTCCAGCTCGTGCATCGCGCCGCGCCGTCTCCCGCTCGTGCTTCGCGTCTTGTCGCCGGGTGACGGCGGCAGCCCTTGGTCCGCGCCCTTTGCTCTGCTTCAACCCACGCGGAGGTTACGCAGTGAAGTCGATGCGTATCAGTAAGCAGAGCAAAGGGGACACGTCGAACAGTGGCTTCCCGGGGGCCATCCGCAGGTCGGTCGCGGCGCGGCGCGGCGCGGACGAAACGGCGCCGGATCCCGCCGCCAGTCGGGTGATCCGTACGCACACCGGGACCCGTACGGATGATCGTGCTGGATGTTCGTCAACGTCTGTCCGAAAGATGGCACGATGCGCCGGTGGTGGAGTCGACGCGGACGCTGGGCCGCAGCGGCATCGAGGTCAGCGCCATGGGCATGGGCTGCTGGGCGATCGCCGGCCCGTGGGCCGAGGGGCGCATGCCGCTGGGCTGGGGGGCGGTTGACGACGAGGAGTCGGTGCGGGCGATCCGTCGCGCGCTCGACCTCGGCGTGACCCTCTTCGACACCGCCGACAGCTACGGCGCGGGACACGGTGAACGGGTCCTCGGGCGGGCCCTGGCCGGACGCCGTGACGAAGCGGTGATCGCCACCAAGTGGGGATACACGTTCGACGAGCGGACCCGGCAGGCCATCGGGCCCGACGCCTCACCGGCGTACCTGCGGCGGGCCGTGTGGGACTCGCTGCGCCGCCTCGGGACCGACCGGATCGACCTCTACCAGCTACACCTGGCCGACCTGCCCGTGCCGCAGGCCCACGAGCTGATCGGCGCGTTGGAGGACCTGGTGGCCGACGGTCTGGTCCGTGCGTACGGCTGGAGCACCGACCGGGCCGACCGGGCTGCGGCCTTCGGGCACGATGCCCCGCACGCCGCCGCCGTGCAGCACAGCCTGTCGGTGCTGCGTGACGCACCCGACCTGCTCGCCGTCTGCGAGAAGTACGACCTGGCCAGCGTCAATCGTGGTCCGCTCGGCATGGGGTTGCTCACCGGCAAGTACCGCCCCGAGTCGGTGCTGCCCCGCGACGACGTGCGGGGGATGACCTCGGGTTGGCTGGAGTGGTTCCGGGGCGGGCGGCCGGCGCCGGAGTGGCTGCGCCGGGTGCACGCGGTCCGGGCCACGTTGATCGCCGACGGACGCACCCTGGCGCAGGGGGCGCTGGGCTGGATCTGGGCGCGCAGCGATCGGGCCATCCCGATCCCGGGCTGCCGCACCGTCGCCCAGGTCGAGGAGAACGCCGCCGCGTTGGCCCTCGGCCCGCTCGCCCCCGACCACTTCGCCGAGGTGGAACGGCAGCTCGCCGCCCTGCGGGCCGCCGCGCTGCGGGAAGCCGACCGCCCCTACTGGCCCAGCCCGATGCTCCCCACCGCCCGCCCCTGACCGGTCAGGTGTGCTCCTTGCGGATCTGGTCGGCGAGGTGGGCGGGCATCGGGTCGTAACGGACGAAGTGGCGCCGGAAGGTGCCGGCTCCCGAGGTCATCGCCCGCAGCTCCACGGCGTAACGCAGCAGCTCCGTGGCGGGCACCTCGGCGCGTACCAGGGTGCGGCCCTCCGAGGCCGGGTCCGGTTCGGTGCCGAGCACCCGGCCGCGTCGCCCGGACAGGTCGCCCATCACCGCGCCCACGTTGCCGTCGGGCACCCGTACCGTCACCTCGTCGACCGGCTCCAGCAGCGCCGGCTGCCCCTGGTCGGCGGCGTCACGCAGGGCCAGCGCCCCGGCGGTCTGGAACGCCGCGTCGGAGGAGTCCACGCTGTGTGCCTTGCCGTCGACCAGGGTGACCCGCAGGTCCACCACCGGATGGCCGGCGACCAGACCGCGCTCCATCTGGGCGCGTACCCCCTTCTCCACCGAGGGGATGTAGTTGTGCGGGACCGCGCCGCCGACCACCCGGTCGACGAACTCGAAGCCGCCGCCGCGCGGCAACGGCTCCACCTCGATGTCGCAGACGGCGTACTGTCCGTGGCCGCCGGACTGCTTGACATGCCGGCCGTGCCCCCGGGCCGGCACGGTAAGCGTCTCCCGCAGCGCCACCCGCACCGGCTCGGTGTCCAGCTCCACCCCGCCCGCGCGCAGCCGGTCGAGGACCACGTCGGCGTGCGCCTCGCCCATGCACCACAGCACCAGTTGGTGGGTCTCCGGGTTGCGCTCCAGCCGCATCGTCGGGTCGCCGGCCACCAGCCGGCCGAGGTTGCGGGCCAGGGTGTCCTCGTCGGACCGGGACTTCGCCACGATCGCCACCGGCAGCAACGGCTCCGGCATCTCCCACGGCGCGATCAGCAGTGGGTTCTCCTTGGCGGAGATGGTGTCGCCGGTCTCCGCGCTGCCGGACTTGGTGATCGCGCAGATGTCACCGGCCACCGCCACGCCGACCTCCCGCAGGGTGGCGCCGAGCGGGCTGTAGAGGTGGGCGATCCGTTCGTCGGCGTCGTGGTCGGGGTGCCCGCGTTCGGCCAGACCGTGCCCGGACACGTGCACGGTCTGCTCGGGGCGCAGCGTGCCGGAGAAGACCCGGACCACGCAGACCCGCCCGACATGCCGGTCGATGGTGGTCCGCACCACCTCGGCCACCAGGGGGCCGTCCGGGTCGCAGGTCAGCGGCGGCCGTGGGGAGCCGTCCACCCCGGTCACCGCGGGCAGCGCGTGCTCCGGCGGGGCGGGGAAACCGGCGGTGAGCACTTCCAGCAACGCGTCCAGGCCGACCCCGGTCGCCGCGCAGACCGGTACCACCGGATAGAAGTGGCCGCGGGCGACCGCCTTCTCCAAGTCCTCCACCAGGATGCCGGCGTCGATCTCCTCACCTGCGAGGTACCGGTCCATCAGGGTCTCGTCCTCGCTCTCGGCGATGATCCCCTCGATCAGCTCGTTGCGGGACTCGACGATGGCCGGCAGGTGCTCCGGGTCGGGTTCGCGCACCTGCGGCGGCAGCCCGCCCGTGTAGTCGAAGACCCGCCGCGTGATCAACCCCAGCAGGCCGACGGTGGATTCGCCGTCGTCACCGAGCATCGGCAGGTAGAGCGGGAGCACGTTGTCGCCGAAGACCCGCTGGCACAGCGCCACCGCCTCGTCGAAGTCGGCGCGGGGATGGTCCAGTCGGGCCACCGCGACCGCCCGGGGCATGTCCACCGCCGCGCATTCCTCCCACAGCGCCGCGGTGGCCGCGTCCATCCCGTCGACGGCGGAGACCACGAAGAGCGCGGCGTCGGCGGCCCGTAGCCCGGCGCGCAGCTCACCGACGAAGTCGGCGTAGCCGGGCGTGTCGAGCAGGTTCACCTTGATCCCGTCGTGCAGCAGCGGCGCGCAGGCCAGCGCGACCGAACGCTGCTGACGTACGGCGGCGGGGTCGTGATCGCAGACGGTGGTGCCGTCGGTGACCGAGCCGGCCCGGGCGATCGTTCCGGTGGCCGCGAGCAACGCCTCGACAAGCGTCGTCTTGCCCGCCCCGGAATGCCCGACGAGCACCACGTTGCGGATCCTGGTGGGGTCGGTCACCGCCGGTACGCCGGCGGCCCCCTTGTCCTGACTCCTCTGCGCCATCGGGCGCACCTCCCTCAGCCGTGGTGGTGGGTGGCGACCGCCGCACGCGACGGGATGCGGCCCGGGCGGGGTGCTGCGGCGATATCCTCCGGTGATTCGCTGGGAACCGGGCAGTCAACAGGCGGCGGGGTGAGCCGGGTCACCCTTCTGGCTCGATCTCACACCCGATGACGGGCCGACACAACCCTCTTCGGGCGGGCCGCCGCGTCGGCTGAGCGTGGCTGGTCAGACGGGCGGTGTCGCCGGTCGAGCGCCGACCGTTATCGTGGGACCGCCATGGCGAAGATCTTCCAAGTGTCGGCCCGCGCGGGGATGACCCGCGTCGTCGAGCCGATCGCCCGTAGCCTGCTGCGCGCGGGCGTGTCCCCCAACGCGGTCACCGTCGCGGGCACCCTCGGGGTGCTCGTCGGCGCGCTCGGCTTCGGCGCCCGCGGCCATCTGGTCGCCGGTGCGCTGATCGTGACGGTCTTCGCGCTCACCGACCTGCTCGACGGGACGATGGCCCGGATGAGCGGCGGGTCGACCCGGTTCGGTGCGTTCCTCGACTCCAGCATGGACCGGGTCGCCGACAGCGCGGTGTTCGGCGCGGTCGCATTCTACCTGGCCACCGAGGGCAACCACGCGGGCGTGGCCGCCGCGCTGATCTGCCTGGCCGCGGGTGGGCTCGTGTCGTACGTCAAGGCCCGCGCCGAAGGGCTCGGGATGACCTGCAACGTGGGCATCGCCGAGCGTACGGAACGACTGCTGATCGTCGGTGTCGGCGGTCTGCTCGCCGAACTGGTCCACCCGGTGGCGCTGCCGATCGCGCTCTGGCTGCTCGCGGCGGTGTCCCTGTTCACCGTCGGCCAGCGGATGCGGCACGTGTACCGGCAGGCCCAGCAGGTCGACGTGCCGGGCGGCCACGGGTGACCGGCACAGCCGGGCGGAGTACCCGGTGAATCTCACCGAGTTCGGTTTCGTCGCCGGCTGGCGGCTGGTCCGCGTGCTGCCCCGGCCGGTCACCGCCGCCGCGTTCACCGCCGGGGCCGACCGCGCCCACCGCCGCCGTGGCCCGGGTGCCACCCGGCTACGCGCCAACCTCCGCCGCGTGGTCGGGCCCGAGCTGCCCGAGGCCGAACTCGACGACCTGGTCCGCCGGGGCCTGCGCTCGTACGCCCGCTACTGGATGGAGGCGTTCCGGCTGCCCGCGCTTAGCCGCGAGCAGCTGCTCGCCGGGTTCCGGCTGGACCGCGCCGAGGTGCTCGCCGCGGACGTGGCCGCCGGGCGTGGTGCGGTGGTGGCGCTGCCGCACGCCGGCAACTGGGACGCGGCCGGGGCCTGGGTCGCCGCCAACGGCTGGCCGCTGTCCACCGTCGCCGAGCGGCTCAAGCCGGAGGGCGTCTTCGAGCGCTTCGTCGCCTTCCGGCAGGGGCTGGGCATGGAGATCCTGCCCACCAACGGTGGTGCCCGCCCGGCGATCGACGTGCTGACCGACCGGCTGGCCGCCGGGGCGGTGGTACCGCTGCTGGCCGACCGGGATCTCTCCACCCGTGGCGTGGAGGTGGACTTCTTCGGCGGCCGGACCCGGATGCCGGCCGGTCCGGCACTGCTCGCGCTGCGTACCGGCGCCCCGCTGTATGTGGCGTCGATGTGGTACGAACCGGATGCGGCGTGCGCCTCGCTGGTGGGCCCGCTGCCGGTGCCGGGGCCCGAGGCGGGCACCCTCGACACGCGGGTCCGATCGCTGACCCAGCTGATCGCCGACGGTCTCGCGACGGGCATCGCCCGGCATCCGGAAGACTGGCACATGCTGCAACGGATGTGGCTGGACTGAGGGGACGGGCGCAATGCGGATCGGCATCGTCTGCCCGTACTCCTTCGACGTACCCGGCGGGGTGCAGAACCATGTCATGGACCTGGCGGAGGCGCTGATCGGGCTCGGGCACGAGGTGAGCGTCCTGGCCCCGGCGGACGAGGATTCACCGTTGCCGCCGTACGTGGTGTCGGCCGGCCGGTCGGTGCCGCTGCCGTACAACGGCTCGGTGGCCCGGATCGCCTTCGGGCCGGTCTCCACCGCCCGGGTACGCCGCTGGATCACCCGGGGCGACTTCGACGTGCTGCACGTGCACGAACCGCTCGCGTTGAGCCTGTCCATGCTCGCCGTGCTCTCCGCCCGGGGGCCGGTGGTGGCCACCTTCCACACCGCGATGACTCGGTCCCGGATGCTCGCCGCCGCCCAGGGGATGCTCCAGATCGTGCTGGAGCGGATCACCGCTCGGATCGCGGTGAGCGCCCTGGCCCGCAAGGTGCAGGTCGAGCACCTGGACGGTGGGGCGGTGGAGATCCCCAACGGGGTGGCGGTGGCCAAGTTCGCCGGGGTCGAACCGCTGCCCGGCTGGCCGGGCGAGTGCGGGCCGGGCACCGGCGGCACCCTCGGCTTCCTGGGCCGCTTCACCGAGCCCCGCAAGGGGTTCCCGATCCTGCGCGACGCCTTCGTCGAGCTGGCCCGGCAGCGTCCCGGCCTACGCCTGCTGGTCGCCGGTCCCGGCGACCCGGACGATCTGTTCGACAGGTTCCCGCCCGACCTGCGGGACCAGGTCACCTTCCTCGGCCTGGTCTCGGAGGAGGAGAAGGCGCGGATGCTGCGCAGTGTGCACCTCTACGTCGCGCCGAACACCGGCGGCGAGTCGTTCGGCATGATCCTCACCGAGGCGCTCGCCGCCGGCACCACAGTCGTGGCCAGCGACCTGGACGCCTTCCGCCGGGTGCTCGACGGCGGCCGGGCCGGCCGGCTGTTCCCGACCGGCGACGCGGTGACCCTGCGTGCGACGCTGTCGCAGTTGCTGGACGACCCGGCTCAGCGGGCGGAGCTGACCGCCTGCGGTGACCAGGTGGTGGCGAATTTCGACTGGCCCGTGGTTGCCCGCCGGGTTCTGGAGGTATACGCAGCGGCGATCGAGGCCACCGACGGGCGGGTGATCGACCAGGAGTGGGTGGAGTTGACCTGATCGCGAGGAACGGGAGCAGCACTACGATGCCGGGCATGTGGTGGGTGGTGGGCGCGACGGTGGTCGTCGCCCTGGTCGCGGTGTACCTGATCTGGACCGCCGGCCGGGTCGAACGGCTCCAGGATCGCGCCCAGCTCGCCGCCCGCGCCCTCGACGCCCATCTGCTGCGCCGGGCCGCCGCGGCGGCGGTGCTGGCCGAGCGCCGCTACGGCGTCGAGCTGTACGCGGCGGCGCGCGTCGCCCTCGACGCCGAGCCCGACGAGCGGGAGGCGGCCGAGAACGACCTGACCCGACAGCTGCGGGCGGTTCCGCTCGATCCCACCGACGCCGACTGCGAGGCGGTCATCGCCGCCAGCCGACGGCTCGCCCTGGCCCGCCAGGTGCACACCGACCTGGTCCGCGACGCCCGGTCGGCGCGCGGCCGGCCACTGGTGCGGTTGTTGCGGATGGGACGCCGGCACACCTGGCCGCGCTACTTCGACATCGACGACCCGACCCTCACCTTCCCCGCCGCCGACGTGCCCAGCCGCTGACCCCCCGCCGAGCCCTTCCGTGCGCCCTACCTGACCGTGGCCGGGCACGGGTGACGGCGGACACAGTGCAGGCCACCACGGGTCTGATTGGCTGTCGGAGCGGCGTTGGCCCGGGCGTAGCATCTGCGCTGCCACCTGCCGAGGACGCCTGAGGAGCGACGACGTGTCCGAGACGACTTCCCCGAACGCCGGTCCCACCCCGGTCGTCGGCACCGCCCGCGTGAAGCGCGGCATGGCCGAGATGCTCAAGGGCGGTGTGATCATGGACGTGGTCACCGCCGAGCAGGCCAAGATCGCTGAGGACGCCGGCGCGGTAGCGGTGATGGCGCTGGAGCGGGTACCCGCGGACATCCGTGCCCAGGGCGGGGTGTCCCGGATGAGCGACCCCGACATGATCGACGGCATCATCAACGCGGTCTCCATCCCGGTGATGGCCAAGGCCCGCATCGGCCACTTCGTCGAGGCGCAGATCCTCCAGTCCCTCGGGGTCGACTACGTCGACGAGTCCGAGGTGCTCACCCCGGCCGACTACGCCAACCACATCGACAAGTGGGCGTTCACCGTGCCGTTCGTCTGCGGCGCGACGAACCTGGGCGAGGCGCTGCGCCGGATCACCGAGGGCGCCGCCATGATCCGCTCCAAGGGCGAGGCCGGCACCGGCGACGTCTCCAACGCCACCACCCACATGCGGAAGATCCGCCAGGAGATCCGCCGCCTCCAGTCACTGCCGACCGACGAGCTGTTCGTCGCGGCGAAGGAGTTGCAGGCACCGTACGAGCTGGTCAAGGAGATCGCCGAGACCGGCAAGCTGCCGGTGGTGCTGTTCACCGCCGGTGGCATCGCCACCCCGGCCGACGCGGCGATGATGATGCAGCTCGGTGCCGAGGGCGTCTTCGTCGGCTCCGGCATCTTCAAGTCCGGCAACCCGGCCCAGCGGGCCGCCGCGATCGTCAAGGCGACCACCTTCCACGACGACCCGGACGTGCTGGCCAAGGTGTCCCGGGGCCTCGGCGAGGCGATGGTCGGCATCAACGTCGACGACATCCCGCAGCCGCACCGCCTCGCCGAGCGCGGCTGGTGACCCGACGGTGACGGCACCCGTCATCGGTGTCCTCGCCCTCCAGGGCGACGTCCGCGAACACGTCACCGCGCTGACCGCGGCGGGCGCGCGAGCCCACACCGTACGCCGGCCGGCGGAACTGGACGCGGTCGACGGCCTGGTCATTCCGGGCGGGGAGTCCACCACGATCAGCAAGCTGGTCGACATCTTCGAGCTGCGCGGCCCGATCGACAAGCGGATTGCCGACGGAATGCCGGTCTACGGCTCCTGCGCCGGGATGATCATGCTGGCCAACGAGGTGCTCGACGGCCGGTCGGACCAGCGTGGCTTCGACGGCATCGCGATGACCGTCCGCCGCAACGCGTTCGGCCGGCAGGTCGACTCCTTCGAGGCGCCGGTGGAGATCACCGGCATCCCAGGTGGGCCGCTGCAGGCGGTCTTCATCCGTGCGCCCTGGGTCGAGCGGGTCGGCGAGGGCGTCGAGGTGCTCGGCACGGTGGCCGACGGACCAGCCACCGGTCGGATCGTCGCCGTACGCCAGGGCAACCTGCTGGCCACCTCGTTCCACCCGGAACTCACCGGCGACCCCCGCCTGCACGCCTACTTCGTAGACCTGGTCCGCGCCCCCCACTGACCCTGCCCCGCCCGCCTGACCACCCCCGCGCCGCCCGCCCGGCCACCTGCCTGGCCCGCCACCCCTCCCGCGCCGCCCGCCTGACCACGTCCGCGCCGCCCGCCAATCTTCGGCGCGGCGGCGCGGCGGCGCGGCGGGGGCGGCGGGGGCGGGTGGTTGTGTCTTGGCTTCAGCCGGCGACGGAGCGGAGGCTGCCGGGGCGGCGGCCCTGGAGGCGGTCCAGTGCTGCGGCGCTGTCCGCGTCGGTGGGCTGCTGCACCACCAGTCGCTGCTGGTCGTCGGCGAGTTCCAGCGTCTCGTACGACAAGCGCAGCGGCCCCACCTCCGGATGCCGCAGCCAGCGCACCCCGCTCGGCTGCACGGCGACCGGCCGGCGCTGCCACCGGGACCGGAACGGTTCCCCGACGGTACGGCCGAGCCGTTCGGCGAACGCGTCGGTGGCGGGGTCGCCCCCGCGCAACCGGTGCAGGTCGGCGACCTGCTGGTCGGCGAGGTCGGCCCAGTCGGGGAAGTGCTCCGGTGCGCGTTCGTGGGCGAAAGTGAACCACACGAGGTTGGGCTGCTCGTCGTCGAGCAGCCCCAGCGGGCGGGCCAGCCGGTCGAACGGCTCGTTCCAGGCCAGCACGTCGCCGAGCCGGTTGATCAGGTACGCCGGTCGGTCCCGTAGCGCCTCCAGCAGCGTTCGGACCTGTGGGCGGACGGTACGTGACACGAACGGCCGCCCACCCGCGCACAGTTCCCGGCGTTGGTCGACCGACGCGAGCTGCTGAAGGTGCCGCCGGTCGGCGTCGTCCAGCTGCAGCGCCTCGGCCAGCGCGGCGAGGATGCCCGGCGACGGGCGGGTGTCCCGGCCCTGTTCGAGCCGAGTCAGGTATTCCACACTGACCTGGGCCAACGTGGCCAACTCCGCACGCCGAAGGCCCGGCGTACGCCGCCGGCCGTTGGTGGGCAACCCCACCTGCTCGGGCCGCAGCGCCTCCCGGCGGCTGCGGAGGAACGCGCCCAACTCGCCGTCCATCACGCGTCCAGTCTGCCGCGCCCGTGGCCCGGGAGCGTGTCCCCGCCAGGGCTACCCTCCCGCCGGTCTCCCCGAGTGCTCCCGACAGCGGTGGGATCGGCTCATGAACGGAACACGACAGCACGGACCGATCAAGGTGGCCCTGGTCGTCGGCAGCAGCCGCCCGGGGCGACGTGGCCCGACGGTGGCGGGATGGGTGGCCGAGACGACGGTCGGGCATCCGGCGGCGCGAGCGGGTGAGGTGACCGTCGAACTGGTCGATCTCGCCGAGCAGCGGCTGCCGATGCTCGACGAACCGGTGCCGGCGAGGTTCGGCGACTACCGTCACGATCACACCCGTCGCTGGTCGACGGTGGTGGCGGCGTACGACGCCTTCGTCTTCGTCACCCCGGAGTACAACAGCTCGGTCCCGGCGGTCCTCAAGAACGCGATCGACTATCTCGACGCCGAGTGGCGCGGCAAACCGGCCGGGGTGCTCACCTACGGCGTACGCGGGGGCGGGCGGGCGGCCGAGCACCTGCGGCCGATTCTCGCCGAGGTGGGCATGGAGGTCCTACCGAGCCATGTCGAGCTGGGGTTGTTCACGGACTTCGACTGGACCGGTGCGGATCGGTCGGACCCGACCGCCGACGGTCGGATCTCGCCCGGCGAAGACAGGGCGGCGATGATCACGGCGATGCTCACCGAACTCCTCGCCGCGGTACGGGAACACCGCGTCGGCCACCGGGCGGACCTGGCGACGGGTGCCGGCGAGGCGGCGGACCCGGTGGCGGGTGCCGAGATGGCGGGCCGGGACGCCGTCCCGGCTGTTGGCCGGTGAGCCGATCATGGAGACCCTTCTGATCACGTATCGCATCCGCGCGGACCGCCTCGACGAGCATCTGACCCTGCTTGATGCGGTACACCGGGACCTGACCCGGCTGCGCCCGCCCGGATTCCGCTATCTGACCCTGCGGCTCGATGACGGGCTCAGCTTCGTCGACGTCGTCATGGGCCCGGACCTGCCCGGACCGCTGCCGTCGCTGGAGTCGTTCGGCCACTTCCGGGCGGAGCTCGACGAGCGCTGCGAGCAGCGCAGCACTGCCGAGTTCACAGTGCGGGGGTCGTACGGCATGGGGGAGTGACTTCGTCCGCTTTGTGTCGATCGGGGGAGAGCGGGCCGGTGGCTGACGTGCGGCGGGTGACGGTCACCCGCCGTACGTCGGTAGGATTGTCGAGATTCGGCAGGGCCATCTGGCCGCCACTGCTTCCACCAGAGCTGACCGGCACCACCGTGTGCGCCGGTGCGGAGCGGGGCGCTCGGTGCGGTCGATGCAGACGGCGGGTAGCAACGGAGGTAACAGATGTCCGGCCACTCAAAGTGGGCGACGACCAAGCACAAGAAGGCGGTCATCGACGCCAAGCGCGGCAAGATGTTCGCCAAGCTGATCAAGAACGTGGAGGTCGCGGCGCGTACCGGTGGCGGTGATCCCGCCGGTAACCCGACGCTCTACGACGCGATCCAGAAGGCCAAGAAGAACTCGGTCCCCAACGACAACATCGACCGGGCCGTCAAGCGCGGCTCCGGCCTGGAGGCCGGCGGCGCCGACTACCAGACGATCATGTACGAGGGGTACGGCCCGAACGGTGTCGCGCTGCTGATCGAGTGCCTGACCGACAACCGCAACCGCGCTGCCACCGAGGTACGCACCGCGCTGACCCGCAACGGCGGCTCGTTCGCCGACGCCGGCTCCGTGTCGTACATGTTCTCCCGCAAGGGCGTGGTGATCGTGCCCAAGGCCGGCACCACCGAGGACGACGTGATGATGGCCGTCCTCGACGCGGGCGCCGAGGAGGTCAACGACCTCGACGAGGCGTTCGAGGTGGTCTCCGAGCCGGGTGACCTGCTCGCCGTGCGGACCGCGTTGCAGGACGCCGGCATCGAGTACGAGTCGGCCGAGTCGTCACTGGTGCCCAGCGTCACCGTGCCGCTGGACGAGGAGGGCGCGCGCAAGATCTTCAAGCTGATCGACGTCCTGGAGGACAGCGACGACGTGCAGAACGTCTACGCCAACTTCGACGTCTCCGACGAGGTCATGGCCGCCGTCGGCTGACCCGCGGGCAGTGGGCAGCGATCCCCGACAGCCTGAGCCTGTGTGGTGGGCCCGACAGATCGACCGACGGCGACTAAACTGCCATGGTGGCTAGAGGGCCTGGACAGGTCGTCAATGGCATCGGGACATCGGGTGTCGCGGTGGGGGCAATCGTGCTTCTTTTGAGCCTCGCCACCAAGGCGCTCGATCGGGAAGTCGTCTTCGCCGCCGCATTGCTCGTGGTCGGCGGCCTTCTGTTGCGGGCGCTCTGGGGAAACAGCGGCCGAGGTCGGGCTCCGAGCAGTCATTGATGACGGGTCGGGGCTCGGATCATCGCCCCGGTACGCCCGGTGTCGTTGCCCACGGCGGCGCGGTGTCGCGGTAACCGCAATCTTGGACAGTTTCTGCTAGCGCGTAACGGAAATTGTCCAAGATTGGTGAGCCCTGACCTGCTCTGGGGCGGTGGGTTCAGGGGAAGAGGGTGGTGGGTGGGAGGTGTCTGCCCTCTTTGCTGTGGGAGTAGTCGCGGGCCTCGGTGACCAGGCCGTCGGCGTCGAAGCGGACCAGCGTGCAGCCGGAGATGGTGACCGGCTCGTCGTACGGGTAGGTGATCGCCCAGTACTCGATGGTGGCCGTGTCGCCGTCGACCCGTGGTTCGCCGAACCAGACCTCCGCCGGCCGGGTCTCCTCGCCGAAACACTCCGCCACGTACGCCCGGAGGCCGGCACGGCCCCGGTGCGGGCGGAACATCGACGCCCAGTGGTCACCGTCCTCCGCCTGCAGGTCGACGATCCTCGCCACGTCCCGGGCGGGCCAGCCCTGAGCCCAGGCGTCCGCCCACCGTCGAGCGGCATCCCGTACGTCCATGATCGTGCTCCTCGTGTCCAGGGGTGCTGGATTTCTACCGTCGGGGTGTGACACTCGCGGGCGTGCCAGGCCGTTGAGCCGTGGTGCGGCCCAGCCCAGGAAGCGGTCGAACAGCTCTGCCGGCGTCGGCGGTCGATGTCCAGCCAGCCCCAGCAGGTCCCCGGTGGCGTCGAACAGCTGACCGGCCAGGTAGATCGAGAGGCCGACCCGGTCTGGGCCGTACTCGTGGCGCAGCAGCATCCGGGCTTCCCGGAGCCCATCGCGGTGCTGGCGATGGGCAAGGTGTGGCGGAAGGCGGATGTGCAGGCGTGGATTCGGGAGCATCGGCCGGAGCTGGCGGGGGAGTGACCCCGACGCCGGAACCGGTGGGCGGACGCTTCGCCCCGGGCCAGGTGGTGGTGCGACGGGAGATCCTGCGCGGTGAGGTGTGGTTCGGCTGCCCGACGATCTGCGTCGAGGATTCCGCCGACCTGCTCGCGCTCTACCTGCCGCCCGGGGCCGAGTTCGGCTTTCCCGAGTCTGGTGAGTTCCCGTGCGGCCGGCACCCGTGGCAGCTCGCCGGGCACACCGCCTGGACCGGTCACGGCAAGCTGATGCTTCAGCGGCCCGGCGAGGCACACTCGGTCGACGTGTTCTGGTCCGGCTCGGAGCGCGTCTTCGCCGGCTGGTACTTCAACCTCCAGGACCCGTTCCGGCGTACGCCGATCGGGGTGGACACCCTCGATCACGAGCTGGACCTGTGGTGGGCGGCGGACGCCGACCGGTACGTCTTCAAGGATGTGGAAATCTTCGCGCAGCGGCTGGTGGAGGGGCGCTACCCGGGCCAGGGCGAGGCGATCCGCGCCGAGGGCGACCGGATCGCTGCCCGGCTCGACGCCGGCGAACGCTGGTGGGACGAGTCCTGGTCGACCTGGCAACCCGACCCCGCCTGGCCCGTCCCCCGCCTCCCCACCAACTGGGCGTCTTAGCCGAGGGTCTCGCGCTCGCGCCAGGCGGTGCGGATCGAGGTGCGTCCGTTGGTGCGCAGCAGGGAGCCTTCGTACACCCGGGCTCCGGCGAGCAGGAACCCCGCCGCCGTGATCAGGAGCAGGGCCAGCGAGACGACCAGTTCCCAGCCGGCGGCGTCGCCGTTGAACAGCCGTAGCGGCATCGCCGTCGGCGAGGAGAATGGCAGGTAGGACAGCACCCGCATGGCGGTGACGTTGTCGTTGAGGAAGATCACCGCGAAGAACGGCAGCATCACCGCGAGCTGTACCGGCATCGACACGCCACCGATGTCCTCCAGCCGGTTGACCAGCGCGCCGGCCGCCGCCCACATCGACGCGATCAGCACGAAGCCGAGCAGGAAGAACGGCACGAACCAGCCGATCGCCGGCGCGAGCAGCGACAGCAGCGTGGTGTTGTCACCGAACGCCATACCCGCCACCGCGACCACGGCCACCAAGCCGATCTGCCCGAGCGCGAGGATCGTACCGGCGAGCATCTTCCCGGCCAGCAGGGCGCGGACCGGCACCGCGGCGACGAGGATCTCCACTATCCGGGTCTGCTTCTCCTCGATGATGCTCTGCGCGATCTGCACCCCGAAGGTCTGCGAGGTGATGAAGAAGATGAAGGCGAAGGCGAACGGCACCAGGAAGGCCACCACCGGGTCCACCGCGTCCGGGTTCAGCAGCCGGACCGGGGGTTCGGTGCTCAACGCGGAGACCACGTCGTTGGGGGCGTCGTCCATGGCGAGCACGGCCGGGCCGGCGACCACCGCGGCGTCCGCGTCGCCGTCGCGGACCGCCTGCTCGGCTGCGGCGTCGTCGGGTACGGCGAGCACCTCCAGCCCCGCCGCCCGCAACGGGCCGGCCGCCGCCTCGGTGACGGCCACTGTGGACGGTCCGCCGGACAGCAGCGGCGGCAGGATCGTCGCCGCGGCGGCGATCAGCAGGAAGACGACGGTGCTGATCAGGAAGGTACGGTCGCGCAGCTTGACCCGGATCTCCCGGGCGGCGACCAGGCGGGTGGCCTGCATGGCGTTCACTTGGCGACCTCTCGGAAGATCTCGGCGAGGGAGGGAGTGATGGGGCGGAACGCGCGAACCGGGCCGCGTTCCAGTGCGGCGCGCAGCACCGGCTGTTCGTCGGTTTCGGCGGCCAGGTCGAAGACGGCGCGCGCGCCGTCGAGGTCGACCAGGCTCACCCCGGGGTGGTCGCGCAGCCAGCCGGCATCGGTCTCCACCACCAGCTCGAAACGGGGCGTGGTGTACGCCGAGCGCAACTGCTCCCGGCTGCCGGCGGCGCGGATCGAGCCGTCCGCGATGATCACCAGGTCGTCGCAGAGCCGTTCGACCACGTCGAGCTGGTGACTGGAGAAGAGCACCGGAGCACCGGCGGCGGCCCGCTCCCGCAGGACGCCGACGACCGTGTCCACGGCCAGCGGATCGAGGCCGGAGAAGGGCTCGTCGAGCACCAGGACCTCCGGGTCGTGCACCAGCGCCGCGGCGATCTGGGCTCGTTGCTGGTTGCCCAGGGACAGCGTCTCCAGCAGGTCGTTGGCCCGCTCGGCGAGACCGACCCTCTCCAGCAGCCCGTCGGTGGCGCGTCGAGCGGCGTCGACGGTCAACCCGTGCAGCTGACCCAGGTAGGTGACCTGCTCACGGACGCTCATCTTCGGGTACAGGCCGCGTTCCTCGGGCATGTAGCCGAAGCGCCGCCGAGCGTCCCGGCTCAGCGATTCTCCCCGCCACGTCACCTGGCCGGCGTCCGCGGCGAGCACCCCGAGGATGATGCGCATCGTGGTGGTCTTGCCGGCACCGTTGCCGCCGACGAAGCCGGTCATCCGGCCGGCGGTGACGTCGAAGGAGACGTCCTTGAGTACCTGACGGTCGCCGAAGCTGCGGTCGACGCCGTCGAGACGGAGCACGCTGGTCATGGCGTAACGCTAGGTCGTCCAGGACCGGCTGCCGTCCGCCCGCCGACGGAGATCATGACTCCCTCTCGCGGCGGAGGTCGCTCACCCGCCGGGCCGCACCACCCCGTGTTCGTACGCGAAGACCACCGCCTGCACCCGGTCGCGCAGCCCCAGCTTGGCGAGCACCCGGCTGACGTGTGACTTCACCGTCGCCTCGCCCAGGTGAAGGCTGGCGGCGATCTCGGCGTTGCTGGCGCCCCCGGCGACGAGCACCAGGACCTCCCGTTCCCGGGGTGTCAGGCTGCCCAGCGCCGCCTCCGATGTCACGTCACCTCCGGGTTCACTGCCCGGGCGGGCGAAGGTGGCGATCACCCGCCGGGTGAGTTCCGGCGCGAGCAGGCCGTCGCCCCGGGCCACCACCCGGATCGCGTCGACAAGCGCCTCCGGCGTGCCGTTCTTGAGCAGGAAGCCGCTCGCTCCGGCGCGCAGCGCGGCGAACAGGTAGTCGTCGCGGTCGAACGTGGTAAGCATCAGCACGGCCGGCCCGCCCGGCTCGTCATCGCCGGCGCTGATCCGCCGGGTGGCTTCGAGCCCGTCCACCCCGGGCATCTCCACGTCCATCAGCACCACGTCCGGGCGCAGCGCCCGGGTCATGCCGACGGCCCGCTCCCCGTCGGCGGCCTCGCCGACCACCTCGATGTCGTCCTCGATCTCCAGGATGACCCGGAAGCCGGTACGCACCAGGTGGTGGTCGTCGGCGAGGAGCACTCGGATCGGGTTCATGCCGGACTCCCCGCCGGTAGCGGGAAGCGGACCCGCACCCGCCAGCCACCGCCGCTACGCGGACCCACCTCCAGTTCGCCGCCGTGGGTCGCGACCCGTTCCCGCATCCCGATCAGTCCCAGCCCGTCGGCGTTCGCCGTGCGGCTGGCCCGGCCGTCGTCGCTCACCTCGACCTCCATCTCCTGCGCCAGATAACGGATCCGAACGTCGAGCAGGCTCGCCCCGGTGGCGTGCTTCAACACGTTCGTCACGGCCTCCTGCACCACCCGGTACGCGGCCTGGGAGACCGACTCCGGCAGCGGCTGCGGATCGCCGTACACCCCCAGGGTGGCGCGTAGCCCGGCCTCGCGCGCCCGGTCCACCAGGGCGGCTATCCGGTCGACCCCGGCCGGCTGCCGGGCGTTTTCCGAGTCACCGTCGCGGGCCCGCAGCACGCCGAGCATCCGACGTAACTCGTCGACCGCTTGACGGGCGGTCTCCTCGATGGAGGCCAACGCGGTGCGGGCCTTCGCCGGATCCTTGTCGAAGACCCGGCGACAGGCCGCCGCCTGCACCCCCATCACCGACACGTGGTGGGCGACCACGTCGTGCAGCTCACGGGCGATCCTGACCCGCTCGCCGACCACCGCGTGCTCGCGTACCTCGGCCTGTGACCGGCGCAGCCGTTCCGCCTGCTCGGCCACCTGGTGCTGACGACGGGCCGCCACCCAGGCGGTCTCGCCGAAGAAGTACGCGAACCCGAAGTACAGCGCGTTGACCAGGATGCCAGTGACGATCGCGGCGAGTACCGGCGGCACCGGGCCGACCGCGTCGGCGAATGACTCCGCGCTGAGCGTGCGGTAGTTGATCGACAAGGCGATCCCCATCCAGGTGAACATCGCAACGATCACGCCGATCCGCAGTCGGCGGGACAACCGACGGTCCCGGCCCCAGGCGCCCAGCGTGTAGATGGCGATGAACAGCGCCCAGGAGGAAAGCTGCCACTCCGGGACGGCGCGCACTTGCGAACCGATGAACGCGGCCGACACGGCCAGCGTGGCAGCGACGGGGAAGCGACGTCGCCAGATCAACGGCAGCGGCACCGCGACGGTCCAGAAGAGCTGTTCGACACCGGATGGTGGTGGTCCCAGCATGAACGCCCCGGTGCTACGGGCCAACGTCAGGCTGAGCAGGGCAAGGGCCGTCGCGGCCAGCCCGGCGTACAGGTCCAGCCGTCGTTGTTCCGGCGTCGGCCCCGGCCGTCGCCACTCGTCACTGGTCTCGGCCCGTCGCCATTCGTCGGTGGTGGTCTCGGTGGGCTGCCGCCACTCGTCGACGGTCTCGGTGGTCACCCTGGGCAGCATGCCATCCCCTCGCAGCCCGCCCGTTGCGTCGGCTGAGATCCGGCCGTCCGTCCGCTCACCGGCCCTCACGGACAGTGCCGCCCGACCGCCCCCCACCAATACCCCTGCGCTCCCTTTGCTCTGCTTCAACCGACGCAATACTCACGGAAAGTAGCGGAGGGTGCGGCATGTGTGGCCGGAGGCTGACGCAGCATGCCAGGTCAAGCGCCAGTGCGTGGGTTGAAGCAGAGCAAAGCGTGCGTAGTGGGGTAGAGGTAGGTCCCGTTGTCGTGACGGACGGCAACTGTAACTCTCTGTGTTTGGTCTTACTGGGCCTGCACCTGGCAGAGCACCGCCGCGTCGGGCTGCCCGCGTCGCGTCGGGCTGCACGGGGCGGGGCGGGGGCCGGGCCTGCCGGGACTGGAGACGGTTGGGCGGGTACGGCGATCCGGTCCGGACGGCCGGGGTGCGCCGAGGGCGGTCGAGGGAGGCGATCAGCCGGTGACGTGGCCGGCCATGGGGGGCAGCGGACAGTGCAGCAGACCGCAGATCGTCCGCAACAACTCGATCTCGGGCACCGTCATCATCCCGTCGTGGCTGATCACCGCAACGGTGGCCGCCACCAGCCGCTCCTTGTCGGCCGGGCGTAACCCGTCGAGCACCGGCCAGGCGGTCTCCAGGGCGAGCACGCCGTTCTCCGGTGGTGTGTACGGCAGGTCGGTGCCGGGCAGCAGCGCGGCGACGCCGGCCTGGAAGGCCCGTTCCGCCTCGGGTCGATCGGGGTGGCCTACCTGGGCGAGGATGGCCAGCAGGGCGGCTGCCGCGGAGCGCGCGTCGGTGAGTTTGCGCCGGTCGGTACGCCACCGCGAGTCCGGCCGCAGCGACTCCTCCAACTCGGCGAGCAGCAACCGGGACAGGCAGTACTCGGTCACGTTGATCGCGCCGTCGGCCTGGATCAACGTGAACACGGCCGCCAGCAGTGACTCCACCTCGGCGCCGGGTCGATCGCGTAGCGCCGGGAAGGCCAGCTCGGCCAGCGGCAACCGCAGGTCGGCGGGAAGCTCGACCAGCTCGTCCGCCGCGTGCAGCGCGCCGTCGGCCAGCTGCTGGCCGTGTCGCTGCGCCACTGCGGCGTACTGGTGCTGCCGGATCTCCGGCTCGGCGCTGAGCAGCAGGCCGAGCAGCAGCGGCACGGCCGCCTCCCGATCACGGGCCCGGTCGAGCAGCGGATCCGGGATCCGGTCGAGGATCGCTGCGGCGTGGGTGTAGGCGGTCGCGGTGGGGGCGGCGACCCGGGCCAGCACCTCGTCCGGTGCGACGCGTACCCGCTCGCCGCGTACCGGTGGCCCAGGCTGCGCCGGCGTCGTCCGCCCCGGCGCCAGGCCCATGGCGATGTCCTCCTGGCGGCCCGACGGCGGTGCCGCCGCCCACTGCCGCGACAACTGTTGCAGTTCGGCCGGGTTGAACGACGGTTCCAACGCCTTGATCCGGTCGGCCAGCGGGGGATGGGTGGCGAACCAGGACGTCCGGGCCGCCTCGCCGAAGAGCATGTGCCCCACCTCGTCGCGCTTCGGCGACTTCAGCTCGGAACCGTCGCTGAGGCCCCCGATCTTCTTCAGCGCTCCGGCGATGCCCCCGGTCTGGCGGGTGTACTGCACCGCCGAGGCGTCGGCCAGGTACTCCCGCTGCCGGGAGACCGACGCCTGGATGAGCCGCCCGGCGAGGACGCCGACGTAGCCGGCCACCAGCAGGGCCAGGCCCACAAGCGCCAGCGGAGCGGCGCTGCCGCCGCTGTTGTTGCCGCGCGACCTGCCGCCGCCGATGACCCCGGCGCGGGCCAGCCCGCGGCCGATCACGGTCAGGAAGAGGATGCCGAACAGCAGGCCCATCAGCCGGATGTTGAGCCGCATGTCGCCGTTGACGACGTGACTGAACTCGTGGGCGATCACCCCCTGGAGTTCGTCGCGGTTGAGTCGCTGCAACGCGCCCCGGGTGACGGCGACGGCAGCGTCGGACGGTGTCCACCCGGCGGCGAAGGCGTTGATCGCCGTCTCCTCCGGCAGCACGTAGACCTCGGGGACGGGTACGCCGGAGGCCAGCGCCATCTCCTCGACGACGTTGCGCAGCCGGCGCAGCTCCGGATCGGTGGTGTTTGCCGGCACCGGCACCCCGCCCAACTCCCGGGCCACCTTCCCGCCGCCGCCGCGCAACGCGAGCGTACGGACCAGGGCGGCCAGCCCGATCGCGGCGAGGGTGCCGATGGTGACCATGGCGATGAACCCGGCGAGCTGGGCAGGATCGGCGGTGGTGGCGTTGAAGGCGAACAGCGCCGCGAGGTTCACCACCACCACGATCCCGACCACGGCCAGCACGAACAGCAGCACCAGCCGGGTCGACAGCCGGCGCACCTGGCGCTGTCGTTCGAAGAAGTTCATCGCGGCCCGATCAGAACGAGACCTGCGGCGCCTGGCGCTGCTGCGGGTCGTCCGGCTGGAACAGCTCCGCCGGGCCGAACGAGAACATCCCCGCCACCACGCTGGAGGGGAACACCTCGCGCTTGTTGTTGTAGGCCATCACCGCGTCGTTGTACGCCTGCCGGGCGAAGGCGACCCGGTTCTCCGTCGAGGTCAGCTCCTCCGACAGCTGCATCATGTTCTGGTTGGCCTTGAGATCCGGGTACGCCTCGGAGAGCGCGAACAGCCGACCCAGGGTGGCGGTGAGTGCGTTCTCCGCGCCGCTGAGCTGCTGCATGGCGGCCGGGTCACCGGGGGCCGCCGCGGCGGTGGCCTGCGCGTTGACGGCGGCGTTGCGGGCGTTGATCACCGCCTCCAGCGTCTCCCGCTCGTGCTTGAGATAGCCCTTGGCGGTCTCGACCAGGTTGGGGATCAGGTCGTGCCGCCGGACGAGCTGCACGTCGATCTGGGCGAAAGCGTTGCGGTACGCGTTGCGGGCCCGGACCAGCCCGTTGTAGATCGAGACGCCGAAGCCGACCACCGCCACGACGATCAACACCAGGCACACCAGTCCGATGATCAGTTCCACGGCCGCTCCCTCGGTGTCTGTCGGCACTTCCGCTGATCATCGTACGTGCGTCGGTCCAGGCCCGCTCCTGCTCAGTGCGCGGATCGACGCGCCTTGACCGCGCTGTCGACGATGTCCCAGAGGGTGATGGCGACGATCACCACGACGCTGATCCGGGTGACCGTGCCGAGTCCGCCGTCGTTCAGCCAGGCGAAACGAGCGACGAACTCCGGGTTGAGCAGCCGGTCGTCGAGCAGCAGCCAGATCGCCGGAACCGCGAACGCCAGGCTCAGTACGGCGTTGACGGCGACCAGCGGCCAGGTCCACCGGCGGGCGCGGTACTTGGCGATCTCAAACGCGATGCTGGCGAGCAGGACGACGAGCAGCAGCGGCAGCCAGAACGTCCACAGCGCCGGATCGAGAACCGGCAGGCGCTCGCCGTCGGGCCCCATCACCGACTGGAAGTGCTGCCACGGCAGGAAGGCGGCGAACAGGCCCAGGAACACGATCGAGGCACACACGTCGGTGAGCGTGACGTCCCGCTCGGCGGGGTGCTCGGGTAGCTGGTCGACGCTCCATTCGGGCAGGTTCAGCGGGGTGCCGAGGCGTTCCATCACCGCGAAGACCAGGGTCACCCAGAAGGCGATCTGCACGGCGACGTTGAACGCCCCGGCGATGCCCTCGCCGATCGCGCCCGCCGCATTGTCGGCGACGGTGGCCTGGAGTACGCCCATCAGCACCCCGACGATGGCGGGAATGGTGCTGAGCAGCACGATCAGCAGCCGCTGCCAGGCCAGGTAGTACTCGGGGCCGATGAGTTGCAGCCGACGGTCGGTGTATCGGGCGGCCAGCTGCGCCGGATTGCCCAGCTCGGTGAGGACGGCGCGCTCGGCGGTGGCGGCGTCGACCCCGTCGGCGGTCCGACCGTCGATCATGTCGGCGATGGAGGCGCGCAGTTCCGTGGCGATCTCCTCGCGCCGCCGGGTCGGCACCGAGCGCAGGGTGGCGGCCAGGTAGCGGTCGGTCAGGGAGGTCATCGGGGTGCTCCTTCGATCAGGGTGGTGAGGGAGGTCTGTACGGCGGCGAGGTCATCGAGCAGCCGCCGTAGCACCTGCTCGCCGGACTCGCTTGTGCGGTAGAACTTGCGCGGTCGGCTCTCCTCGGTGTTCCACTCGCTGGTCAGGAGCCCCTGCTCCTCCAGCCGCCGCAGTAGGGGATAGAGGGTGTTCGCGTCGACGGGGAAGCCGTGCCCGGTGAGTCGTTGCAGTAGCGCGTAGCCGTAGCCGGGTCGGCGCAGCGCGACCAGACTGGCCACCACCACCGTGCCCCGACGTAGCTCCTGTAGATGGGTCCGTAGGACGTCATCACTGACCATGCGTCGCACCATACTGTGTGACACACACTGTTGTCCATCGCGCAACGATGTCGCCGGACCAACATCGTGTCAGCCAGGGCTTTTGGGTCCGGCAACGCGGCGTCCGGTCATCCGGGCGCCCCGCGTCGTCCGTCCAGGCGTGCTGTGCGGGTCGTCGAGCACCTGGCGCGGCGCGCTTCAGCGGCCGGCGACGGCGGGGTTAGGGTTAGCGCCGACCGACTCGATCAGCTGACCCGGGGGGCCTCCGCATGGGCGATTCGTTCGCGCATCTGCACGTGCACACGGAGTACTCGATGCTTGACGGGGCAGCCCGGCTCAAGGATCTGTTCGCCGAGGTCAAGCGGCAGGGAATGCCGGCGGTGGCGATGACCGACCACGGCAACATGCACGGCGCGAACGACTTCTACAAGCAGGCGATGGCCGCCGGGGTGACCCCGATCCTGGGCATCGAGGCGTACGTGGCGCCGGAGTCGCGGTTCCACAAGCAGCGGGTGCGGTGGGGCCGGCCGGAGCAGAAGAGCGACGACGTCTCAGGTAGCGGTGGCTACACCCACAAGACGATCTGGGCGCGCAACAAGACCGGTCTGCACAACCTGTTCGCGCTGACCTCGCGCTCCTACACCGAGGGCTACTTCGTCAAGTGGCCTCGGATGGACACCGAGCTGCTGGCCGAGTACGCCGACGGACTGATGGCCACCACCGGCTGCCCGTCCGGCGAGGTGCAGACCCGGCTGCGGCTCGGCCACGACGCGCAGGCCCTCGAAGCCGCCGCGAAGTACCAGGAGATCTTCGGCAAGGAGAACTACTTCCTGGAGCTGATGGACCACGGCTTGGACATCGAGAAGCGGGTCCGCGACGGGTTGCTGGAGATCGGCCGCAAGCTCAACATCCCGCCGGTGGTCACCAACGACTCGCACTACACCCACGAGGCGCAGTCCGAGGCGCACGACGTGCTGCTCTGCGTGCAGACCGGAAGCAACGTCGCCGACCCGAACCGGTTCAAGTTCGGCGGCAGCGGCTACTACATCAAGTCGGCCGACGAGATGCGCGGCGTGGACAACTCCGACCCCTGGCTGGAGGGTTGCCGCAACACGCTGCTGGTGGCCGAGCGGGTCGACCCGACCGGGATGTTCGAGTTCCACAACCTGATGCCGCGCTTCCCGGTGCCCGAGGGGGAGACCGAGGAGTCCTGGTTCCGTAAGGAGACCTTCGCCGGCCTGGCCCGCCGGTATCCGGAGGGCATCCCCGAGGGGCACATCGTACAGGCCGAGTACGAGTTGGGCGTCATCATCCAGATGGGCTTCCCGTCGTACTTCCTCGTGGTGGCCGACTTCATCCAGTGGGCCAAGGCACAGGGCATCGCCGTCGGTCCCGGCCGTGGCTCCGCGGCCGGTTCCCTGGTCGCGTACGCCCTGGGCATCACCGACCTGGACCCGATCCCGCACGGGCTGATCTTCGAGCGGTTCCTCAACCCCGAGCGGGTCTCCATGCCGGATGTCGACATCGACTTCGACGAGCGTCGGCGCGGTGAGGTGATCAAGTACGTCACCGACAAGTGGGGTGAGGACAAGGTCGCCCAGATCGCCACCTTCGGCACCATCAAGGCGAAGGCCGCGATCAAGGACTCGGCCCGGGTGCTCGGCTACCCGTACGCGGTCGGCGACCGGATCACCAAGGCGATGCCACCGGCGGTGATGGGCAAGGACATCCCGCTCACCGGCATCTTCGACCCGAAGCACCCGCGTTACGCCGAGGCCGGCGAGATCCGCGGCCTGTACGAGTCCGACCCCGACGTCCGCAAGGTGATCGACACCGCCAAGGGCATCGAGGGGCTGATCCGGCAGACCGGGGTGCACGCCGCCGGGGTCATCATGTCCGCCGAGCCGATCATCGAGCACATCCCGCTGATGCGCCGGGACGCCGACGGGGCGATCATCACCCAGTTCGACTACCCGACGTGTGAGTCGCTCGGGTTGTTGAAGATGGACTTCCTCGGCCTGCGCAACCTGACCATCATCGACGACGCGCTGAAGAACATCGAGCTGAACCACGGACTCAAGGTCGACCTGCTCAAGCTGCCGCTTGACGACAAACCGACGTACGAGCTGCTGGCCCGGGGTGACACCCTCGGCGTGTTCCAGCTCGACGGCGGGCCGATGCGGTCGCTGCTGCGGCTGATGAAGCCGGACAACTTCGAGGACATCTCCGCCGTCCTGGCGCTCTACCGGCCCGGCCCGATGGGCGCCAACTCGCACACCAACTACGCGCTGCGCAAGAACGGGCTCCAGGAGATCACCCCGATCCACCCGGAGCTGGCCGAGCCGCTGGAGGAGATCCTCGGCCCGACCCACGGCCTGATCGTCTACCAGGAGCAGGTGCAGCGTGCCGCCCAGGTGCTCGCCGGGTACAGCCTCGGCAAGGCCGACCTGCTGCGCCGGGCGATGGGCAAGAAGAAGAAGGAGGTCCTCGACAAGGAGTTCATCCCGTTCCGCGACGGGATGAAGAGCAACGGCTACTCCGACGAGGCCATCAAGACCCTGTGGGACATCCTCGTTCCGTTCGCCGACTACGCCTTCAACAAGGCGCACACCGCCGGCTACGGGCTGGTGTCGTACTGGACCGGCTACCTGAAGGCCAACTACCCGGCCGAGTACATGGCGGCGCTGCTGACCTCCGTCGGTGACGACAAGGACAAGATGGCCATGTACCTGTCGGAGTGCCGGCGGATGGGCATCCAGGTGCTGCCACCGGACGTGAACACCTCGGCCGGCCCGTTCACCCCGGTCGGCCGGGAGATCCGTTTCGGCCTCGGCGCGATCCGCAACGTCGGCGCGAACGTGGTCGCCGCGATCATGCGCTGCCGCGAGGAGAAGGGCGAGTACGCCGACTTCTACGACTTCCTGTCCAAAGTGGACGCGGTGGTCTGCAACAAGAAGACCATCGAATCCTTGATCAAGGCGGGGGCGTTCGACTCGCTGAAGCATCCCCGCAAGGGCCTGCTCGCCGTGCACGCCGACGCCATCGACGCGTACGCCGACGTCAAGCGCAAGGAGGCCGTCGGGCAGTACGACCTGTTCGGTGCCGGCTTCGGCGACGACGAGGTGGCGACGAACACCACGGTCATGCCGACCATCGCCGAGGGGGAGTGGGACAAGCGCGACAAGCTCGCGTTCGAGCGCGAGATGCTCGGCCTGTACGTCTCCGACCATCCCCTGTTCGGCCTGGAACACATCCTAGGCGCGGCGGCCGACACCACCATCGCGGCACTGTCGGAGGAGGGCACCGTGCCCGACGGCGCGGTGGTCACCCTCGCCGGCATCCTCTCCGGCGTGCAGCGACGGGTCACCAAGCAGGGACGGGCATGGGCCTCGGCCACCCTGGAGGACCTGGCCGGTGGCGTGGAGACGCTGTTCTTCCCGAACACCTACGAGGTGATCGGGCAGTACATCGCCGAGGACGCGATCGTGGTGGTCAAGGGCCGGGTCGACCGGCGCGACGACACCCCGCGCATCATGGCGATGGACATGTCCCTGCCGGACATCAGCACCAGCACCGCGAACAAGCCGGTCACCCTCACCATCCCGGTGACCCGCTGCACCCCGCCGCTGGTGGAGCGGCTCAAGGAGACGCTGGTGCTGCACCCCGGCGACGCCGAGGTGCACGTCAAGCTCCTCAACGGCACCCGTACCACCACCCTGCGCCTGAGCCCGGTCCGAGTGGCCGCCACCACCGCCCTCATGGCCGACCTGAAAAGCGTCCTAGGCCCCGCCAACGTCACCTAACACCCACCCCCACCCCGCTGCGCTCGCCCCCACCCCACTCCGCGCGCGCCGATCTTGCAGTTTTCGTCGCTGGAATGCGCCGATTAGACCCTTTTGGGGAGACAACAACTGCAAGATCGCCGAGAGCGGGGCGGGTGGGGTGGGGTGGGGTGGGGGTGGGGCCACGGGGGTGGGATTGGCGCTTAGGGGTGGGGGGCGAGGCCACTAGCGTCGGGGTGTGGAACTGGAGCAGGCGCAGAAGCTGTGGCAACCGCAGCCGGGCTGGCTGAACACCGCCAGCTACGGGTTGCCGCCCGACCCGGCCTGGGACGCGTTGCAGGACGCGCTGGCCGCGTGGCGGGTGGGGCAGGGGGCGTGGGAGGACTGGGGCACGTCCACCGACCGGTCTCGGACGGCGTTCGCCCAACTGGTCGCGGTACCGGTCGCTGACATCGCGGTCGGCGCCACCGTTTCCCAGTTGCTGGCGCCGGTCGCCGCCGCGCTACCCACCGGCGCCCGGGTGCTGGCACCCGAGGTCGAGTTCACCTCCAACCTGTTTCCCTGGCTGGTCCAGGCCGAACGGGGCGTCGAGGTGCGCACCGTCCCGCTGGACGAGCTGGCCGCCTCCATCGACGCTGACACCGACCTGGTGGCGTTCAGCCTGGTGCAGTCCGCCGACGGCACGATCGCCGCGTACGACGAGATCGTCGCGGCGGCCCGGGCCCACGGTGCGCTCGTCGCGGTGGACGCCACTCAGGCGTGTGGCTGGCTGCCGTTCGACGCGGCCCGCGCGGACGTCGTGGTGGCCGGCGGATACAAGTGGCTGATGGCTCCCCGGGGCACCGCGTTCGCCTACCTGGCTCCTGGGCTGCGGGACCGGCTGCGACCCGACGCCGCCGGCTGGTACGCGGGTCGCGATCCGCACGCCTCCTACTACGGGCCGCCGCTGCGGCTGGCCGACGACGCCCGCCGGTTCGACCTCTCACCGGCCTGGTTCAGCTGGGTGGGTGCCGTTCCCGCGCTGGAACTGCTGCTGGAGATCGGCGTCGAGCAGGTGCGGGCGTACGACGTGGCGCTGGCCAACCGGTTCCTCACCGGTCTGGGGCAGCCACCCGGGCACAGCGCGATCGTCACCGTCGAGGTGCCCGGCGCGCAGGAGAAGCTGGCCCGGGCCGGGGTACGCGCGGCGGTGCGGGCCGGTCGGGTCCGGGCCTCGTTCCACCTCTACTCCACCACCGAGGACGTCGACCTGGCCCTCGACGCGCTCACCTCCTGACCGCGCCGTCCACGCCGCACCGGGACGGCTCGCCGGTGTGCGGCCGGCGCTCGCCGCCCGCCCTCATCACCTGACCGGTGAGGGCGGGCGGCACTGTCCGCCGGGCGTCTCTCGGCCCGGGCCGGCCGGCCTCCCGCCACCCCGGACGGTGTCCGGAAGAGGTGCGGGACGCGTCCGCCCGGCTCACTTGCCGGTGATGATGCCCGGGTTGATGCACAGGCCCGGCGAGCTGCCGTGCTTGTCCGCGATCTCCAGGCAGCGGGTCACCTTGTCCACCGTCGCGTTGGTCTCGGTGACCTGCTTCTGGATCTCGGCGTTGAGGCGGTCCTGTTCGAGGTTGCGGGTCTGCGCGAGCTTGTCCTGGAACGCCTTGATGTTGCCCTCGGTCTTGTCGTCGTGGTTGACCCGGGTGATGGTGACCGACAGGATCTCGACGTCGTCGGTCAGCCGCCCCTCGGCGTTGGACTTGATGCTCGCCGAGAAGGGCTTGAGGTCGACGTTGAGGTTGCCGGTCTTCGAGTCGATGCGCTCCAACGGGTTGTAGGTGGCGAAGGCATCGTTGACCGCGCTGTCGAGCTGGACGCCGACCCGCTGCCCCCGGAAGCTCTCGAAGTCCCCCTTGTAGTCCATGAACTGCTGCGGGGCGTTCTCGGGCCGGACCTGCCACTCGACCAGCACCTCCACGCACGCGTCCGCGAGGGTTCCGGTACGCACCCGCACGCACTGGTCGCTGCCGATGTGGTCGTACTTCTGCCGCCCGGCGTCCCACTCGCCGACCCGTTGCCACGGGGTGACCCATTTCAGGCCGGAGCCGGTGACCTCACCGGTCGGCTTGCCGAAGCTGGTGACGATGCCGACCGAGCGGATCGGTACCGAGTGGGCGCTCGACGCGACGGTGAGGATCGCCGTACCGGCCAGGGCGCCGACCGCCGTCAGCACGCCGATCTGCCGCACCTGGCGTTGCGAGCTGAACAGGACGACGGCGACAGCGATGATCGCGATGACGGCGGCGACGATCGCCAGGATGAAGCCGAAGGGCATGTGCTCGACACCTTTCCACCAGAGGTGTGGATCAAGGTAACCGAGCGTGGCAAGCCGCCCCGGGTCGGTCGACCCGGGGCGGACGAGGTGTCGAGGGCCCGCGGCGCGGGTCCTACAACCGTTGGGACGCCTGCCGCGCGTCGTCGCGTACGTGCTGAGCCTGCTCGGTGCCCGCGTCGCGCACCGAGGCGGCACCCTGCGAGGCCGTGGACTTGACCGCCTGCGACGCTTCCTGCACGGGTTCGCGCAGGTTGTCCTGGACCTGGTGCATCATGTCGCCGGCCTTCTGCTTCACCTGGTCCGCGTGCTCCATGGCCTCGTGTTTGGCGCGTTCGGCGAGCTGCTGTTCCCTCCCGCTGGGCGGCAGGAGGGCGGAGACGAGCATGCCCACCCCGAAGGCGATCACCCCGGCGGCCAGCGGGTTGCCCTCTGCCCGTTCCTTCGATGCGTGGGTGAGCGACTGCGCGCGGTGCCCGGCCGTCGAAACGGCCTCCGAGGTCTGGTGTGCCGCGTTCGACACGGCGCCCCTGGTCTGCTGTGCCGCGTGTGCCACGGCTCCGGCGCCCTGGTGCGCTCGGTCGGACACCTGGTGGCCGACGTCGTACGCCTGATGCACGGTGGCGTCACGGGTGTGTCTCGCGGTCCCCATCACCCGGTCGACGATGCGGCTGAGCCGGCCCCGGGCGCGCGTCACCGGCACGCTGGCGATCCGGCGCGGGTTCACCTTGTGGGTCAGCGCGTCAACGTCGTTGCTCAGCTCGGCTCGGGTGTGCTCGATGTCGTGGCGGATCTGTTCCGGATCGCTGGACATGATGGCTCCCTTCGGCTCAGCGGCCCCTCACCGCGTCGGGTATCTCCTGCGCCGTCTGCCTGGTGCGCGGAAGGGGTTTTATGGTGCGCAGCTGCTTGCGGGCCCGGGAAGCGAGCACGGCGCCGATGACGGCCCAGATCACGGCGACGAGAAGCGCGGCCCACCCCTGGTCCATCACGTTGGACAGGCCCCACCAGAGGGCATGCGACACGAAGATCAGGGTGAGCAGCCCGGCGACCGCGGCTGCGGCGAACATTCCCGCCACGCTCCCGATGCTGCTTGCCTCCTGGCGCAGCTCGGCCTTGGCCAGGTCGACTTCCTTCCGCAACAACGTGGAGAAGTTGCGGGTGGCGTCGGTCAGCAGTTCGCCGATGGATGCCTGCGTCCGGTCGGCGCCACCGCCCGCGGGCGTAGTCACGGCCCCACCTCGTGGCCCGTGGGGCCGTGGCGCACGGGCGTGGTCGGACCGACCGGCGGCGTCTGCGGCGGGTGCGGCATCGGCGGCCGAGACGGCGGATACGGTGTCGGCGGCATCGGTGGCCCCTGCGGCACGGTGCGTCCCGTTGGACGGTGCCCCTGGTCGGTGGTGTCCTGCTCGCCATGGTCCTCCTTGCCTCCGGTGAGGGCTCGGCCGAGCCGTCCGGCGAGCAAACCGGCGATCGCCGCGCCGGCGAGGAACGTGCCGGGATGCCGGCGGGCGTAGTCGCGCACCTCCCGCACCAGATCGCCGGGTTCCCGTTCGTCCAGCCAGCCGGCCGCCTGCCGGGCCGCGTCGGCGCCGCGCCGGGCGACCTCGGTCGCCATGCTGCTCTGGTCACCGGAGTCGGCCATGGACCCGAGTTGCTCCCCGAGCGTGCGGAGGCTCTCCGCTGCCCGGTTCTGCTGTTCCTGAGCCTGTGTACGTGCCTGCGAGGAAACCTCGCTGACCAGGTTGCGTGCCTGGTGACGGGTTTCCGCAGCCACCTGCCTGCCCTGGTTGACGGTTTCCTGGGCAAGCTGCCCACCGGCCTGTGCCGTCTCCCGGCCGACCTGCGTGGCCTCCTGCCGGACCTTGCCGACCCCGTCACCGCCCGACCTGTCAGGCGGGGAGCCGCTTCTCCCAACCGTTGTCATCCGATCTCCCCTCTTCGGGCCCGCCAGCGACGAGCACGTCGGCGCTTACCCGGACGATCCCGATGTACTCGTCGACCTGCGGCCTGCCCACCTGGGCAAAAAGGCGCACTCGGCGGTAGGGGCACGACGAACGGAGTTCGGGCGTGGCGCCGTCAGGGAACGATCACCTCGTTCGGCGGCGCCGGTAGACGGCGAGACCGAGCGCTGCTGCGGCGGCACCGGCGGCTAGGATCGGCACGGGTCTGGCACGGACCGAGGCGCCGATGCGGGCGGTGGCGTTGTCGGCCGACGTTTGAATTGCCGTCCGCTGACTGGACACCGTCGAGCTGGCCGCGTCGGTCGCGCGGCGAACCGTCCGGATCAGGGCGGTGGTCTGCTCGGACGCTTTCCGGCTCATCTCGCGGGTCATCCACGCCACGGTGCTCCTTGCCGTCGGTCCGGCCTCGGTGGCCTGCTGCCGGAGCCCGTCGGCGACCCCGCCGGCCTTCGTGCGGAGGCGACCCTTGACGTCGGACTTGGCGGACAGTGCGGCGACCGTGTCCCCGAGTTGCTCACGCGTCTGCTGGATGTCCCGGCGAACCTGCTCCGGATCGCCGTTACCGTTCGCCACGCTCATGATCGCCTCCGGTTCGCCGCGTTGCGGATGGTCTCGGCGTCGGCACGCACGCTGTCCCTGGCGGCGTTCGGGGTGGCCGGCATGGCCCCGCTTATCTGCTTCTTGCCGCTTCGGGCCGCGATCGCGGCGGCGATGAGCAGGATGATCCCCACGATGAGTGCGGCGAGTGCGTCCGGCATGAACGCACCCAGCACCAGCACGGCGGCGGCGACGAGTGCGCCGCCGGCGTAGAGACTCAGCATGGCGCCGCCGCCGAGCATCCCGGCACCGGAACCGGCCCGTCTGCCCTTCGCCGCCATCTCTGCGCGGGCGAGTGTCAACTCGTCGCGCACCAGTCGGGTGATCTGTTCGGCGGCTCGCTGCACCAACTCAGCGACCGGCTTGTCAGGGGAGGCGGAGCCCGGGCCGCCACTCGTTCCGTCGGCCATGAGAGCCCCTATCCGTTCCCGGTCGGCCGCAGGGTCCAGGCCGACACCGCTGACCTGACCAGCGACGAGATTGTGCGATCCATGGCTCAGCCCTGCTTGACCGCTACCGGCGCGCCGGCCGGGGCCGGTGGGGGATTGTCGAGGCGCCCGTCGAGAGCGGCAGGGCTGATGTCGCCGTCGAAACCCGTGGTGTCGCCCGCCGAGCCCACAGCACGCCGGCCGCGACGCCGCAGCGTCAGGGTGCCCGCCGCACCCGCCAGCGTGCCCACCGCGAAGGCCAGGACGAGGGCCTGACGGGTGTGTGACGTCTTCCTGCGTGCCATGATCACCACTCCCTTGGGTCGAGTATCCCTCTGGTCCTGATTGTCCATTCTGCGTCGTTGGTCCGCGCGGCTAATCGGCGCACGTGCATGCTGGTGGAGGGGACTGTGCACCCTGAGAAGATCACCGACGGTGTCCCCGGTCGGCACGCGCGCCGCTGGCCCTTGCCACCGGCGGCCTCACCCGTCGCGGGCGGCTCAACCAGCGGGAGTACGCAGCCGGTGCAGACGCAGGGCCAACTGCACCTCCAGCGCCCGATCCGGGCGCTGCCAGTCGGCACCGAGCAACTGCCCGACCCGCTCCAGGCGCTGCGTCACCGTGTTGACGTGCACATGCAGCTGCTCGGCGGCCCGGGCCAGGCTGCCACCCACCCCGAAGTACGCCTCCAGGGTCCGCACCAACGCGGTGCCCCGCCGGGCGTCGTATTCGATCACCGGCCCGATGGTCGCGGTGAGGAACCGGCTCACGTCGGCGTCGCCGCCGTCGTCGACGGCACCCAGCAGCAGCCCGACGAAACCCAGCTCGGCGCTGCTCGCCCCCTGCCCGGCCCGGCCCAGCGCGCCGAGCGCGGTCAGGCAACGGTCCGCCTCCCGGAACGCGGCGGCCAGCGACGCCGGTCCCGTCGACGGGCCGCTCGCGCCCGCGGTCACCGGCCGACCGGTGATCCGGGACAGGTCGCGGGCCACCGCCCGGGCACTGCCACCAGCATCCCGACCGGGCAGCATCAGCGCCACCCGACCGTCCCGCGCCGCGGCCAGCCCGCCCCGCGTCGAGGCGTACGTGGTGGCCCAGGAGAGCACCCGCTGCCGGGCGGAACCGGTCGCCGCGATGGCGTCGTCGCCGACGGCCACCAGCACGTGCGGCGCGTCCAGGTCCACGCCCAACCGACGCGCCCGGCTGCGTAGCGCGTCGGTGTCGCGCAGCGGCCGGGCGATCAGATCGTCGAGCAACTCGCCCCGGACCCGTCCCTCCGCCTCGGCGACGGTACGCCGGAACAGCAGCAGCAGGGCGGTCACCAGCGCCGCCCGTTCCAGGATCCGCTGGTCGGCGTCGGCCGGCTCGCCCTCCGGACGCAGCACCAGCACGCCCAGGTTCTCCGCGCCGGCCACCACGGCGGCGTACCACAACCTGCCTCGGCGTACGCTGCGTCCCTCGGTCCGCGACGCCGCGACCGCCTCCACGATCTCCGCCCGGTCCGGCTCGTCGATCTCACCGACCTGGGCCAGCCGCCGTCCCTCGGCGTCCAGCGCCAGCAGCGCGCCACCGAGCACGTCGGTGACGGCTGAGGCCACGTCCTCCACCCCGCCGCCGCGCAACACCAGCGCGGTCATCCGGTCGTGCGCCGCCGCGGCCCGCTCCACGGAACTGCTGTGCGCACGGATCGTGGTGTTCGCCGAGGACAGTTCCTCCAAAGCCGAGCGGGTCTCGGCCAGCAGCCGCGCGGTGTCGATCGCCACCGCGGCGTGGGCCGCCAGTGAGAGCAGCAGCGCCACCTCCTCGCGGGCGAACGGCCGGGCCGAGCGGTTGGCCGCGTAGAGCACGCCGATGCTTGTCGAGCCGAGTCGCAGTGGCACCCCGAGGATGGCCACCAGCCCTTCCTCACCCACCCCGGCGTCGATCTCGCGGGTGTGGTGGAACCGCTCGTCCTCCGGGTAGTTCGCGGTGACGTACGGGGCGCCGGACTGGGCCACCAGTCCGCCGAGCCCGGCACCCATGGGCAGCCGCAGCCGCTGGAACCGGGCGGAGACCGAACCGTCGGTCACCCGCATGTAGGTGTCACCGCGCTCGGCGTCGTCGAGCGTCATGTAGGCGACGTCCGCACCGAGCAGGTGCCGGGCCCGGTGCACGATCGCACGCAGCACCTCGTCCAGGTCGCGCAGCCCCGCCAGGTCGCTGACCGTGTCGTACAGGCCGGACAGTTCGCTCTCCCGACGGCGGCGGCGCTCCAGCAGTGCCCGTACCCGCAGCGCCACCGTCTTTGCCTGCTCCAGCTCGGCGAGGCGCTCGGCGGGCAGCCCGGCCGAGCGGGCGGCGACCAGCGGTCCCTCGAACTCGACCGCGGCTGCCTCCCGGGCGAGCAGCTCCAGGAACTCCACCGGCGACGACATGACCGACATTCTGCGGGTGGCCGGCGTCAGTTCGCCGTCCAACCCCCGTCGAGCGCGATCGAGGCACCGGTGAGGAACCCCGCCGCCGGTGAGCAGAGGTACGCCAGCAACTCCGCCACCTCCTCGGGCTCGATCAGTCGCTTGACCGCCGCCCGGGCCAACATGATCTTCTCGATCACCTCGGACTCGGGGATGCCGTGGGCGGTCGCCTGGTCGGCGATCTGGCTCTCCACCAGCGCGGTGCGCACGTACGCCGGGTTGATGCAGTTGGCCGTCACCCCGTGCGCCGCACCCTCCAGCGCCACCACCTTCGACAGCCCCTCCAGGGCGTGCTTCGCCGAAACGTAGGCCGCCTTGTACGGCGAGGCGCGCAGCCCGTGCACCGAGGAGATGTTCACGATCCGCCCCCAACCGCGGGCGTACATGTGCGGCAGCGCCCGCCGGATCAGCAGGAACGGTGCCTCCACCATCACCCGCTGGATGTACTCGAACCGCTCGACGGGAAAATCCTGGAGCGGTGCGACGTGTTGCAGCCCGGCGTTGTTGACCACGATGTCGACGTCGGCGTCGAGCGCGTCCACCGCCGCCGGGTCGGCGAGATCCACCCCCTCGGCCCGGCCGCCGGCCTCGGCGGCCACCAGCTTGGCCGCCTCGACGTTGCGGTCCACCACCACGACCGTGGCGCCGGCCGCGGCCAGCCGCAGCGCGCAGGCCCGGCCGATGCCGCCGCCCCCGCCCGTCACGAGGGCGGTACGACCGGCCAGGTCGACGTTCACGACGTGGGGGACCGCCACGGGTTCTGCCGTCATGGCGCAAGAAGTTACGAGCTGTGTGGTCGGGGGCACATGGGATGGTGGCACATACTCCCGCCCCACTGTGTGGCCGTCCGCTACATCCCGGCCGCACCCGCCACGGCGGGCGCGGCCCCGCGGCACAGCGTGGCCGCCCCGACCGCGACGGCCGCGACGGGCGTGTCCCGCGGCGCGCGTTGGCGGGCGTGTCCCGCGGCGCGGTGGTGGGCGTGTCCCGCGGCGCGGTGGTGGGCGTGTCCCGCGGCGCGCCGTGCCGGCGGCATCGGTAGGGTGTCGAACACACGTACTGGCTGGCGGCTGGAGGGAGGCGGCGTGCGGGTGCTCGGCGTCGACCCGGGGCTGACCCGGTGCGGCGTCGGCGTGGTCGAGGGAGTACCCGGTCGGCCGTGCACGCTGATCGCCTACTACGTCGTCTACACCGACCCGGCCGACGAGCTGCCCACTCGCCTGCTGCACCTGGACCGCTCGCTTACCGAGCTGGTCGCCGAGCATCGACCGGACAGCGTGGCCGTGGAGCGGGTGTTCAGCCAGCACAACATGCGTACGGTGATGGGCACCGCCCAGGCCAGCGGGATCGCGGTGCTGGCCGGCGCGCGCGCCGGGCTGCCGGTGCAGACGTACACCCCGAGCGAGGTGAAGGCGGCGGTGACCGGTTCCGGCCAGGCGGACAAGGCCCAGATGACCGCGATGGTCACCCGGCTGCTTCGGTTGCCCGAGCCGCCCCGGCCGGCGGACGCCGCGGACGCCCTCGCGCTGGCCATCTGCCATGTGTGGCGCGGCGGCACCCGGTCGAAACTGGCCGCCGCGGCGGACCGGGTCAGACGAGGAGGAGCGAGATGATCGCCAGCGTGCGTGGCGTGGTTGCCGCCACCGGACCGGACCACGCGGTGATCGAGGTCGGCGGGGTGGGCCTGGCCGTGCAGTGTGCCCCCGGCACGCTCGCCGACCTGCGGGTCGGCCAGCCGGCCCGGCTGGCCACCAGCCTCGTCGTCCGGGAGGACTCGCTCACCCTCTACGGTTTCGCCGACGACGACGCCAAGGCGCTGTTCGAGCTGTTGCAGACCGCCAGCGGGGTCGGCCCGCGGCTGGCCCAGGCGGTGCTCGCGGTGCACACCCCCGACGCGGTACGCAAGGCCATCGCCAACGCCGACACGGCGGCGCTTACCCGGGTGCCGGGCATCGGCAAGAAGGGCGCCGAACGGCTGGTGCTGGAGCTGCGCGACCGCATCGGCCCGGTGCCGGTGGCCGCCGACGGCGCGGCCGGGGTGACCGGCGGCAGCTGGCCGGATCAGGTCCGCCAGGCGTTGATCGGGCTCGGCTGGACGGCCGGCCAGGCCGACCAGGCGGTCGCCGCCGTCGCCGAGACCGTCGACGGCCCCACCCCGCCGGTGCCGGTGCTGTTGAAGCAGGCCATCCGGCTGCTGGGCCGGGCCCGATGAGCAACGAGAACCTGGTCTCGGCGTACGTCAGCGACGCGGAGCTGGACGCGGAGGTCAGCGTCCGACCGAAGCGGCTGGACGAGTTCATCGCCCAGCACCGCGTCCGGGACCAGCTCGACCTGCTGCTCCAGGGCGCGATGCGGCGCGGCTCCCCACCCGACCACATTCTCCTGTCAGGGCCACCTGGCTTGGGTAAGACGACCCTGGCCAACATCGTCGCCGCCGAGCTGGGTGCCGGGATCCGGGTGACAAGTGGGCCGGCGATCGAACGCTCCGGGGATCTGGCGGCGATCCTGACCAGCCTGGCCGAGGGGGACGTGCTCTTCATCGACGAGATCCACCGGATCGCCAGGCCGGCGGAGGAACTGCTCTACAGCGCGATGGAGGACTTCCGGGTCGACGTGGTGGTCGGCAAGGGGCCGGGCGCCACCGCCATCCCGCTCGACGTGGAGCCGTTCACGCTTGTCGGCGCGACGACCCGGTCGGGTCTGCTCACCGGCCCGATGCGGGACCGGTTCGGCTTCGTGGCTCACCTGGACTTCTACGCACCGGCCGATCTGGAGACGCTGCTGCACCGCTCGGCGCGCATCCTCGGGGTGCCGATCACCGACGACGGTGCGGCGGAGATCGCCGGCCGGTCCCGGGGTACGCCCCGGATCGCCAACCGGCTGCTGCGCCGGGTGCGGGACTACGCCGAGGTACGCGCCGACGGTGTGGTCACCGTCGAGACCGCCCGGGCCGCGCTGACCGTGTACGACGTGGACGCTCTCGGGTTGGACCGGCTCGACCGGGCGGTGCTGACCGCGCTCGTGGATTCGTTCCGGGGTGGCCCGGTCGGCCTGTCGACCCTGGCCGTGGCGGTGGGGGAGCAGCCGGACACCGTCGAGGAGGTCTGCGAGCCGTTCCTGGTGCGGGCCGGGCTGCTGGCGCGTACCCCCCGGGGCCGGGTGGCCACCGAGGCCGCCTGGCACCATCTGGGCCGTACGCCGCCGAATGGTACATTTGCGGCAGAAGCTCCTCCCGCGCCCGATCTGTTCACGCTGGACGTCGGCGAGCCGTGATCTGTTCGTGATCTCTGCCGCATTCGGCGTTCCCAGACAGAGCGACTAGACTCGCCGCGGTCTGTACAGGACGTGAAAATCCGCCTCCGTTCCGGCGCCGACGCGCCGGTCCGGCGGCCAATGGGAAGGTCGACAACCGTGCACTACGCAGCAGAAGGCGGCGGAGCGGGAGGCTTCACGCCGATCCTCATGATCGCTCTGCTCTTCGGCGTCATGTACTTCATGATGATCCGTCCGCAGCAGAAGCGCCGCCGCGAGGCCGAATCGATGCAGTCCAACCTCTCCGTTGGCGACGAGGTGGTCACCATCGGCGGGCTCTACGGCACGGTCACCGGTGTCGAGGACGACAGCGTCCTGCTGGAGGTCGCTCCCGGAGTGCAGACCCGCTACGCCCGCCCGGCGATCGCCCGGGTGGTCACCCCGGCGGAGCGCCCGGTCGAGTCGCCCGTCGAGGAGTCCGACTCCGTCAAGGACTGACGCCGAGTCCCATCCGGGTTGCCGGTCTCCCGGCGGTTCGGATGGGAGGTGCCCACGCGCGTCCCCGGGTGGGTGCCATCCGCGAATTGCGCATTGAGACAATTGGATAGAAGGCCGACGCCGGGCGCCGGCGCGCCGGCTCGTACCCGGTCCACGCGTCCGCGTCGACCGCCCGAGGCGGCGGCGCCAGCCTGAGCGCCGTCGGAAGGCAGACCGTCGGCCGGGGGATTCCGGCCGACCCGCCGCCGCGCCCGCGGCGGCGTGACCACAGGGAGACAGGACAGCCGTGGCACCACCTCAGGGACAGATGCGCCCAGGACGGCAGTTGGCCGTGCTCGGGGCCATCTTCGTCGTCCTCTATCTTTTGGTGTTCTTCTCGGGCGGCGCCAGCGGTGGCTGGAAGGATCGGCTCGAACCCCGCCTCGGTCTCGACCTGGTCGGCGGTACCCGGCTCACGCTGGAGGCCACCAACACCCTGGACGGCCGGGCCCCGACGGCGGAGAACCTGGAACGCGCCCGCCAGATCATCGAGAGCCGGGTCAACGCGTACGGCGTGGCCGAGGCCGAGGTGGTCACCGAGGGCGATCGCAACATCGTCGTCTCCCTGCCCGGCGAGAACCGCGAGCTCAACGAGGTTGGCAGCGCCGCCGAGCTGCGGTTCCGGAAGGTGCTGAAGATCGCCGACGGCAGCGGGTCGATCCCGTCGCCGGCCCCGAGCGAGAGCCCTTCGGCGACCCCGTCCGGCTCCGCGAGCCCCGAGGCCACCCCGTCGGGCTCCGCGAGCCCCACGCCCGACGCCGAGGCCACCTCGTCGCCCGACGCTGGTGGTCAGGGCGGTGGCGCGCCGACGCCGACGCCGTCGGCGACTGCGTCGCCCGCCCCGTCGGCCACGCCGGACGAAGAGGTGACGCAGAGCATCGAGGAGCAGCGCCGAGCCGTCGAGCAGAAGGTCGGCGCCGAGGCGTGGGCCGCGGCGAGCGGACTACAGGCGCCGGCCGACCTGAGCGCCGACCCGTCGCTGGCCGACAAGCTCAAGCCGTTCGGTGAGCTGACCGGCCGCGAGGTCGCGGTGCTGCCGGCGCAGATGCAGTTCAACGTGCCGACGATCAGCTGCGTCCAGCTCGACGACCGGCCTCCGGCGTCCATCTCCGACCCGGAGCAGCAGGTCGTCGCCTGTGAGGGTGGCTACGCCAAGAACCTGCTGGACGTGGCAAAGGTGCTCGGCACCGACGTCTCCGACGCCAACGCGGTGCGCGACCAGACCAGCCAGTGGGTGGTCAGCCTCAACTTCACCGGCTCGGGCCAGGACAAGTGGACCGCGCTGACCCGCGAGGCGTTCAACAACGAGGGCCAGGCGTGTGACGCGTCCGCGCTCGGTGACGAGGGCAAGTGCCGGGTCGCCGTGGTGCTGGACAACGCGATCATCTCGTCGCCGCAGATCCAGGGCGTGCTGACCGGCAACTCCCAGATCACCGGTAACTTCAGCAACGCCGAGGCCAGCGAGCTGGCCGGCTACCTCAGCTACGGTGCCCTGCCGGTCACCTTCGAGGCGCAGGAGCAGCAGAACGTCACCGCCACCCTGGGCGCCAGCCACCTGCGGGCCGGCCTGCTCGCGGCCGGCATCGGCATGCTGCTGGTCATCATCTACTCGTTCTTCTACTACCGCCTGCTCGGCTCGGTGATCTTCCTGAGCCTGATCCTGTCGGCGCTGCTGCTCTTCGGCGCCCTGGTGTTCCTCGGTCGGCAGATCGGCTTCACGCTCACCCTCGCCGGCATCGCCGGCATCATCGTCTCGCTCGGTGTGGCGGCGGACTCGTTCGTCATCTACTTCGAACGACTCAAGGACGAGATCCGGGAGGGCCGCAGCCCACGTAGCGCGGTACCTCGCGCCTGGGTCCGAGCCCGCCGGACGATCATCTCCGCCAACGCGATCACGATCATGTCCGCGGTGGTGCTCTACATCGTGTCGGTCGGCACGGTGAAGGGCTTCGCCTTCGCCCTCGGCCTGGCCACGGTGCTGGACCTGCTCGTGGTCTTCCTCTTCCGGCATCCGATCATGACGATGTTCGCCCGGACCAAGGCGTTCCTGTCCCCGCGGGTCAGCGGCCTGGGCCGGGCACTGCCGGCCCGTTCGGAGCCGGCCCAGCCCCGCAACCAGCGTGTCAAGGAGGCCTGAGATGGCTGAGACTGGTCTGGCAGCCCGCCTCTACCGAGGTGAGGCCGGCCTCAACATCGTCGGCCGGCGCAAGGTGTGGTTCACCGTCGCCGCCGTGCTGGTGATGATCGCGCTCGGTAGCGTCATCTTCCGGGGCTTCAGCCTCGGCATCGAGTTCGCCGGCGGCAACTCGTTCCAGGTCCCGACCAGTGTCGGCACCCTGGAGCAGGTGGAGCAGCGCGCCGGCGAGGTGCTGACCGGTGAGGGCGGCCGGGTCGTCACCACCCAGCAGGTCGGTGGGGGCGGGGGCGAGTTCTACGAGCTGCGTACCACCGAACTCGACGCCGAGCAGGCCGAAGCGGTCCGGGTCGAGTTGGGGCAGGTGTTCAACATCGACCCGGCGGAGATCGCCAGTAACCGGGTCAGCGAGGCGTGGGGCAGCCAGGTGACCAACCGGGCACTGCTCGGTCTGGTGATCTTCCTGGCGCTGGTGACCGTCTACCTGGTCCTGCGCTTCGAGTGGCAGATGGCCGTGGCGGCCATCTTCTCGCTGGTGATGAACCTGGTCCTCACCGCCGGTCTCTACTCGATCGTCGGCTTCGAGGTCACCCCGTCGACGATCATCGGATTCCTCACCATCCTGGGCTTCGCCCTGTACGACGTGGTGGTGGTCTTCGACAAGGTGCAGGAGAACACCAGAGGGATCACCGCGAACAACAACCAGACGTACGGCGAGGCGGCCAACCTGGCCGTGAACCAGAGCCTGATGCGGTCGATCAACACCTCGGTGGTCGCCCTGCTCCCGGTCGGCGGCATCCTGTTCATCGGTGCCGGCCTGCTCGGCGCGGGCACCCTGAAGGACCTCGGCCTGGTGCTCTTCGTCGGTATGGCAATGGCCTTCGTCACCTCGATCACGCTGGCCACCCCGCTGCTGGTGGTGCTGAAGAACCGTGACCCGCGGATCCAGGCACACAACAAGCGGGTGCTGGCTCGGCGCGGCACGGTCACCCGGGGCGAGACCCCGGCCAAGGCCAGCCCGGCTGCCACGGCCGAGCCGGAGCAGGAGCCGGTCACCGCGGAGGCCGGTGCCCTCGCCGGTGCCGCCGCGCCGAAGGTGGGCGCCCGGCCGGCGGGCAAGCGTTCCGGTGGTGCCCGGGGTGGGCGTCCCGGTGGCGGTAACCGTCCGGGCGGCGGAAAGCGACGCTGAGGACGCTCGGAACGACCCGGTAGGAACAGGTACCGGCGGCGTCCTGCATGCTGTGCGAGCAGTGTGCGGGACGCCGCCGTCGTGTGGAAGGGATGCGGAACTGCCGTGACGGAGACCCACAGCACCGGGGTACGCGGAGACAGCGGGCCGGAGGCGGCCCGGCTGGTGGCCAGCCGGGTGCTCGATGTGCCCGACTTCCCCAAGCCCGGCGTCATGTTCAAGGACCTGATGCCGTTGTTCGCCGACGGTGCAGCCTTCCGGGACGTGATCGACGGGATCGTCGCGTACCACGGACGGGAGTCATTCGACGCCGTGGTCGGCATCGAGGCGCGGGGATTCGTCGTCGCCGCCGCGATCGCGTACGCGACGGGAGTCGGGGTGGTGCCGGTGCGTAAGGCCGGCAAGTTGCCCCGTCCGGCGTACGCCGCCTCCTACGAACTGGAGTACGGCGAGGCCACACTCGAGGTGCACCAGGACGCCTTCACCGCCGGTCACCGCGTGCTGGTGGTCGACGACGTGCTCGCCACCGGTGGCACGGCGGCGGCCACGCTGGACCTGGTCGAGCGGGCGGGTGGCACGGTGGCGGGCTTCACCGTGCTGCTGGAGTTGTCGTTCCTCGGTGGGCGTGACCGACTGGCCCCGCGTCCCGTGCATGCCCTGTTGACCGTTTGAGACGGCGACGACCCCCGGACGGACCCGGCACGGTCCGTCCGGCGGAGCGGCACGGCACCCCCGGTGGGGGTAGCATTGCCCATTGCTGACCGGGCGGTTACCCGCCTGTGCGGCGCTAGACCAGACCGGCCGACGCACGGTCGGTGTCGTCCCGGCGAGCGGTGAGGAGGCCGGTGTCCCACGAGGTCGTTCCTCCGGTGGAGGGCACGGTGCACCCGACAGGTGACGCGGAGGGCTCGCTGACCGACCGCAACGGCGCCGTACCGGCGTCGGGTGGCGGGTCCGCGGCGCAGCAGACCGGTGACCCGGCTCGTCCATCCGTCGGCGTCGGGGACGGTGCCGGCGATTCCTCGGCGGCTGGTGGTTTCGCCCTGTCCCACGCGCCCACCGGGCGGCGGGTTCGGGCACGGCTCGCCCGGTTCAACGCGCCATGGCAGTCGTCGCAGGTCAGCGAGGTGCTGGAGCCGCTGATCGCGTCACACCGGGAGAATCACCCCAAGGCTGACGCGCGGCTGTTGCAGCGGGCCTTCGACACGGCGGCGCGCTGGCACTCCGGGCAGTACCGCAAGTCCGGCGACCCCTACATCACCCACCCGCTCGCGGTGGCGACCATCCTGGCGAACCTGGGCATGGACACCACCACCCTGGTCGCCGCGCTGCTGCACGACACCATCGAGGACACGGAATACTCCCTCGACCAGATGCGGTCCGACTTCGGTGGTGAGGTGGCCCTGCTGGTCGACGGCGTCACCAAGCTCGACAAGGTCAAGCTCGGCGACGCGGCGAAGGCCGAGACGATCCGCAAGATGGTCGTCGCGATGGCCAAGGACCCGCGCGTCTTGGTGATCAAGCTGGCCGACCGGCTGCACAACATGCGGACGCTGACCTTCCTGCCGCGCCCGAAGCAGGAACAGAAGGCGAAGGAGACGCTGGAGATCCTCGCCCCCCTGGCCCACCGGCTCGGTATGAACACGATCAAGTGGGAGCTGGAGGATCTGGCGTTCGGGACGTTGTTCCCGAAGCGGTTCGAGGAGATCAACCGGCTGATCGGGGAGCACCAGCCGCAGCGGGAGGCGTTGCTGCGGCAGGTGACCCAGAAGGTGCAGACCGACCTGAAGGCCGCCAAGATCAAGGCGGAGACCACCGGTCGGCCGAAGCACCTGTACTCGATCTACCAAAAGATGATCGTGCGGGGGCGGGACTTCAACGACATCTACGACCTGGTGGGTGTGCGCATCCTGGTCGACACGGTGCGGGACTGCTACGCGGCGCTGGGGGTGATCCACGCGAACTGGCAGCCGGTGCCGGGTCGGTTCAAGGACTACATCGCCATGCCGAAGTTCAACATGTACCAGTCGTTGCACACCACGGTTATCGGTCCGACCGGTAAGCCGGTGGAGATGCAGATCCGCACGTACGCGATGCACCGCACGGCGGAGTTCGGCATCGCGGCGCACTGGAAGTACAAGGAGCACAAGGGCACCCAGATCGTCGGCCCACCCGCGCACATCGACGAGATGACCTGGCTGCGGCAGCTGCTGGACTGGCAGCGGGAGGCCGCCGACCCGAGCGAGTTCCTGGACGCGCTGCGGTTCGACCTCTCCAGCCAGGAGGTGTACGTCTTCACCCCGAAGGGTGACGTGATCCCGTTGCCGACGGGGTCGACGCCGGTGGACTTCGCGTACGCGGTGCACACCGAGGTGGGGCACAAGTGCATCGGGGCGCGGGTCAACGGCAAGCTGGTGCCGTTGGAGTCGACGCTGTCCAACGGTGACGTGATCGAGATCTTCACCTCGAAGTCCGACACGGCCGGCCCGACGCAGGACTGGCTCGGCTTCGTGAAGAGCCCCCGGGCGCGGACGAAGATCCGGCAGTACTTCAACAAGGAGCGTCGCGAGGAGGCGATCGAGGAGGGCAAGGACGCGATCGTCAAGGCGATGCGCAAGCAGGGCATGCCGTTGCAGCGGATGCTCACCTCCGACAACCTGATGGCCATCGCTCGGGACCTGCACCTGCCCGATGTGGCGTCGCTGTACGCGGCGGTCGGCGACAGTCAGGTCTCCGCCCAGTCGGTGGTGCAGAAGCTGATGGCCTCCTACGGCGGCGAGGAGGGCGCGGCCGAGGACATCGCCGAGACCGCCGTGGCCACCCGCCCGCCGCGCAGCCGCGCCTCCAGCCACGATCCCGGTGTGGTCGTACGCGGTGTCAGCGACGTGTGGATCAAGCTGGCCCGCTGCTGCACTCCGGTCCCGCCCGACTCGGTGTTCGGTTTCGTGACCCGTTCCGGCGGGGTGAGTGTGCACCGCGACGACTGCGCCAACGCGGAGGACCTGCGCGCCCAGGGCGAGCGGGTGGTTGAGGTGAACTGGAAACTCACCTCCGCCTCGACCTTCCTGGTGGCGATCCAGGTGGAGGCGCTCGACCGGCACAAGCTGCTCGCGGACGTCACCCGGGTGCTCTCCGAAGAGCGGGTCAACATCCTCTCCGCCACCGTCACCACCACCCGCGACCGGGTGGCGGTGAGCCGGTTCAGCTTCGAGATGGCCGACCCGAAACACCTAGGGCACCTGCTAGCCGCCGTACGCAAGGTAGACGGCGTCTTCGACGCCTACCGCGTAACCTCCGGCGCCTAACCCCCACCCCTCCCACCCCCACCCCCCGCGCTACCCCCTGCGCCCGCGATCTTGCACTTTTCGTCTCCGCATATCGGGTAAAAGCCTCGTAACGGCGACACAAAGTGCAAGATCGCGGGTGCGGGTGCGGGTGCGGGTGCGGGTGCGGGTGCGGGTGCGGGGTGCGGGTGCGGGTGCGGGGTGCGGGTGCGGGGTGCGGGGTGTGGGTGTGGGTGTGGGTGTGGGTGCGGCGAAGCGCCCGCCGGGCGTGGCCGGCGGGCGCTTCGGAGGGTTGGTTCGGGTCAGGCGTCGGTCATGGTGAGGTCGGTGATGACGACCTCCTTCTTGGGGTGACCGCCGCCGGCCTGCTGGGCGAACGCGCCGTCGTCACCGGCCGCCGCGACGTCGTTCACGATGTCCATCCCGCCGGTGATGGTGCCGAGGACGGTGTAGTTCGGGTCCAGCGGCGAGTCGCCGTACACGATGAAGAACTGGCTGCCGCTGCTGGACGGCTGGCCCGAGTTGGCCATCGCGATGACGCCTGCCGGGTACGGCGGCCGCTTGTCGGCCGGCAGGTTCTCCTCCGCCATGCGGTAGCTCGGGCCGCCGGTGCCGTCGGTGTCCCGCCAGCCCTCGCCGGTGGCGCTCGGGTCGCCGCACTGGAGCACCTTGATGCCCTCGGTCACCAGCCGGTGGCACTTGGTGTTGTCGAAGAAGTTCTGCTCGGCCAGGTGGGTGAAGCTGCCCGCCGTGCACGGCACCGCGGACCGGTCGATCCGGGCGGTGATCGGGCCGAGGTTCGTGGTGATCGTCATGGTCTGGACGCCAGCCTTGCTCTGCTGGGCCTCCGGCAACCCGACGTCCTTGACCTGCGGGGTGCGCTCGCCGTCGGGCAGCTCGACCCAGTCGCACTGCACGGAGTTCGCCTCCTGGGCCGCGTTGTCGGTGCCGCTGTCGTCGCCGAGCACGTTGCTGGCCAGCCAGGCCGTGCCGGCGACCACCAGCAGCAGGACCACGCCGGCCCCGACGACCGCCTGCGTCTGGCGGCGCTTACGGGCCCGAGCGGCCCGCTCGGCCATCTCCTTCTCGAGCCGGGCGCGGGCCGCCGCGCGCTGCCGCTCTCTGGTGGACGTCACGCCTCGATCCTCCTGGACTGTATGTGGATGCCGCTGCGGTGGGTGGGGGCCCGGTCGACCGTGGTCAGCCGGCGCTGGCGCTGGCCTCGGGCGCGCCGGAGGCCGCCGGACTTGGCGTGCCCGAGGACTCCGGACCCGGCGTGCCCGAGGGGGCCGGATCGGCGGATGACGCCGGGTCCAGCACGGGCTCGCCGACGGTCAGGCTCTGGATGACCACGTCGTCATTCTCCGGCTTGACCTTCTCCCCGGCCCCATTGTCCACCGTCGGCAGGGCACCGATCTTCTCGACGACGTCGAGGCCCTCGGCGACCCGACCGATGATCGGGAACGCCGGCTCGGCGGTGGTGAAATCCTTGAAGAAGATCAGGAACTGGCTGCCGTTGGCGCCGGGCGGGTTCGAGATCATCGCGACAGTGCCCTTGGGGTACGTCGGTGGCTCGTCCGGCGACGGGCTCGGCTCCGGGGAGGCCTCGGGGGCGGTCGGCACGTTCTCGCTGTGGAACGAGTAGGCCGGGCCGCCCAGACCGGTGCCGCTGGGGTCGCCGCAGCGCACCGCACCGTCGGCGGTGATCTCGTGGCACTTGGTGTTGTCGTAGAACGACTGGCTGGCCAGGTGGGCGATGCTGGCTGCGGCGCACGGGGCGCTGGCGAGATCCAGCTCGACGGAGATCGGCGCACCCTGGTTGGTGGTGATCGTCATCGGCCGGGTGCCGGTGACCGGCAGCCCGGTGGTGGGGGGCTCACCGACATCCTTGAGGTTGGCGTTGCCTTCGGTGTTCTGCGGGGTCCAGAGGCAGATCTCGTCGGCCGCGGTGTCCTCGGTCGGCTCGCCGTCGAACGCGCCGAGTGCCCACGCCGAGCCGGCGACGACCAGTACGAGGATCAGGGCGGTGCCGACACCGGCCTGGATGCGTCGGCGACGCCTGGCGGCGGCGGCCCGGCGGGCCAGTTGCCGGTCGAGCTTGGCCCGCGCCAGTTTGCGCTGCCGGTCCCTGCTGGAAGCCACCCGTGCTCCCCTTTCCTCTACCCTGGTCGTTACCCGGTGGTCGTGTACCTGTCGGGCGGCAGGTGTGCCACGCCACACGCCCGCCAGAGTGTACGGGTACCGGCTGGGAAAGTGGTGTACGAGGTCGGTGCCCATCTACATCGGGATCCGTCAGTGCCTCACCCGGGGGTCGGCGGGGCGGACCGGCCGGACGGCGACGCCGGTAGGCTGCCGGGGAGGACGACTCGACGGAAAGGGGTGCGGACGTGCTCGTGGCCGGCTTTCCCGCGGACGCCTTCGGCACCAACTGCTACGTGGTCGCCACCGGGCCGGGGGAACAGTGCGTGGTGGTCGACCCCGGCATCGGGGTGGTCGACCGGCTCGACGCGCTGCTCGCCGAGCATCGTCTGCACCCGGCCGCGGTGCTGCTCACCCACGGGCACCTCGACCACACCTTCTCCGTGGCGCCGGTCTGTGGGGCGCGCGGGATCACCGCGTACGTGCATCCCGATGACCGGGAGCTGCTGGCGGATCCGACGAAGGCGCTGTCGATGGACCTGACGCAGCTCTTCGGCGGGCGACTGCCGTACGCCGAGCCCGAGGACGTGGCCGAGTTGGCCGACGGTACGACGCTCGCCCTCGCCGGGCTGGAGATCACCGTCGACCATGCGCCCGGCCATACCGGCGGGTCGGTGCTCTTCCGGCTGCCCGGCGCCGGCTCGCCCTGGGAGGCGGAGCAGATCTGCCTCTCCGGTGACGTGCTGTTCGCCGGCTCGATCGGCCGCACCGACCTGCCGGGCGGCAGCATGCCGACGATGATCACCAGCCTGCGGGACAAGATCCTCCCGTTGGCCGACGACACCGTCGTCCTGCCCGGCCACGGCCCCACGACCACCATCGGCCGCGAGCGCGTCACCAACCCGTACCTCGTCGAGGTGGCGGAGATGGGCGGCGCGCGACCGGCGGCACCCACCCGCGGCCTGTAACGGTCGCGTCGAGACCTCACCGCGCGGACCGCGCGGGATCGTCAGCAGACTCTGCCGCGCAGCGCGCGGCTGCCGAGGGAGTACGTCATGAGCAAGCCCACGCCCATCTCCGGGTTCCCGGAGTGGACGCCCGCCCAGCGGATGATCGAGCAGTACGTGCTGGACCGGATCAGGTCGACCTTCGAGCTGTACGGCTTCGCGCCCTTGGAGACCCGCGCGGTCGAGCCGTTGGACCAACTGCTGCGGAAGGGGGAGACCTCCAAGGAGGTCTACGTGATCCGGCGGCTGCACGGCGACCCGGAGGGCCCGGCCGGTGACGACGCCCTCGGTCTGCACTTCGACCTGACCGTGCCGTTCGCCCGGTACGTGTTGGAGAACGCCGGCAAGCTGAACTTCCCGTTCCGCCGCTACCAGATCCAGAAGGTGTGGCGCGGTGAGCGCCCACAGGAGGGGCGTTACCGGGAGTTCCTCCAGGCGGACATCGACATCGTCGACCGGGACACCCTCGCGGTGCACCACGAGGCGGAGATGCCGTTGGTCGTCGGGGACGCGCTGCGGTCGTTGCCGATCCCGCCGATCCGCATCCAGGTCAACAACCGCAAGATCTGTGAGGGCTTCTACCGGGGCATCGGCCTGACCGACCCGGAGGCGGCGCTGCGTGCGGTCGACAAGCTCGACAAGATCGGGCCGGCCGGGGTGGCGGAGCTGTTGGCCGGCACGGCGGGAGCGAGCGAGGCGCAGGCGAAGGCGTGCCTGGCGCTGGCCGAGATCAACGCGCCGGACGCCTCCTTCGCCGACGCGGTGCGCGCGCTCGGGGTGAGCCACCCGCTGCTCGACGAGGGGGTCGAGGAGTTGGTCCGGGTGGTGGAGACCGCCGCCGCGCACACGCCGGGTCTCTGCGTGGCGGATCTGCGCATCGCCCGCGGCCTGGACTACTACACCGGCACGGTCTACGAGACACAGCTGATCGGGTACGAGCGGTTCGGCTCGATCTGCTCCGGCGGGCGGTACGACAACCTGGCCAGCGCGGGCAACGCCAGCTTCCCCGGGGTGGGCATCTCGATCGGCGTGACCCGCCTGCTCGGGCTGCTCTTCGGCGCGGGCACGCTGTCCGTGTCGCGGGAGGTGCCGACCTGCGTGCTGGTGGCGGTGACCAACGAGGAACTGCGTTCGGCCAGCGACTCCGTCGCCGGGGCGCTGCGGTCCCGGGGCATTCCGACCGAGGTGTCGCCGAGCGCGGCGAAGTTCGGCAAGCAGATCCGGTACGCCGAGCGGCGCGGCATCCCGTACGTCTGGTTCCCCGGCACCGATGGTGCCCCCGACGAGGTCAAGGACATCCGCTCCGGCGAGCAGATCGCCGCCGCCCCCGGCGAGTGGACCCCGCCCCGCCAGGACCTCACCCCCCTGGTGAGCTGACCCCGCCGCACGCCCCGCCCCGCCCTCCACCGACCCCCGCGATCTTGCACTTTCGGTCGCCGATACGGGTGTTGTATCCCGTTCCGACGCGACGAGAAGTGCAAGATCGCGGGGGTGAGGGGAGGGGGAGGGCTACCAGGCGAAGCCGGCGGGGTAGGAGATGGTGGCGAGGGTCTGCTGGCCGGTGGTGTTGGGGTGGAAGTAGTCCCAGGTGGAGAGCTGGGCGAGGGTGAAGGGGTAGCCGAAGACGGCGTTGTTGTCGTATCGGCAGTTCGAGCCGTACGCGGCGCAGGCCGCCGCGAGTTGGCCGTTGAAGTCGATCACCCGCTGGCGAACCCGGGTGCGCCGGTCGACGTCGGCCTGTGCGGTGGAGGTCGGGTTGGCCAGGATCGATTGGCAGATGCCGAAGAGCGACCAGGCGGTGCGGGCGCTGCCGCTGCCTTTGCCGACCGTCCAGAGCCGGTGCACGTCCGGGATGCTGATCACGAAGACCCGGGCGTTCGGCAGGCCCGTCTTCAGCCGGTTCAGCGCGGAGTCAATGTTGGCCCGGAAGGTGGTCGGCGAGGTCATCGTCGACTCCGAGCTGGTGCAGGCGTCGTTCGCGCCGATCAGGATCGTCACGTAGCCCACGCCCTGGCTGACCGCGGTGCCGGCCTGGCCGTACAGGTCGGCTGATTTCGCGCCGGTGCGGGCGGCGTTGTGGTTGCGTCCGTTGATGGCCGGGTCGATCCGGCGGATGCGCAGGTAGTGACTGTTGACGGTGGAGTTGTCGCCGGTGCTGAACGAGCGGCTGGTGCAGTCGACGTACCACCCGCAGGCATTGAAGCCGCGCGTGATGGAGTCGCCGAGGCTGGCCATCGAGGTGGGCGGTGGGCCTGGGTCGGCCGTCGCAGGGCTGGGGGCGAGCAGGGCGAGGGCGGTGACGCCGGCGAGGGTGGCCAGCGTACGTCGGATGAGGGGCATGGTGGCCTCCGGTTCACGGGTGCCGGACAGCGGCGGTTACCGGAGCGTATAGATGACTTTCTGTGTCCACAATGTTGCGGAGCGGTTACCTGTGGCCGATGGGTGAATTCGGGCAAACAGGGGTCTTGCTTACGATCTTAAATATGTGAATACTTTCCCTCGCTTGGCCATTTCCCCAGGTGGTCGAGCTGCCCCCGTCCCTGTCGACGTGACAGGGCCCATCCCCCATATCGGGAGGCTGTTACATGCGACCCACGAGGTCAATGCTCCGCCGCGTCGTCACCGTCGCCGCGGCCGGAACCCTGGTCGCCGGCGTGTTGGCCGGCACCCCCGCCCAGGCGGCACCCGGGAGCGTCACGCCCGACGCCGCAACCGCGCTCGCCGATCGGCTCGGTGACCGCGCCGCCGGTGCGTACGCCGACGCCAGCGGCAAGATGGTCGTGGCCGTCACCGACGTCGTCGCCGCCCGCCAGGTGGCCGCCGCCGGCGGCACCCCCAAGGTCGTCAAGCGTGGCGCCGCGGAGCTGAACCGCGCCACCGCCGTGCTGGAGCGCTCCGCCGCGATCCCCGGCACCGCCTGGTGGACCGACCCGGTCACGAACCAGGTCGTCATCTCCGTCGACAGCACCGTCACCGGTGCCAAGCTGGAGCGGGTCAAGGCCGCCGCCGCGCGCACCAACGGCGCGGTGCGCATCGAGGCCGAGGCCGCTCCGCTGAGCACCCTCATCTCCGGCGGCCAGGCGATCTACGCCGGCGGCGGTGGACGGTGCTCGCTCGGCTTCAACGTGCGCAGCGGCAGCACGTACTACTTCCTGACCGCCGGGCACTGCACCAACATCTCGTCGAGCTGGTACAGCAACTCGGGCCAGACCTCGCTGCTGGGCACCCGTGCGGGCACCAGCTTCCCGGGCAACGACTACGGCATCGTCCGGCACAACAACTCGGGCAACGCGGCCGGCAACGTCTACCTCTACAACGGCAGCTACCGCGACATCACCGGCGCCGGTAACGCGTACGTCGGCCAGTCGGCGCAGCGCTCCGGCAGCACCACCGGCCTGCGCAGTGGCTCCGTGACCGCGCTCAACGCCACGGTCAACTACGCCGAGGGCCAGGTCCGTGGTCTGATCCGCACCAACATCTGCGCCCAGCCCGGTGACAGCGGCGGCTCGCTGTTCAGCGGCAGCACCGCGCTCGGCCTGACCTCCGGCGGCAGCGGCAACTGCTCCACCGGCGGCACCACCTTCTTCCAGCCGGTCACCGAGGCGTTGAGCCGCTACGGCGTCAGCATCTTCTGACCTCCCCGCCAGGAGAACCTCCTCCGCCTGCGGGCCGCCGGATTCCTCCTCCGGCGGCCCGCACCGCTGTCTCGGATCAGGTCCATCACGTACGGTCACCCAATGGTCTTACGACTCCTGGCTCAGCTCCGCGCACCGATATTCGTGTGCGGGCAGGTGATCGCCTGGGTACTGCTCGCCGTGGACGCGCGTCGTGAATGGAATGCGTTCTGGTTCGTCGGGCTCCTCCTGGCGCTCGGTGCGCTTGCCGCGATACCAGCGAAAGTCGTCGACGCGCCGGAGTTCCGCCCGGTCGCCCTGGTAACCCAGACCATCGGCGCCGGCATCGTCGCGCTGGCTCTGTACGACACGGCGGACAAGCGGGCGCTGTGGGCGTACGCCCTGGCCGCCCTCGGCGCGGTGGCCCTGCCGGCGAGTCGGACCGCGCTCGGGGCTTTGCCGGCGAGTCGGCCGGCACTCGGGGCCTTGCCGGCGCGTCGGACCGCGCTCGGTCGGGCGACCGTGATCGGCGTGGGGGCGGCGCTCCTGCTCACCATCGGCGCATCGGCTCCGGCCCTGGCCTGGGGTGGTACCCAGCCCGAGGTGATGGTGTGCGTGCGGCCGGAAGTGACCGTCGACGAGCTGATGCGCGAGAGTCACCGCTTCGATCCCGATCACCTCATCGCCGGCTTCGGATTCGCCGGGCCGCAGACACCGTGTCTGGAGGTGATCTTCGATCCCGGTGCCACCGCTGGCGACGCCGACGAGGTCGCCCGCCGCTACGCCGCGGACCCGAGGGCCGCGTCCGTGAGCCGGACGCGCTGACGAATCTGTCCGCGTACGAGGACCAGGCGAGGTCGCCCGCCAATCCCGCTCCGGCGCTGCCGCCGCCTTCGCCCCAGAGTGTCAAGAAGGGGCCCTTCGGCCACCGCAGGCGTTAACAGGGGGCCCTTCCGCACACCCGGGGAACGGAGGCGGGCAGAATGCGGGAGCACAAACATTGAGCAGACGAGGGAGACGTACGTCGTGATCCGTACCCATGACGCCGGCAGCCTGCGTGCGACGGACGCCGGCACCACGGTGACGCTCGCCGGGTGGGTGGCCCGCCGGCGCGACCACGGCGGTGTCATCTTCGTCGACCTGCGGGACGGCTCGGGCGTGGTGCAGGTGGTCCTCCGCGAGGAGGACGCGCACGCGCTGCGCAACGAGTACTGCGTCAAGGTCGTCGGTGAGGTCACCCGGCGGCCCGAGGGCAACGAGAACCCGGAGCTGCCCACCGGCGAGATCGAGGTGACGGCGGCCGAGCTGGAGGTGCTCTCCGAGGCCGCGCCGCTGCCGCTGCCGGTTGACGACCAGGTGGTGGCCGGGGACGACGTCCGGCTCAAGTACCGCTACCTCGACCTGCGGCGCGGCGGCCCGGCGCGAGCCATGCGGCTGCGGTCACGCGCCAACCAGCTGGCCCGTACGGTGTTGCACGAGCGCGACTTCCTGGAGATCGAGACGCCGACGCTGACCCGGTCCACGCCGGAGGGCGCCCGCGACTTCCTGGTGCCGGTGCGCCTCCAGCCGGGCAGCTGGTACGCGCTGCCGCAGTCGCCGCAGCTGTTCAAGCAGTTGCTGATGGTCGGCGGGATGGAGCGTTACTACCAGATCGCCCGCTGCTACCGCGACGAGGACTTCCGGGCCGACCGGCAGCCGGAGTTCACCCAGCTCGACATCGAAATGTCCTTCGTCACCGAGGACGACGTGATCGACCTCGGTGAGGCGATCGTCGCCGCGCTCTGGTCGGAGTTGGCCGACCACGAGATTCCCCGGCCCATCCCGCGCATCACCTGGCACGACGCCATGGCGCGGTACGGCTCGGACAAGCCCGACCTGCGGTACGGCGTCGAGCTGACCGAGTTGACCGACTACCTGCGCGGCACCCAGTTCCGGGTCTTCGCCACCGCGATCGACGCGGGCGGCTACGTCGGTGCGGTGGTCATGCCCGGCGGTGCCGGCCAGAGCCGTAAGGAACTGGACGGCTGGCAGGACTGGGCCAAGGCGCGTGGCGCCAAGGGACTGGCCTACGTGGTGCTCGACGCCGAGACCGGCGAGGCACGCGGGCCGGTGGCGAAGAACCTGTCGGCCGAGCACCTGGCCGGGCTGGCCGACGCGGTCGGTGCCAAGCCGGGCGACGCGATTTTCTTCGCCGCCAGCGGGGAGACCCGCGAGGCGCAGGAGCTGCTCGGCGCGGCCCGGATCGAGATCGCCAAGCGGGCAGGTCTGGTCGACGAGAGCGCCTGGGCGTTCTGCTGGGTGGTCGACGCGCCGATGTTCGAACGGACGTCGGCCGAGAATGGCGCGGCGGGGGGATGGACGGCTGTGCACCACCCGTTCACCTCGCCGAACTCCGACTGGGTCGACCGGTTCGAGGAGGCGCCGGACCGGGCCCTGGCGTACGCGTACGACATCGTCTGCAACGGCAACGAGATCGGTGGCGGCTCGATCCGTATCCACCGGCGCGACGTGCAGCAGCGGGTGTTCGACCTGCTCGGCATCACTCCCGAGGAGGCGCAGGACAAGTTCGGCTTCCTGCTGGAGGCGTTCAGCTACGGCCCGCCCCCGCACGGTGGCATCGCCTTCGGTTGGGACCGGGTCTGCATGCTGCTCGCCGGGGCCGACTCGATCCGTGAGGTGATCGCCTTCCCCAAGACCCGGGGCGGCTTCGACCCCCTCACCGGCGCCCCCACCCCCATCACCGCCCAGCAGCGCACCGAGGCCGGCATCGACGCCAAGCCCAAGCCCCAGCAGCCGCCGTCTCACCAGGGCACCGCCGGCCCCGCCGCCCCCGTAGCCGACCCCACCTGACCCACCCACCGCTCCCCACGGGCCGGGCCCGAGTCCTCGTCGATCATGAACTTGTTGTCCCGTGAACCGACGTGGCGTGACAACAAGTTCATGATCAACGGTGTGGGTGGCGAGTGCGGGAGGCGACGGTGCGGGCGCTGGTGGTGGGTGGGAGTGGGTTTTTGGGGCGGGAGGTTTGTCGGCAGGGGGTTGGCGCGGGGTGGTCGGTTGTCGGGACGTACCACTCGGGTGAGATCGGGGTGCCGGGCGTCGAGGTGCGTCGACTGGACGTGACCGATCGGGCCGCGGTGCGCGCCCTGGTCGCGCAGGTGCGCCCCGACGCCGTGGTCAGCACCCCCTACCGGTACGGCGACTGGGCGGTCACCGCTGACGGGGCGGCGCACGTGGCGCACGCCGCCGCGCGGGCGGGTGCCCGGCTGGTGCACATCTCCAGCGACGCGTTGCACGCCGGGCGACCCGAGGCGTACGCCGACGACGATCCGCCCACTCCGATTTTCCCGTACGGGGCGGCGAAGGCGGCTGCGGAGACGGCGGTGCGGGCGATCGACCCGGGTGCGGTGCTGGTGCGCACCTCGCTGATCCTGGGCGAGGGGAGCAAACAGGTTCAGCTCTGCCGGGATGCGCTGGCTGGTCGGGCGACCCTGTTCACCGATGAGCTGCGCTGCCCGATCGACGTCGGTGATCTCGCCGCCGCCGTTTTGGAACTGGTGGGCTCCGATGTCGCCGGCCCGCTCAACGTGGCGGGCCCGGACGCGGTCAGCCGGGCGGGGCTGGGCCTGCTGGTGGCCCGCCGGGAAGGCATCGACCCGGCCGGCCTGAAGACCACCACCGGAGCCGGTGCCGGTGTGGCGCGCCCCACCGAGGTACGCCTCGACTGCTCCCGAGCCGTGGGCCTGCTCCGCACCCGGCTGCGCGGCGTCTCGGAACTGCTCGCCGCCATCGCCGGTCGATGAGCACACCGTCGTCCGGCCGCCCATGGCACAGCCGGGCGCGGAGGTAACCGCTCCTCGGCCGCTCGAAGGAGAAGGCTCAGCTCAGAAGGGCAAAGTCAACCCACCCCGCACGCCGACCCACCCCCACCGGCACGCTGACGGCAGAGTGCACAACTATTGTGCACAATAGTTGTGCACAGATATTGTGCATCCATGACCGATGGAGAGCGTCGCCCGCCGCCGCGACAGGTCCGGGTCGATCACCGGCAGGTGCGGGTGCTGGCGCATCCGCTGCGGGCCCGGCTGCTCGGCGCGCTGCGGGTCAAGGGGCCGGCCACAGCCACCACCCTCGCCGGACTGCTCGACAGCAACACCGGCGCGACCAGCTATCACCTGCGCCAGTTGGCCGAGGTCGGGCTGGTCGTCGAGGAACCCGGCCGGGGCACCGGGCGACAGCGTTGGTGGCGGGCCGCCCATGACGTGACCAACTGGGAGAACACCGACTTCGACGACGACCCCGACGCCCGGGCCGCGATGGAGTGGATCCAGGCCGAGCAGGTCCGCCTCTTCGTCGAGCACACCCAACGATGGTTCGCCGTCCGCGACGAGTGGTCACCCGAGTGGCGGGACGCCTTCGGCATGAGCGACGCCTTCCTGACGGTTCCGGCGGCCCGGTTGACCGAACTTCAGAAGGAGCTGTGGCGCACCCTGGAGCGCTACCGGGCCGAGGCTGATCCGGATGAGCCCGGTGCCGAGCAGGTGCAGATCTTCCTCGCCACCTTCCCGCTGCTGCTCGGGAGGAAGCCGTGAGCGAACTGTCCGTACGCCAGATCCGGCGTCGTTTCCTGATCCTGCACGGTCTGCGCTGGCTACCGACCGGCCTGCTGATCCCGGTGGTGATCCTGCTGATGCAGGAGCGCGGCCTGACCCTGACCCAGATCGGTCTGGCCGCTGCCGCCCAGGGGGTGGTGGTGCTCGCCCTGGAGTTGCCGACCGGTGGGTTCGCCGACGCGCTGGGCCGCAAGCCGGTGCTGGTGGCGGCCGGTTCGGTCAGCCTCGTCTCACTGGGTCTGCTGGTGGTGGCGGACTCGTTCGCCCTGCTGGCCATCGTCTGGGCGTTGCAGGGCGTGTTCCGTGCCCTGGACAGTGGCCCGCTGGAGTCCTGGTACGTGGACAGCACCCTGGCCGTCGACCCGGATGCCGCGTACGAGAAGGGGCTCGGTCACGGTGGCACCGTGCTCGGCCTGAGCATCGCGGCCGGTGCCCTGCTCAGCGGCGGACTGGTCGCTCTCGGTCCGCTGGGCCCGGTCAGTGCCCTGACCACGCCGGTGCTGGCCGCCCTCGGTCTGCAAGGGGTTTCGCTGCTGGCGTTGCTGACCCTGCTGGTGGAACGGCGACCGGCGAGCGGGCCCGGTGCGGTGCGGGCCTCGGTCCGGGCCGCGCCACGCATGGTCGGCGAGGCGTTCGGCCTGCTGCGCCGTTCCCGGGTGCTGCTCGCCCTGGTCGCGGTCGAGCTGTTCTGGGGCTTCGGGATGGTCACCTTCGAGAGCCTGCTGCCGATCCGGCTGGCCGAGGTGGTCGGCGACGCCGACCGGGCCGCCGCCCTGCTCGGCCCGGCGAGCACCGTGGCCTGGCTTGCCTCCGCGGCCGGCGCGGCGCTCACCCCGCTGCTCATCCGCTGGCTCGGTGCCGCACCCGGTGCCGCGCTGCTGCGGATCGTGCAGGGCGTCACCGTGGTCGCGATGGCCCTGCTCGCCGGACCGGTCGGCGTGCTGATCGCCTTCTTCGCCTGCCATGCCGTGCACGGCGCATCGAACCCACTGCACATGGGACTGCTGCACCGGCAGGTCGATGGCCCGTACCGAACCAGTGTGATCTCGGTGAATTCGATGGTGGCCCTGCCGGCCGGTGCGCTCGGCGGCGTGCTGCTCGGCTTCATCGGCGACCGGGCCGGGGTGAGCACGGCGATGCTTGTCGGTGCGGTCGCGCTGGCGGTCGCCGCCCCGCTGTATCTGCCCGCCTGGCGGGCGGGCCGGGTCGCCGGCCAGCCGAGGCCGGCCGCTGACCGGGCCGGAAGGATCGCGGACGAACCGGCCGCCGACCGGGCAGGAAGGACCGCCGACGGCCGGACCGACGATCAGGCGAAGCGGACCGAGGTGAGCGGGAACGTGTCGGCGTAGCCGAGTCGCCGATAGAGCCGGATCGCCGGCACGTTGCTCGGGTAGACGCCCAGCGCCACCATGCCGTACCGGGCCAGCAGGGCCCGCGTCATCCCGGTGGTGATCGCAGCACCGAGACCGCGCCCCCGATGCTGCGGCGCCACCGCCAGCCCGGCGAGGAAACCGACCTCGCCCCGGGTCCGGTCGGCGCCGCAGGCGACCAGCCGGTCACCGTCGCGGATGCCGTACCAGCCGCGCACCTGCGGACTGCCCGGGCGGGCGGTACTTGTCGGAAACGCCTCGTCGATCAGCGCCGTCAGCGCCGGGTGGTCTGCCTCGGTCAGTCGTACCACCCGCTCCTCGCCGGGCTGAGTCGGCGGCGCGCTTGTCGTCCAGAGGAAATCCCAGTCCTCGTGCCCGGCCACAGCCGGCCCGATCGGCGCGGGGTCCGCGCGGGGCAGATGAATCCACCGCCCAGCACCGACTGCCCCCGCTGCGGCCAGCGAGTTGACCAGGTCGATTGCCGTCTCCGAAGCGCCGATCACGCCACCGATCGGCCCCTGCTCGACCGCGAGCAGCCAGCACACGGTCCCGGCACGTCGCCATCCACGCGCCGGTTCGTGACACGGCAGCGAGTGCCGGACGAATGGATGGTGACCGGTCGCGGCCAGGACGGCATCCCGCCCGTCGAGGATCTCGTCGGCGACGATCATGCCGCCAGCGTAGGTGGTCGTGCCGGGCCGCAACCCGGGCCCGGTCCGCTCCGGGCGGGCTGTGCGGGCACGCGAGCCCGGTGCGGCGGTGGTGGTAACCGCGATCCACCGTGGAGATTGGCGAGCCGACCGATCGGGTACATCCCGCGCCGACCTACTGGAACCCCCACCGGAGGAACGTCATGCTCGCCATCGCCGCAGCCGTCGTCTTCGGCTTCGCTCTGTTGCTCGACCTGCTGGACACCAAACTCGGCGCACCGGACCTGTTCAACTGGAACACCCTGGTGCTGATCGGTCTGCTGCTGCTCTCGCTCTACCTGGCCGGCGTCGGCCGAGGGCCGGGTGGCGGCGGTGGTCGTTGGTACCGGGGTCGCCGCCCGGGCCGCGGCTGACCGGAAACGATCACCCCTGGCTCGGCCGGCGGCGCGATTCCGGCGTTGTCGGCCGAGCCCGGTACTGTTCTCGTGATGGAGTCCGACGCCCTCTTCACCCTCGGTGAACCCGCCACAGCGCCCGGTGCGCAGACGGGTTCCGGCGGTGTCGGTGGCTTCACCCCGGCCGGGCCGGACGCGCCGCTGCCGGTCCGGATGCGCCCGGCCAGTCTGGACGAGTTGGTCGGCCAGGAACACCTGCTCACCCCCGGTGCGCCGCTGCGGCAACTGGTCGCCGGCAACGCGCCGATGTCGGTCATCCTCTGGGGGCCGCCGGGCAGCGGCAAGACCACGATCGCCCACCTGGTCGCCGCCGCCACGGACCGGCGGTTCGTCGCCATGTCCGCGCTGACCGCCGGGGTGAAGGACGTCCGGGCCGTGATCGACACGGCCCGACGGCAGCGGCGCTCGGGTGGCCCGCCGACGGTGCTCTTCATCGACGAGGTGCACCGGTTCAGCAAGACCCAGCAGGACTCGCTGCTCGCCGCGGTGGAGGACCGGACGGTCACGTTGCTGGCGGCCACCACCGAGAACCCGTACTTCTCGGTCATCTCCCCGCTGCTCTCGCGGTGCGTGTTGCTCACCCTCCGGCCCCTCGACGACGTAGCGGTACGCGGGCTGCTGCACCGCGCGCTTGTCGACGAGCGCGGGCTGGCCGGGGCGCTCACCCTCGCAGCCGAGGCGGAGGAGCACCTGGTCCGGTTGGCCGGCGGGGACGTCCGCAAGGCGCTCACGGCGCTGGAGGCGGCGGCCGCCTCGACGACCGCGCTGGGCAACGACCAGATCGACCTGGCCACCGCCGAACGCGCGGTGGACACCGCGGCCGTCCGCTACGACCGGGCGGGGGACGCCCACTACGACGTGACAAGCGCCTTCATCAAGAGCATGCGCGGTTCCGACGTGGACGCGGCGCTGCACTGGCTGGCCCGGATGCTGGTCGCCGGGGAGGATGCCAGGTTCATCGCGCGGCGGTTGGTCATCTTCGCCAGCGAGGACGTCGGCATGGCCGACCCGGCGGCGCTCGGTGTGGCGACCGCCGCGGCCCACGCGGTGGAGTACGTCGGCCTGCCCGAGGCGCAGCTCAATCTCGCCCAGGCCGTGATCCACCTGGCGACCGCGCCCAAGTCGAACTCGGCGACCACCGCCATCGGGGCGGCGATCGCCGACGTGCGCTCCGGCCGGGGCGGGCCGGTGCCCCGGGGCCTGCGGGACGCCCACTACTCCGGTGCCCGGGGTCTCGGGCACGGCATCGGCTACCGCTACCCGCACGACGACCAGCGGGGCGTGGTCACCCAGCAGTACGTGCCCGACGACCTGGTCGGCACCGACTACTACCGGCCGAGCCAGCACGGCGCGGAGCGATCGGTGGCCGGCCGGCTGCCGTTGCTGCGCCGGATCGTCCGCGGGCTGTCCACCCCTGCCCGCACGGACGAGCCGGCACCGGGCGGTCGGCCGGCCCGGCCGACGTCGTCCGGGGGGGACGATGGCGACGGTCGTACGGCCACGGCAGCCCAAGTGGCCGAAGAGGTCGGCGCGAGCGCCGACGGGAGGGGTCAACAGTGAAATCGTCGGACCGACCGGAGGAGAGCCCGGACGCGCGGCGCGGCAAGAGTCGCCGCTGGGGTCGGGGCAGATCCGAGGCCACCCCGGAGGAAGCGGGGGGCGGCGAGGATTTCGGCTGGATCGACGACCTGCGTTCGGCCAAGCAGCAGCGCGCCGAGCTGGGCCCCGACGGGACCGCCGTCGAGCCGCACGCTGGGCGCAGCGGGCCGGAGCGCCCTGGCCAGCAGCCGCCCTTGCGGTCCGGCCCCGCGCCGGTCAACCACCCGGGGCCGGACGGGCCGGTACCACCACCACCCGGCCGCGGCCCGGCCGAACCTCCACGAGCGCGTCCGGTCGACGGCCCCTGGCCGGGTAACCCTGCCCGGCCGCCCGCCGGCCCGCCCCCCGGACGGCTCCCGGCCGCCCCGCCGTTCGCCACCCCACCGCCGCCCGCCGCCCGTCACGAGCCCGACGCACCGAACACCCCGCCCGCTGGTTGGCCACGGCAGCCCGGAGCCGCCGGGCCACCCGCCCGGCGGCCACATCCCGGTGAGGCGGTTCCGGGCGACGGTCCCAGACCGGTTCCGGAGGCCGGCCCGGTCTCCGGCGTACCGACCTCTCCGGGTCGACCGCCCGGACCGGTGTCGGGTGTGCCCGCAGCACAGGTGTCGGGCCCGCCCGGGCAGCGGCGCCTGCCCGGCGTCCGGCCGAACGCCGCACCGGCCGGCCCTCGCCGCCTGCCCTCGACCGAGCCCACCCAGGCCCCGCCGGAGGCGGTCACCGGCCCGCTTCCGCCGGGCCGTGCCGATCCCAGCCGCGTCCACGACGGACGGGCCGGGCGTTTCGCCGGGCCGGGCCGTCCCCGGGTGGCCGACGCTCCGGTAGGACCACCGGCACCCGGTGCGCCGGACCCGACGCCACCGCGCGGCGGCCGACGTCTCCCACCCGACCAGGTCGCCGACCCGGCCGGCCTGCGGGGTCCCGAGCGGCCTGGACCGGACACCACCCCCGGCTCGGCGGCGCCGGGCATGACGCCCACCGCCGGTCGGCCGGGCGGCGCTCCGGCCGGCGGTCGGCGTGCGGGCCGTCGACGGGCCGCCGAGCCGGCGGAGGAGCGGCCGGTGGTGCCGCTGTCCGGCAACGCGCCACCGATCCCCGGTGTGCCGTCCGGCCAACCGGCTGCTGGGCCCGCGCACACCACACCCGTTCGCCGTGGCGAGTCGGGCGCACCGACCGGCGCCGACCGGGACCGTCGAATCGCACCCGGCCCGGTCGGGCCGGAGGGAGCCGCCGACGCGGCGTCGGGTCGTCGGACGCCACCCGAGCCGCAGCCGCCGTTCGGTCACCGCCCTGCCGACGGGCCGGCCGAGTCACTGCGGGGACGCCGCCCGGCCGACGCGGACGACAGTCCCACCCGGGGCCAGCGCACGGCGGACGACAATCCGACCCGGGGCCGGTGCGCCGCGGCCGAGGAGCCGTCCGGACGGCACGCGGTAGCGGGTGCCGGCACCGAGACGCCACCCGGCGGTGGGCGGCCGGTCGAGGGCCGACCTGGCCGGCCGGAACGGCCGTCCGACTGGCTCCGGCAGGCCGGGCGACCGCACCACACCGACCCGGCGTTGCCCACGATCAGCAAGCGACCCAGCGCACCGTCCGGCCGCGTGATCGGCACGCCCTCCGGCGGTACGCCGACGGTCGGCGATCGCCGTGGCACGGACGTCGGCGGCCCGCCCGGTCGGCCGAACGCCGGCGCCGCGCCGGCCGATGGACGCGGGGTCGAGTCGAGACCGGAACGTCCGGGGGCCGGGCCCGCCCGCCGCGCCGACGGGCCACCGGCCGGGCGTGGCCGCCCCATTCCGCCGGCCGGCCCTGCCCCCGATGGACCTGAGCCAACCGGTCGGGCCGGCACCCTGCCCCGGATCGGTGCGACCGGCCCGGTCGCCCGGACCGACGGCCCGCCCCGTGGTGCGGCGCGTCCGGACGGCCCGCCTGAGCTTCCCCCGCGTGGTGCGGCGCGACCCGACGGGCCACCTGGAGTTCTGCCGCGTGGTGCGGCCCGACCGGACGGACCGCCGGTAGGCCCGCCGCGTGGTGCGGCGCGGCCCGGTGGCGGGCCGGGAGTTCCGCCGCGTGGTGCGGCCCGACCCGAAGGTCCGCCCGTGGGACCGCCGCGTGGTGCGGCCCGGCCCGACGCGACGGCCGGTCGCCCGGGCGTCCCGCCGCCGGGCCCCGCCCGTGGCGCGGTCCGGCCCGACGCCGGCCCGCACCGGCCCGACGCCGGCGCCGTCGGCGGTGGCCCCGCTGACCCCGTCCGGGGTGTCGGCGCGGGTCCGACCGGTTCGCCGGTCGCGGCTCGAGCCGGTGCCCCGGTGCGACCGGAGGACCGGCTCGCCGGCCGGGCCACGCCACCGCACCGGCACCCGGCGCGCCCCGAACCCTCCGGGGTGCCACCGGTGCCCCCCGGGCGGGGTGGTGAGGCTCCGGCGGTGGCCCGCGCCGCGGCTGCCGTGGCACCGGTCGATCCGGCCGGGCATCCCGGCGCGGAGCCGATGGTCCGACGTGCCGAGGTGCCGGAGGTCGCCGACGTCGACCGGCCCGAGGGCGGCCAGGCGGGCGACGGTGAGCCGCGCCGGTCGGCGCCAGGCTCGCCGCGGCTGCGCGCCGCCGTCCTGGTGCTGGCCAGTGTCATCCTGCTCGGTGTTCTCCCCGCGTTCTTCGGGATGCAGACCATGAACCGGGATCCGGTCTTCGCCTCGCTGGACGAACTGGAGGTGCCGTCCTGGGCCTCGGTCGAACCGGTCGATGACGTCAGCGGCAGCCAGTGGTGCCTGCTCGACTGCCGGTTGCGGGAACGCACGGCCACCTCTGATCGGTCAACGCACGAGACGGCTCAGGCGTACGAGGCTGCGCTTACCCGTGACGGTTGGCAGCGGTGGACGCCCAACTACTGCCCGGAGCAGGAGGAGAAGGGCAGCTACACCTGCTGGCGACGGGACGAACTCACGCTCGACCTCTGGGTACGGGATCGGACCTGCGTGCCGCCACCGGTGGACGGTGAACCCGCGGTGGTGCCGGCTCCCGACCCGTCCACCGCGGCGCAGGAGTGCCCCGGTTCGTTGGTGTCGGTGAAGGTGCGTAACGCGATCGACGACGAGCGGACGCGGCCACAGCCGAGCACCGATCCCTCGCTGACCGGTGAGGATCCCTTCCCGACAGTGACCGACGACCCGTTGAGTGACCTGACGCCGTCACCACCGTCCTGAGCCGATCGTCATCACGGACGGTAGGGTCAGGTGCTGGTGGTGACCGGTTGTCGGCCGGGCACTCGACGTTGACGTGGGCGAGACGGTCGTGCGGCTCGGGGCGCTGCGCCCCGACGGCACAGTTTGAGGAGGACTGGCGTGGGCTTTTTGGAGGTCGCGGCGCTGATCGCGGCGATCGCGTTCGCGATGCTGGTGCTGATCCTGACGCTGCCCATCCTGCGGTTGCGGCACACCGTGGACGCCACCACCCGTATGATCAACGACCTCAACGACCGGACGGGGCCCCTGCTCGGTGACGTCAACACCACGGTACGCAACGTCAACGTGACGTTGGAGCAGGTCCAGACCTCGCTCGACGGGGTGAACCTCCAACTGGCCAAGGTCGACACCATGACCAGCCACGCGCAGAACATCAGCGCCAACGTCGCCAACCTGGTCACCGTGGTCTCCGCAGCCGCGGCAAACCCGCTGGTCAAGGTGGCCGCCTTCGGGTACGGCGTGCGCAAGGCCGCCGCCACCCGCCGGCACGCCGAGACCGAACGTGAGGTGCGGGACACCATCAAGGCTCAGCGACGCGCCGCCCGGCGCGGGAACCGCTGACCCCGACGGCACCCGGAGGTACGAGCATGAGGCGCCTTTTCTGGCTGGGTATCGGGCTGGCCGTCGGTGTGGTGGTGGTGCGCAAGGCGACCCGCGCCGCGCACGCGTACACCCCGGCCGGCATCGCCGACAACCTCTCGCAATCCGCTGGCGGACTGGTCGAGGAACTGCGTAGCTTCGTGGCGGACGTACGCGCCGGGATGGCCGAGCGGGAGCACGAGATCCACGAGGCGTTCGCCCAGGGCGAGGCGTTCGACGACCAGTTCGCCGAGCTGCGGGAGGACCCGCGTGTCGGCGACCGAGAGATCTTTCCGGAGGAACACCAGCGATGAAGACGGCGGAGATCAAGCGGCGGTATCTCGCCCACTTCGAGGCGAACGGTCATACCGTGGTGCCGTCCGCTCCGCTGCCCGCCATCAGCGACCCGAACCTGCTGTTCGTCAACGCCGGCATGGTGCAGTTCGTCCCCTACTTCCTGGGCCAGCAGACGCCGCCGTACCGGCGCGCGGTGAGTGTGCAGAAGTGCATCCGTACGCCGGACATCGACGAGGTCGGCAAGACCAGCCGGCACGGCACGTTCTTCCAGATGAACGGGAACTTCTCCTTCGGCGACTACTTCAAGGACGGGGCGATCCCGCTCGCCTGGGACCTGGCCACGAAGTCGGTCGAGGCCGGTGGGTTCGGGCTGGATCCGGAGCGGATCTGGGCGACGGTGTACCTCGACGACGACGAGGCGTACGACATCTGGCGCCGTACCGGGGTGCCCGATGAGCGCATCGTGCGTCGGGGCAAGAAGGACAACTTCTGGTCCATGGGCATTCCCGGTCCGTGCGGCCCGTGTTCCGAGCTGTACTACGACCGGGGTCCGGCCTACGGCGCCGAGGGCGGTCCGGAGGTCGACGAGGACCGGTACCTGGAGTTCTGGAACCTCGTGTTCATGCAGTTCGAGCGGGGTCCGGGCACCGACAAGGAGAACTTCCCGATCCTGGGTGACCTGCCGGCGAAGAACATCGACACCGGCATGGGCCTGGAGCGGATGGCCTCGCTTCTCCAGGGTGTCGACAACCTCTACGAGATCGACGAGGTCCGCCCGATCCTGGACCGGGCGGCCGAGCTGACCGGCAAGCGGTACGGCGCGCACTCGGGTCACGCCGCCAACCAGTCACACCCGGACGACGTGCGGCTGCGGGTGATCGCCGACCACGTGCGTACCGCGTTGATGCTCATCGGTGACGGGGTGACCCCGTCCAACGAGGGCCGGGGCTACGTGCTGCGGCGGATCATGCGCCGGGCGATCCGGTCGGTGCGGCTGCTCGGCTGGCAGGAGCGGGCCCTGCCGGAGCTGCTGCCGGTGGCGCGGGACTCCATGGCCCCGTCGTACCCGGAGTTGGCGGCGGACTTCGACCGGATCTCGGCGTACGCGTACGCCGAGGAGGACGCGTTCCTGGCCACGTTGCGGGCCGGGACGACGATCCTGGACACCGCGATCACCGAGACGAAGTCGGCGGGCCGGCCGGCGCTCTCCGGAGACAAGGCGTTCCAGCTGCACGACACCTACGGCTTCCCGATCGACCTGACCCTGGAGATCGCCGCCGAGCAGGGGCTCACCGTCGACCAGGAGGGCTTCCGTCGGCTGATGGCCGACCAGCGGGCCCGCGCCAAGGCCGACGCGCAGGCGCGCAAGACCGGGCACACCGACCTGTCGGCGTACCGGTCGGTGCTCGACGCCGGTGGGCCGGTCACCTTCACCGGCTACACGGAGGTGGCCCGCGAGTCGACGGTCCGGGCGGTGCTCGGCACCGAGGGTCCGCGCGCGGCGGCCGTCGAGGGCGACACCATCGAGCTGGTGCTCGACACCACCCCGTTCTACGCCGAGGGCGGTGGTCAACAGCCCGACCTCGGCATGATCACGGTGGGCGGCGGCCAGGTCGAGGTCCTCGACGTGCAGCAGCCGGTGCCGGGGCTGATCGTGCACCGGGCCCGGGTGCTGCGGGGCGAGGTGCGTGCCGGGGAGACCGGCTACGCGGAGATCGACACCAGCCGGCGGCGGGCGATCTCCCGGTCGCACACCGCCACCCACCTGGTGCACCAGACCATGCGCAACTTCCTCGGCGAGTCCGCCACCCAGGCCGGTTCACTGAACGCCCCGGGCCGACTGCGCTTCGACTTCAACACCGCCACCGGGGTGGCGCCGAGCGTGCTGCGCGACGTGGAGCAGCAGGTCAACGAGGTGCTCCTGGCCGACCTGGAGGTGCACGCGTTCGTCACCTCGCTGGAGGAGGCGCGGCGCATCGGTGCCATGGCGCTCTTCGGCGAGAAGTACGGCGAGCACGTCCGGGTGGTCGAGGTCGGTGACTACGCCCGCGAGCTGTGCGGCGGTACCCATGTGGCCCGCTCCGGCCAGCTCGGTCTGGTCAAGATCCTCTCCGAATCGTCAATCGGTTCCGGCGTACGTCGGGTCGAGGCGCTCGTCGGGATGGACGCGTTCAACTTCCTGGCCCGCGAGCACCTGCTGGTGTCCCGCCTCGCCGAGCTGTACCGCGTCCCCTCCGAGCAGGTCGCCGACCGGGTCGAGCAGACGGTCACCCAGCTGCGCGACGCGGAGAAGGAGCTGGAGAAGCTGCGCGCGCAGCTGGTGCTCGGTGGCGCGGCGGCGCTCGCCGCCCAGGCCAAGGACGTGCACGGGGTCGCCTACGTGGGCACCGAGGCGCCCGAGGGGGCGGCCGGCAACGACGTCCGCACCCTCGCCCAGGAGATCCGGGGCCGGATCGACGCGTCCCGGCCGGGAGTGGTCGCGGTGGCGGCCCGGGCCAACGGCAAGGCGTCGCTGGTGGTGGCGGTGAACCCGGCCGCCCGCAGTCGGGGCATCGCGGCGAACGAGTTGGTCAAGGCGGCGTTCTCCGGCCGGGGCGGCGGCAGCCCCGAGCTGGCGCAGGGCGGCGGGCTGCCCGAGTCGGAGGTGCCTCGACTGTTGCTCACGGTCGAGCGGGCGCTCGCCGACGCGTGAGTCGTCAGCGCGGATATTCAGGGCGGACCGGGTCGGTCCGCCCTGACGCGTTTGTCGGGGGAGGTGACGCGGCGTGAGCGACTCGCCCCGTGGGGTACGCCTGGGAGTGGACGTCGGGCAGGTCCGGATCGGGGTCGCCCGGTCCGATCCGCACGGAGTCCTGGCCACCCCGCTGGTTACCCTGGCACGGGAGCAGAATCCCAGGTCAGATGCGGTGCCGTCGGATGTCGCCGAACTCGCCGCGCTGGTCGCCGAGCACGAGGCCGTCGAGGTGGTGGTGGGCCTTCCGGTCAACCTCGCCGGCAAACATGGCCCGGCGGCGGAGCACGTGAAGGCGTACGCTCGTCAACTGGCCGGTGTGATAAATCCTGTCCCGGTGACGCTCACCGACGAGAGGATGTCCACGGTCGTGGCGAGCCGTAGGCTTGCCGAGCGCGGTGTCCGAGGAAAGCGACAACGGGCGGTGGTCGACCAGGCCGCCGCGGTGGAAATTCTGCAGAGCTGGCTGGATGCGCAGCGGAGGCGGACGCAATGATGGACGATCTGGACCTCGGGTTCGACGAGCAGGAGCGGGGGGAGAAGGGCAAGCACCGCCGGGGCCGCCGCAAGGGCGGCAAATCCGGTGGCGGGCGGGGCAAGACCGTCCTGGCCCTGCTGCTGGCCGTGGTGCTGCTCGGCACTATCGGCGGGGGTGCCTTCTACGGCTTCGACCGGATCCAGAGCCGCTTCGTCACCCCGGACTATGACGGTGGTGGCACCGAGGAAGTCACCGTCCAGATCCCGCAGGGCGCGTTCCTCGCCGACATGGCCGTGGCGCTCTACGACGCCGGTGTGATCAAGAGCACCAAGGCGTTCATCGAGGCGGCCGACGATAACTCCCGCAGCCGCAACATTCAGCCCGGCACCTACAAGCTGCGCAAGCAGATGAGCGGCGAGCTGGCCCTGACCGCCATGCTCGACCCGAAGAACCGGGTGGTCAACGGGCTCACCATCCCCGAGGGCCGCAGCGCGAAGAACATCTTCAAGCTGCTCAGCAAGCACACCGACATCCCGGTCAAGGAGTTCGAGGACGCCGCGAAGGACCCGGAGAAGCTTGGCGTACCCGACTGGTGGTTCAAGCGGACGGACGGCAAGAAGCCCAAGAAGTCGATCGAGGGTTTCCTCTTCCCGGACACCTACGAGATCCCGCCGGACGCCACCGCCAAGGAGATCCTGGGGCAGATGGTCGACCACTTCCTCACCGTCACTGGTGAGATGGAGTTCGCCGACCGGGTGCAGAAGGAGCGCGGCGGGATCAGCCCGTACGAGGCGCTGGTCGTGGCGTCGCTGGCCCAGGCCGAGGCCGGCACGGCGGAGGATCTCGGCAAGGTCGCCCGGGTCGCCTACAACCGGGTCTACTCACAGACCTTCGACTGCGGCTGCCTGGAGATGGACGTCACGGTCAACTACTACTTCGAGCTGACCGGCCAGGAGGCCAAGACCTCCGGGCAGATGACCCCGGAGGATCTCGACAACCCGAAGAACCCGTACAACCGCAAGCTGCGCGGCATGGTTCCCACCCCGATCAACAATCCGGGCAAGAAGGCCCTGGAGGGGGCGATGGACCCGCCGACCGGCAATTGGCTTTTCTTCGTGGCGATCGACAAGGAAGGCAACTCGGCCTTCACCAACGACTACAACAAGCACCTGGCGAACATCGAGAAGGCCAAGGAGGCCGGCGTCCTCTGACGCCGGCCGCCTGGGCGGGTGGCAGTGGCGCGCCCGCATCGTCTCCGCACGTCGGCGGGTCCGGCGGGACGGTAGTCAGGACAGGTCGACGGTCGCGGTGGTGCCGGCGGCGTCGATGGTGAAGCCCGCGGTGCGGTCGCTGGCGGAGACGGTGTAGTCGCCGAGGAATCCCTCGACGGTGACGGTGCCGTCCGCTCCGGTACGCAGCACCGTCGGCGGCAGCCACCACTCGCCCTTGACGAGCGCTTCCAGCGCGTCGTACGCCGGCTTGCGGCTGCCGTCGGCGCGGACCAGCCCGGCGGGCGCGCCGAGCCAGGCACCCCGGTCGGTGAGCCCCCAGTAGTTGACCGACTGGACCGCGGGGTGGGCGAGCAGTGACCGGTAGTGCCGGACGATCTCCTCGGCCTGCCGCGCCTCGCCCTCGGGCGTGCTGGGCCAGTGCGGAATCTGGTAGTCGTTGAGGTCCTCGATCTCGGGCGGCATGAGGTGCCCGGAGACCAGGGTGGTCTCGGTCAGGTGCAGCGGCAGCCCGTACCGGGCGAACCGGTCGAGCATCTGCTGCATGTACTCCTCGCCCCGGTAACCCTGGTGCATGTGGGTCTGCAAGCCGATCGCGTCGATGCGGACGCCGGCTTCGAGGACCCCTTCGATGAGACATTCGTACGCCGAGCTGAGGTCGAAGTCGTTTAGCACCAGGGTGGCCGCCGGGTTGGCCGCCCGGGCCTCCTCGAACGCCAACCGCACCAGGTGGATGCGCCCGCGCGCCCGAGCCAGCGGGGTGATCGCGTTGTCGCCGTTGTCGAAGACGGGCATGATGACCGCCTCGTTTATCGCGTCCCAGGTGTCGATGAGACCGGCGAACCCACCGGCCAGCCCGCGTACGCGGGCCCGCAGCAGCTGTTCGACCTCGTCAAGGTTCAGATCGAGCAGCCACGACGGCTGCACGGTGTGCCAGATCAGTGGGTGACCCTTGACGGTCACGCCCCGCTCGGCCAGCCACCGTGCGGTGGCGGTGAGACGTTCGGTGTCGGGCGCGCCGCGCCGTGGCTCGTAGCGACCCCAGTAGAACGGCAGGGTCGCGGTGTTGAACAGGTTCAGCCACAGCTCACCCAGCCGGTCCAGGTCCAGGTGGGCGGTCCCGCCGAAGCTCTCGACGTCCGCACCCTCCTGCGGGCCGGGGCCGCCGACCAGGTTGACGAAGTCGAAGCCGATGTTGCCGAAGGCGAAGGCGTGCCGATGTTGGGCGACCGTCACCGCCTGGTCGGCGAGCGGTTGCCGGTCGGCGCCCCGGACGCTGAGGGTGATCTCGCCCTTGCGGTGCCGCAGACTGCTGTCAGACATTGTTGGATGTTAGGCGACAGGTGTACCTGCTGCTGGTGAGGAGCGATGTTGGCTGAGTCAGGGAGCGCGGCGTCAGCACCTGCGGCTTCGGCACCCGGGGCGGCGGCAGATGGGGCGGCGGTGCATCGGGCCGCGGTGCTGGGCAAGCCGATCGCCCATTCGCTCTCCCCGGTGATCCACAATGCGGGTTACGCCGCCGCCGGGTTGACCGGGTGGTCGTACACCCGGATCGAGTGCGCGGCGGCGGAGCTGCCGGCCCTGGTCGCCGGCCTGGGCCCGGAGTGGGCCGGGCTGTCGGTGACCATGCCGGGCAAGGAGGCGGCGCTCGCGGTGGCCGCCGAGGTCTCGCCGGTCGCCGCCGCCGTGGGTGCGGCCAACACGTTGGTACGCCGCCCGGACGGCTCCTGGTACGCCGACAACACCGACGTCAGCGGCATGGTCGAGGTGCTGACCGAGGTGGGCGTACGCCCCGGTGCCACCGTCACCGTGCTCGGTGCGGGCGGTACCGCGCGGGCGGCCCTCGCGGCGGCGGCCCGGCTGCGCGCGGCCGGAGTGACCGTGCTCGCCCGCCGCCCGGCGGCGATCGCCGAACTGGAACCGGTCGCCGCAGCCCTCGGCGTGGCGATGACCAGCGCGCCATGGCCGCCGGCGTCTGCGTGGCCCGAGGCGTCGGGGCTGGCCGGGGTCGATGTGCTGATCTCCACCGTGCCGAAGGGGGCCGCCGACGAACTGGCCGGCAGGGTGCCCTGGCAGGCGGCCACGGTGGTCTTCGACGCTATCTACGATCCGTGGCCGACCCCGTTGGCGGCTGCCGCCGAAGCCGCCGGCTGCCGGATCGTCTCCGGCCTCGACCTGCTGCTGGCCCAGGCGATCGGCCAGTTCGAGCAGTTCACCGGCACACCCGCTCCCCGCCCGGCAATGACCGCCGCCCTCACCGCCGCCCGGTCCGGCACCTGATCCTCCGTCGCCCGACTCCGCACCCCACCGCCAGCCTGGCTCGCCGGGTACTGTTCGCCGAGATCTTGGACAAAATCCGTTAGCGACTAACGGGAACTGTCCAAGATCTCGTGTGATGGCGGCGGGGTTGCTAGGCGGGCCGGCGGCGGGTCCAGGCTATGAAGCGGGTGAAGAGGGTGGTGATCGCACCCGAGCCGCCGGCGGTCACCACCGGCCCCCGTTGGCCCGCCACTGCTGCCCCGGGGCGAGCCAGCCGGGACGCCCCGGACGCGGCATCGGCAACGGCCGGGTCGGCTCCCGCATCCACTCCGGCAGGTGCGTGCCCCGCCGACGCTGCGGAAGGTGCGTCTCGTGCCGACCGTGCGGCAGGTGCATGCCGTGTCGATTGTGCGGCATTTGCGGGCCGGGGCGACCCTGCGGCATATGTGCGCCGCGATGGGGCGGTGGCAGCGGCGAATGCGGCGGTGGTGACGAGTGCTGCGGCAGCACTGTCGCCGGGAACTGATACCAGGAAACACGGCTGGGCACATCGGCCTCCATTCGACGGGGGACGGGGCCGCCCGGAAACGGGGAAGTGCACGGGCGGCCCCGGTGCGGAAACCACCCCGCCCTATCTGGATAGGAGCCGCTTCGCTTTGTGACAGTCTGGTGAGGACGGCGCCGCCGTCGATACGTGCGCACCGTGTTCACGCACGTCGTGAGGACAACCGGGCGGGCTGGCGAATGGTGCCCGAGGAAGCGGGGATCTACCCACCCACCCCACCAACCGCCCCGTTGATCATGAGGTTAACGGCGGATACGGAGATAAACTTTGCCGCTAACCTCATGATCAACGGGGTCGGCGGGGTCGGTGGGGTCGGTGGGGGCGGGGTGGGGCGGTGTGGGCGTAGGGGTGTCTTAGGGAAGTTTTAAGACGCGCTTAGGTCCTGCCGTCATACGCACGCTCCGTTGTGTACGCGGATACGCTGCTCAGCGTTATCGTCGAAGACACGAGGAGTATCCGTGACCAGTCGCGGACTGCACCGCATGATCCCGCATCGCGGCCCCCGGCGTAAGGCCGTGGTGCTCGGCGTCATCGGCACCACTGTGGTGCTGGGGCTGGGCGCGACCATGGTGCCGCTGCTCGCCAACGATGACCTGTCGATTGCGGTGGTGGCCGACACGACCGCCACGGCGGTGCCGCAGGACGGCGACAACAGCGTCAAGACGACGCTTGCGACCTGCCCCGCACCCTGCGACGGCAACCCGCGCGGCGCCCGCGAGGCGGTGCTGACGTTCCTGGTCACCACGCTGCCGGCGAACGCGGTGAACGTACGGGCCACGCTGCGGGTCCACGCCTGGCAGAAGTTCGACGCGGCGGTGAGCGCGCACGAGTCCCGGCTCGACGCCCGCGCGGCCCGTCCGATGCCGACGGCGCTGGGCACGGCGCTGGACACGGTCAGCGGCGTCGCCAAGGGATTCAACGAGTGGGACGTCTCGGGCCTGGTGAACGGAAACGGCATCTGGACCCTGTCGCTGGCGCAGGCCGGGTTGGACAGCCGCATCTACTGGGCTTCCGGCGAGAACCGCAACGCCGATCTGCGTCCCCGCCTTTCGATCAGCTATGACGGCGTGGGTGCCCGGCCGCCGTCGGCCTCGCCCAGCGTCGTGCCGACGCCGACGCCGACGGCCACCGCCAGCCGCCCCCCGGCCTCGCCGACCGCCTCGCCCAGCGTGAGCCCGTCGCCCGCCCGGCCCAGCCCCACCTCACCGCCGCCGCCGGATTCGGGCAAGTGCGGAACCGTCTCGGCGAAGCTGGTCCCCGGCTGTGGTGCCTGGTGGGGGATGTACTCGCCGACGAGTGCTGCCGCCGGATGGAATCACGGCAAGGCGATCACCGATGTGGAGAAGCAGGTCGGGCGGAAGTTCGATATCGTCCACCGTTACCACGACTTCTCGAACACCGGCAGCAACGGCGCCTTCCCCGACGAGTTCCAGCAGCAGCAGATGCGCGACGGGCGGCTCATGTTCTTCGCCTGGGAGAGCCGCGTCTTCTCCTCGGGGACCGTGCTGACCTGGAAGGACGTCTACAGCGGACGGTACGACGCCACAATCGACGCGGTCGCCGGGCGGATCCGGGCGATCGGCCAGCCGGTCTTCATCGGGTTCGACCACGAGCCGGAGGACGAGCCGGCCAAGGGTAGCGACGCGGACTTCGTCCGGGCCTGGCGGTACGTGCACGACCGGTTCGCCGACGCCAAGGCCGACAACGCCGTCTGGGTGTGGACGATGATGGGCTGGTCGGGTCACTACGACCGGTACGCCGGGCTCTATCCCGGTGACCGCTACGTCGACTGGGTGGCCTGGGACCCGTACAACTTCCACGTCTGCAACGGCAGCACGGTCTGGAAGAGCCCCAGCACCACGATCGGCTCCTTCTACCGCTGGCTCGACGAGAACGGCATCGGTGCGGGCAAGCCCCGGATGCTGGCCGAGTTCGGCACCAACATGAACGCCGCCGATCCGAACGCGAAGCGACGCTGGTTCGAGGAATTCCCGGCGGCCCTGAAGGCCCACCCGAAGATCAAGGCGGCGATCTACTTCAACTCGGCGGGCATGACGAAGACCACGAACACCTGCAACATGATGATGAATCAGGATGCGGCGGCGGTGGCCGGATTCGCCGCCGCAGGACGGGACAGCTACCTGCGGCAGCCGACGGGAGGGAGCCGCTGAACCGAGGTGAGCTGAGCCGCGGAAGCGGGCCGCCGCAACGATTGTCGGAAATCCGACCGTCGTCGAGGTTGTCCGCTTCCTGATCCACCGTCCGCCCAATCGGCGGATGCCGCCCTCCAGCGTGGAGCGGGCACGCTACGTGCATTCTCGTCCACTCTGGAGGCGCAGCGTGCCCAGATACTCCTTGTCGTGGCGTTCCACCCGTCGGCCTCGATTGCGGGCCGCGGCCGTCGCGCTGGTGACCGTCGCGGCCGTACTGTCCGTGCCTACCGCGGCAGCCGCGGCCGTGGTACCGGCACCCGAGCCGGCCACCCTGGTCTCGACCAATCCGGCCGACCAGACCCCGCACGCCCGCAACGGTGAGGCTCGCGCCTTCGCCGAGATCGGTGACACGGTCTATGTCGGGGGCAGTTTCACGCAGATCCGCCAGACGGCCAGCTCGGCCTGGATCGCCCGCAGCTATCTCTTCGCGTACGACCGGGCCACCGGGACGATCTCGACGGCTTTCCTGCCGGTGCTCGACGGTGCAGTCAACTCGCTCATCGCCGGCCCCGGTGGCACGCTGATCGTCGGCGGGGCCTTCAAGAACGTCAACGGCGTGTCCCGCAAGAACCTGGTGGCACTCGAACCGTCCACCGGCATGATCATCGACAGCTGGGCCGGTCGGTCCGACGGCGGCACCGTGCGTGACCTGGTGCTGCACGGCAACTGGCTCTACGTGGCCGGGGCCTTCAACTGGCTCAACGGCACCGCGCACTCCGGGCTCGGCCGGTTGGACGCGACGACCGGAGAGATCGATTCGACCTTCGACATCAACACCAGCGTCGGCCGGCACGGCACCAGCATGTACGCCTGGACCATCGACGTCTCCCCGGACGGCGGCACCCTCGTCGTCGGCGGCAACTTCCTCTACGTCAACGAGCTGCCGCGTAACCAGATGGCACTGATCGACCTCACGGGCACGCCGAGCGTCATCGACTGGAGCACCGAGCGGTTCGTGCCGCCGTGCGCCAACCCGACGACGTTCGTGCACTACGTGCAGGACGTTCGCTTCGGTGCCGACGGGACCTGGTTCGTCGCCGGCACCAACGGCGGTTCGGGCTGGCCGAACGCGTACTGCGACGCCCTGGTCCGCTTCGAGACCGCCCACCGGGGGCCCAACCAGGTCGCCACCTGGGTCAACTTCACCGGCAACGACACCATCACCTCGGTCGAGGTGGCCGACAACATCATCTACCTCGGCGGGCACTTCCGCTGGCTGAACAACCCGAACGCCAGCGACCGGGCCGGCAACGGCGCCATCGACCGGCTGGGCATCGGCGCGGTCACTCCGGCCACCGGCATGCCGGTGAACTGGAACCCGCGCCGCAGCGGCGGCTCCGACCTGCCTTCCGGCGCCAGCTCCTGGGGATCGTCGGTGCCGGTGCTGTGGCGGGGCAACGCCGGGCTCTACTTCGGACACAACTCCGATGGCATGGGCAACGAGTACCACGGCCGGCTCGGCGTGTTCCCGATCAGCGGTGGGCGCACGATCATCCCGAAGAACCCGCCCACGGGGAGCAGCGGTCACCTCCACCTGAACGTCGGCCCCGGTGAGGTGGCGAAGGTGCCGTTCGACGGCACCACCCTCGACGCCGCCAACGCCACCGTGGTCAGCCAGCCGAACTACACGGACGCCGGCGCGACCTGGCTGGTCGACGACCGGATCTACTGGTCCCATGTGGTCTCCGGCACACCGACCGGCAGCCGGATCGACGTCTCGCTGTTCAACGGCAACACGATCGGCGGGTCGTGGGAGGCGTCCGGCTACAACGACTGGTACAACCCGGCCCTGCTGACCGGGGCGTTCTATCTCGACGGCCGGCTGTACTACACCCGCAGCGGTGCCAACAACCTCTACTACCGCTACTTCGAGATCGACGGCAACTACCTGGGTGCCACCGAGTTCGTCCTGCCCACCACGGGCGTGACCTGGTCGACGGTACGCGGCATGGCCTGGGTGGACGGGAAGATCGTCTACGGGGCGACCGACGGGTCGCTGCGTAGCGTGCCGTTCGACCCGACCCTGGCGCCCACCGCCGCGGTCGACGGCACCGCCTCGACGCTCATCGCGGCGGCGACGCCGGAGCTGACCTGGTCGACCGCGTCGATGTTCTTTTCAGTTCCGTAGCGTTCACCGTTCGTAACGAATCCTCGGTAGTTTGTTCACCTCGGGTCGGCGCGGGGCAGCCCACGCCGACCCGAGGAAGGTGGGGAGGCTCGTTGTCCGGCATCCGGCATGGACTCGTCGTACGTACCGTCTTCGCGGTCAAGCGTGGCTGGTACCGGCTGCGCTACCCGCGCCTGCGGCTGGGCGCGGGGGTGGAAATCCGGGGCCGGATCCGGCTGCGTCGCGGCGTACGGGTCAGCATCGGTGCGCACACCCGGTTGAACAAGCTGGTCCGTTTCGCCGGGCCCGGTGAGGTACGCGTCGGCGCCGACTGTCTGCTCAACGCGACCTGGATCGGCACCTGGACCTCGGTGACCATCGGCGACCGCTGCCTGCTGTCGGACTGCGAGTTGCTCGACAACGACTTCCACAACCTGGCCCCCGATCGCCGCCACGACCCGCCCACAGCGGCCACCCGAGCGCCGATCACCGTCGAGGACAACGTCTGGATCGGCGCACACGCGCTGGTCATGAAGGGTGTGCGGATCGGCCGGGACAGCGTTGTGGGTGCCGCGACGGTGGTCCGCACCGACGTCCCGCCCGGGGTCGTGGTGATCGGCAATCCACAACAGATAGCGAAGAAGTTCCATGACTGATGCCGCGCCCAGCGCCTGGACCGGCGACGGCCCAGCCGCCGCCACCTCCTCGTCCCGCAGCGTCACCATCACCGACATGGTGCGGGTGCCGCTGCACCGGATCCGGCTGGTCGCGGCGGTGGCCCTCGGTGGACTGCTCGCCGCGGTCGGCTACGTGCTGCTGGCACCGACCACGGTGACGGCGAGTGCGGTGGTGGCGGTCCGGCCGGTGGTCACCGATGCCTTCACGCCCAGTGGCGCCGCCGCCGACCGGGCGGTGAACATGAACGTGGAGAGCGGGATCGCCACCGGCACCGAGGTCGTCGGGAAGCTCGCCGCGAGGTTCGATTCGGACCAGCGCACGGTACGCGACGCCCTCGAGGTCGAGGTGCCCGCCGGTGGCCAGATCCTGCGCTTCATCTACCAGGCCGGCAACGCCGAACGGGCCGTGGACGGCGCCAACCTGGCCGCGCAGAGCTACCTCGACATCCGGCGCGGGATGTACGAGAAGCAGCGCGAGGAAATGCTCAACTCGTACGACGAGAGCATCGAGAAGATCATCGCCCAGCGCAACACCGTGCAGCGCAGGATCAACAACGCCCGGGACGCCGCCGCCGCCGAAGCCGCTGTCGCCGAGCTCGGCGGCATCAACAACCAGCTCACCCAGCTCAGCTCCGCCCGTACGGAGATCGCCGCGGTCGACGTGAACCCGGGCTGGGTCACCCGCAGCGCCGAGCAGGCGCTGGCCACCACTGCCGGCAGCTCGTCGATGCTGCTCGCCGGTGGACTGCTCGGTGGGACCGTGATCGGGCTGGTGCTCGCCTTCCTGTGGGAGTCGGCGGACCGGCGCATCCGCAGCGTGGCCGATGCGCGGGACAGCACCGGCCTGCCGCTGCTCGGCACCGTCCGCCGCGCCCGGCTGCGCGGCCGGGCGGTCGACGCCGACATCCGCTACGTCGCGATGGCCGTGGCCGAGCGGGTACGCCAACCCGCCCGGGTCGCCGTGCTGACCGCCCGGGAGGACGCCACCGCGATCACCGCCGGGCTCGCGGTCGCTCTCGCCGTGGCCGGGCGGGAGGTGTTCGTCGCCGACGACAGCGGCCGGATCGACCGGCTGCGGGCCACGGTGCTCACCGATCGGGGCCGGTTGCCGGCCGCCATCGACCCGACCCGGCCCGCCGTGCCCAAGCCCCGCACCGCCGCCACGGACACCGACGACGGTCCGACCGAGGTCATCACCCGACGTCCCTCCCCGCATCCGGTCGGCGCCCGACCCTCGACCGACCCGGAGGCCACGCTCACCCTGCCCCGCGTCGCCAAGACCGCCAGCCGTAGCGAGAACGGACGGGCCACCGGCGACGAGCAGGTGGTGGTGGGCGCCGGCAGCGTGCGGTTCGGCACCTGGCGGCAGGGCGCCGACCAGCGTCTCGTGCTCTACAACGCCCCGCCCGCCGAGGCCGACGAGCGGGGCGTGGCGGTGGCCCGGCAGGGCACCGCCGTGGTCGTGGTCGAACGCGACCGTACCCGTCAGGCCGACCTGCGCCGGCTCGCCGAGCGGCTGCGGGCGGCCGGGGTCAACCCGCTCGGGTTCGTGCTGTGCCGCAGCGGGCGGAGCTGAGGCGTGCCGGTAACCCGCGCCCCGGCGACCACCGAGCCGCCCCTACCGGCCAGCGCCGCCACCCGACCCCCGCCCGCCGTGCCGCCCCGACTGCCGCTGTGGCCGTTGGCGGCGATGTTCGGGCTGGTCCCACTCTGGTGGGTGGCCGGCGCCTTCTACCTCGGCTGGCCGCTGCTGGGTGCCCTGCTGTTCACGCTGCTGGCCACCCGGGGCCGGGTGCCGCTGCCGTCTGCCACGGGGATCTGGCTGCTGTTCCTGGTCCTCGCGGTGGCCAGCGCGACCCGGCTGGCGTCGCCGACCTCGCTGCCGACCTTCGTGCTGCGGCTGGCGTTCTACCTCACCGCGCTTGTCGTCGCGGTCTACGTCTACACCGTCGCCCGGGAGCGCCCCGACCAGGCCGCCGTGCTGGTGCCGCTGTGCGCGTTCTGGTTCGGACTGGTCGCCCTGGGGTGGCTCGGCGTGCTGGTGCCGCGCCTGGAACTGACCACCCCGGTCGAGGCGCTGCTGCCGCCCGGCGTGTCCGGGGTGCCGTTCATCAGCGACATGGTCCACCTGACCACCGCGGAGTACAGCGCCCGGTCGCTCAACCCGATCTACCGGCCGGCGGCCCCGTACGCGTACACGAACAACTACGGCAGCGCGTACGCGATGACGTTGCCCTGCGTGGTCGCGTACACCATGCTGCGCCGGCACGGCCTGCTGCGCTGGGCGTTGCTGGCGTCGTTGCCGGTGTCACTGGTCCCGGCGTTCCTCACGCTCAACCGGGCGATGTTCCTCAGCCTCGGCGTCGGCCTGGCCGTGCTCGGGGTGCGGGCGGCGCTGCGCGGCAACACCCGGGTGGCCGCCTCCATCGGCGGGATGGTGGTGCTCGGCGGTATCGCCAGCCTGTTCATCCCGGTCGCCGACATGATCGGCAATCGGGTCGAATCCAGCGACACCAACACCGACCGGCTCTCGCTCTACGCCGAGGTGCTGCGCCGGGTGGGTGACTCGCCCTGGCTGGGCTACGGCGCACCGATGGAGGTGGACACCGTCTCCGCCGACGCGCCGATCGGCACCCAGGGGCAGTTGTGGATGGTGTTGTTCAGCCACGGCGTACCGGCCCTGCTGTGCTTCCTGGCCTGGTTCGTCGCCGCCGCGCTGATCTGCGCCCGGGCCACCTCGGCGGCCGGGCAGTGGCTCTCCGTCGTCCCGGTGATCTGCCTGGTGCAGGTGCCGTTCTACGGGATGGCCAACCAGAATCTCGCGGTGGCCTTCTTCGCGGTGGCCTTCGCGCTCGCGCTCTCCGAACGGGAACGCCGTACCCCGGGCGGGATGTCGCTGCGGACGGCGGTGATGCGGGCATGACGGCGACCACCAGCCCACCGACGGGAGAGGGCCCCGGGCGTACGCCGAGCACCCTCGCCCCCGCGGCGGCCGACGCGGCGGCGGTGGACGGCGCGGCCGAGACCCGGCGCAGCACCCGCAGCGGTGTGGCCGGGCTGCTCGGCGCGGCGACAAGCGGTCTGTTCGGCTTTGTGCTCGCGGTGGTCATCACCCGCGGTTACGGCACCACCGGAGCGGGCGCGTTCTTCGCCGCGATCGGCGTGGTGACCGTCGCCGCCGCGATCTGCACCCTCGGCGCGGAGACCGGCCTGATCTGGGCGCTGCCCCGCCGACGGGCCGGCGACGGTGCCCGGGTGCTGCCGGTCGCCCTGGCCCCACCGTTGCTGGTCGCCGTGCTGGTCGCGGTGGGTGGCGCGCTGGTCGCCGGGCCGCTCGCCGGCCGCCTGCTGGGGCCGGCGGGCGGGCCGCTGCTGGTAGTGACCTTCGCGGCGGTCCCCGTGGTGGTCGCGATGAACCTGCTGCTGGCCGTCGTGCGCTGCGTACGCCCGATGCGGTCCTACGTCTCGGTGCAGTTCCTGCTGCTGCCGATCGCCCGTCCGCTGCTGGTCGGCGCGGCGGTGCTCGCCGGTGGCGGACTGCTGGCGGGGATGACCGGGTGGCTGGTGCCCGCCGCCGTGGCGCTGCTGGTGTGCCTGATCCTGGTGGCCGGGCCGCTCGGAATCGGCGCGGGCGCCCGGCTGCGCCCGCAGTCCGGCGACTGGTCCACGTTCTGGCGGTTCGCGCTGCCCCGCGCCGCCTCGGCGGCGATCGACGCGGGCAGCATGTGGATCGGCGTGCTGCTCACCTCGGCCCTGGCCGGCCCGGCCGACGCCGGTGTCTTCGGTGCCGTCGGCCGCTACGTCCTCGCCGGTCAACTCGCCATGCAGGGGCTGCGGGTGGCCGTCGCCCCGCAACTGTCGCGGCTGCTCGGCCGGGGTGAGCGGGCCGCCGCCGCGGCGGTGCACCGGCAGCTGACCGGCTGGGGGCTGGTGCTCTCCTGGCCGGTGTACCTGCTGCTCGCCGTCTTCGCACCGGCGTTCCTGGCGCTGTTCGGCCCGGAGTTCACCACCGGCGCCGCCGCGATGACGGTGCTCGCCGTGGCGATGCTTGTCAACACCGGGGTCGGCAACGTGCAGAGCCTGCTGCTGATGGGCGGGCGCAGCGGCCTGCACCTGGCCGCGGCGCTGGCCGGGCTGCTGGTCACCGTCGGCGGTGGGCTGGCGCTGATTCCCGCCCACGGGGCGACCGGCGCGGCGACGGCCTGGGCCGCCGGCATCGTGACGGAGAACCTCTGCGCGGCCACCTTCGCCCGGCTGGTGGTGCGCCAACCCCTGGTGGACGCCCGGATGCTGGCCGCGGCGGCGGTCACCGTGGCGGGAGTCGGGCTGGCGGCGGTGGCCGGCCTGGCGGTGGCCGGCAGAGGCATCGCCGGACTGGCGCTCGCGGTGGGCACGCTCGCCACCGTCTGCGTCGGCTTGTTGACGTTGCCCCGGGTGCGACGCGGCATCCGGGTGACCATGGTGCAGATCCGTGGGGGGGGGGGGGGGGGGCCCCCCCCCCCCCCCCCGGGGGGGCGGCGGGGGGGGGGGGGGGGGGCCGCGCGGGCCCGGGGGGGCGGGGGGGGGGCCCCCCCGGCGGCCCCGTGGGGGGGGGGGGGGGGGGGGGCCCCCCCCCCACGGACGTCGAAGGGCAGGTGAGTTCGTCGTGTCGTCCATTCGCGACCGGGTGAAGCAGTTGGTGCCGACCCAGGTGACGAACCGGGTACGGGAAAGCCTCGTCGACTACGGGGTACGCACCAGCGACCGCCGGCCGTTGCCGGACTTCCTCATCATCGGCACCAAGCGAGGCGGCACCACCTCGCTGTGGAACTACCTGATCCAGCATCCGCTGGTACCCCGGCTCTTCCCCGCCTGGAACACGAAGTCCTCGCACTACTTCGAGGAGCACTGGAACCGCGGCGAGGCGTGGTACCGCTCGCACTTCCCGACCCTGCGGCAGCGGGAGACGCTGGAGAACCGCCACGGCGGTCCGGTCCGCGTCGGCGAGGCCGCCCCGCTGTACATGTTTCACCCGCTGGCCGCCGAGCGGGTGTCCGCGCTGATGCCTTCGGTGCGGCTGATCGTGCTGCTGCGCGACCCGGTGGAGCGGGCCTACTCGCACTGGAAGGAGCGGCGGACCAACGGCGTGGAGCCGCTCGACTTCGCCGCCGCGCTGGCCGCCGAGGCGGAGCGCACGGCAGGGGAGCGGGAACGGTTGATCGCCGAACCGAACTACTTCAGCGAGCCCTACGACTGGTATACCTACCGGGCGCGGGGCCGGTACCTGGAACACCTGCAACCGTGGCTGGAGCGCTTCGACCGCAGTCAGATCCTCTTCCTGCCCAGCGAGGAGTTGTACCGCGACGCGCGGGCGACCTACCGACGCACCCTGGACTTCCTCGGCCTGCCCCCGTTCGACCTGCCGAACTTCAAGGTCTACAACGACCGGCGGTCCGCGCCGCTGGAGCCGGCGCTGCGCGCCGAACTGACCGCGTACTACCGCCCGCACAACGAGGCGTTGCGGCAGCGGCTGGGGTTGCGGCTCGACTGGCCGGACCGGGTCGCGTGACCGCCTCGGCCACCACCACGGGCGACCCCCGGAGTCGGGACGACGGTCTGGGCTGGGTCACCCGGGCGGTCTTCTCCGACGCCCGGGTCGCGGTGACCGTGGACGCCGAGCCGCCGACCGGACACACCGTCGTGGCCCGGTACGCGGTGGTGCCGTCGGTGGCCCGGGCCCGTTTCCTGCTGCCGTTGGGCTGCCCCCAGGTCGCGGCGGCGGCGTTGCTGTCGTACAACGCCCTGCGTCCGGCGAAGCTGCGAGCGGCGCGGGCGGTGCTCGGCGTGGCGGCTCGGGCCGGTGCGGTGGACCGGGCCCCCTTTCCGGTGCTGACCGTGGCGCTGCCGGCCGGACTCGACCCGGCGGAGGTGCTGCTCGCCGCGCGGATCGGTGCCGAACTCGGCGCGCCGGTACACGCGGCCTGCGGGGTGCGCCCACCGGATCCGAACCACAAGCCGACGCTGCAACTGTTCGACGGTCAAGGCGAGCCGCGCGGGTACGCGAAGATCGGCTGGAACGACGCGACGCGCGCGCTTGTCACCGCCGAGGCCGCGGCGCTACGGGAGGTCGCCGGGCTGGCCGGGACGGCCGGACATCCCGGCACCACCCGCCTGCTCACCGAGTTCGCCTGGGCCGGGCAGGCGGTGGCGGTGGTCGAGCCGCTGCCGGCGCGGATCCGTGGGGTGTCCGTCGACACGCCGCCCGACCTGGCGGCGCTGCTCGCGGTGGCTCGGCGGGGCGGCCCACCGGCGTCGGCCCGGCCACTGGCCGGCTCACCGTTCCTGGACCGGCTGACCACACAGGCGCGGCGCGCCGCCGACACCGTCGGCGACCGTGCGTCGGCGGCGGTCGCCGACCTGGCCCGCCGGCACGGTGACGTCACCGTCGAGTTCGGCCACTGGCACGGCGACTGGGTGCCGTGGAACCTCGGCCGGCACGAGGGGGAACTCATCGCCTGGGACTGGGAGCACAGCGGGCCGGACGTACCCGTCGGCTTCGACCTGGCCCACGACGCGTTCCAGCGCGCGCTCGTGGTGCGGGGTGAACCGGCCGCCGAGGCGGCCCGGCAGGTCGACACCTGGCTGGTCCGGCACGGCGACGCGCTGGGGCTGGACCGGGCCCGGCAGCGGCTGGTGGCCGATGCCTACCTGGTGGAGATGTGGCTGCGGACCTGGCGGCTGGCGGACGCCGGTGCCGGCTGGAACCCGGCGCTGCATCCCGCCCTGCTGGACACCATTCAGAACCGACACAGCTGACTGACACGTCAAGCGGACTTGTGGGGAGTCGCGTGGACAACACAAACAATGGAGCGGACCAGCAGCCGGTGCTGCTGCTGGTCGGGTCGAGCGGAGGGCACCTGGCGCAGTTGCTCGCCCTGCGGCCCTGGTACGAGACCTGGCGACGATGCTGGGTCACCTTCGACACGCCGGAGGCGCTGTCGCTGCTGGCCGGGGAGGACGTCGTTCCGGCGTACCATCCCACCACCCGTCACCTGGGCAACCTGCTGCGCAACACGTGGCTGGCCGTCCGGGTGCTGCGTCGGCGGCGGGTCGCCGCGGTGGTCACCACCGGCGCGGGCGTGGCGGTGCCGTTCGTCGTGTTCGCCCGGCTGCGCCGCATCCCGACCGTCTACATCGAGGTCTACGACCGGATCGACACACCGACGCTTACCGCCCGGCTGTGCCGCCCGTTCCTGTCGGCGATGCTCGTGCAGTGGGAGGAGCAGCGCCGCCAGTACCCGGAGGCCACCGTCGTGGGGACGCTGCTGTGAGCGGCGACGCGCCCGGCGACGGGCAGCGGGCCACGCCGGTGCGGCCCCGCCCGGCCCCCGAGGAGCCGACGGTACGCGTGCCGGAGCCCCGCGAACCGCGCATCGACGGCAGGCCACAGGTGCTGGTTGCCGTCGGCACCGACAAGCATCCGTTCGACCGGCTGGTCGACTGGCTGCGCCAGTGGCAGGACGAGGTTGCCGGGGAGGTTCGGCTGACCGTGCAGCACGGCCACACCCGGGCCGACGACCTGCCCGAGGCGGTGCCGTTCCTTGGCCACGCCGATTTGCAGGCGGCGATGGCCCGGGCCGACCTGGTGGTCTGTCACGGTGGACCGGCCACCATCCTGGAGGCCCGCCGGCACGGGCATCTGCCGATCGTGGTGCCCCGCGACCCGGCCCGTGGCGAGCATGTCGACGACCATCAGTTGCTGTTCGCCCGCCGGCTCGGCGCGGCCGGCCTGGTGGCGCTCTGCGAGTCCCAGCAGGAGCTGCGGGACACGCTGGCCGCTGGTCTCGCCGACCACTCACGGTTCACCGTCGCGGTGGACGCCGGTGCGGCCGACGGGCGGCGTGCCGCGGTGCGGCGGGTGGGAGTGATCGTCGAGGACCTGGTGGCCGCCGCCGCACAGCGGCACCACCGACCCTGGTGGCGGCCGTGGCGCGGACCCGGCCCGAACGGAAGGCGGAAGCCGTGACCTCGTACCCGAGCGTGAGCGCCGTGGTGCCCACCCGCAACCGACCGGAGCTGCTGCGGGCCGCGGTACGGGCCATCGTCGCCCAGGACTACCCGGGGCCGGTCGAGGTGGTCGTCGTGTACGACCAGTCCGAACCGGACCCCACGCTGGCGGACCTGTCCGCCCCGGACCGGCCGGTGCGAATGATCACCAACGCACGCACGCCGGGCCTGGCCGGCGCCCGCAACACGGGTACCCTGGCCGCCACCGGTGAGCTGGTCGCCTTCTGCGACGACGACGACGAGTGGCTGCCCGGCAAGCTGCGCGCCCAGACCGAGGCGCTGGCCAGGGTGCCCGGTGCCGAGTTCGTCAGCTGCGGCATCCGGGTCAGCTACGACGGGCACACCGTTGAGCGGGTGCTGGACCGCGACTCGATCAGCCTGGCCGAGCTGCTGCGCGACCGGATGACCGAGTTGCACCCGTCGACCTTCGTGATCCGGGCGGCGGCGTTGCGGGACGGGTTCGGGCTCGTCGACGAGGAGATCCCGGGCAGCTACGCCGAGGACTACGAGTTCCTGCTCCGGGCCGCCCGCAGCGCACCGCTGGTCAACTTGCGCACCCCGTACGTGGAGGTGCGATGGCACAAGCGGTCGTACTTCGCCCAGCGGTGGGACACCATCTCCGAGGCGCTGCAGTGGCTGCTGGACCGCTATCCCGAGTTCGCCAGCCAACCGGCGGGGCAGGCCCGGGTCACCGGGCAGATCGCCTTCGCCCACGCCGCGTCGGGAGACTCCCGGGGCGCGGTGCGCTGGGCCCGGCGGACCATCCGGCGCAACCCGCGGGAACCCCGCGCCTACCTGGCCCTGGCGGTCGCCGGGCGGGTGGTCCGCGCCGACACGGTGCTGCGTACCCTGCACCGGCGCGGCCGAGGCATCTGATCCGCCCGCCCCGCCGCGTCCGCAGGGCGGGACGCGGCGGGCGGCGCGGGGTGGCGGACACCGGGCGTGACAGACTCATGGCTGTGTTGCGCTGGTTGACCGCAGGGGAATCACACGGACCCGCTCTCGTCGCGTTGCTGGAGGGGGTGCCGGCCGGTGTCGAGGTGACCTCCACCGACATCGCCGGAGACCTGGCCCGCCGCCGGCTCGGCTACGGCCGGGGGGCCCGGATGGCCTTCGAGCAGGACGAGATCGAGATCATCGGCGGTCTGCGGCACGGCGTGACCCTGGGCAGCCCGGTCGCCATCCGGGTCGGCAACTCCGAGTGGCCCAAGTGGCGCACCGTGATGGCCGCCGACCCGGTCGACCCCGACGAGCTGGCCCGGCAGGCCCGCAACGCGCCGCTGACGCGGCCCCGGCCCGGCCACGCCGACCTGGCCGGCATGCAGAAGTACGGCCACACCGACGCCCGGCCGATCCTGGAGCGGGCCAGCGCGCGGGAGACCGCCGCCCGGGTCGCCGTCGGTACGGTGGCCAAGGCACTGGTGCAGCAGGCCCTCGGCATCGAGATCGTCTCGCACGTGGTGGAGTTGGGCCCGGTCGCCGTCAAACCGGGGCTGCGGCCCCGCCCGGAGGACGCCGAGCGCATCGACGCCGACCCGCTGCGCTGCCTCGACCCGGAGGCCAGCGCCCGGATGGTCGCCGAGGTCGACGCCGCGAAGAAGGCCGCCGACACCCTCGGCGGCGTGGTCGAGGTGCTGGCGTACGGCGTGCCGCCCGGTCTGGGCAGCCACGTGCAGTGGGACCGCAAGCTCGACGCCCGGCTGGCCACGGCGCTGATGTCGATCCAGGCGATCAAGGGTGTGGAGATCGGCGACGGCTGGCAGCAGGCCCGGTCCCGGGGCTCCGAGGCGCACGACGAGATCATGCCCACCCCCACCGGCGTACGGCGGGTCACCGACCGGGCCGGCGGCCTGGAGGGCGGCATCACCACAGGTGAGCCGCTGCGGGTGAAGGCGGCGATGAAGCCGATCTCCTCGTTGAACCGTGCGCTGGCCACGGTGGACGTCACCACCGGGGAGCCGGCCACTGCCATCAACCAGCGCTCCGACGTCTGCGCGGTGCCGGCCGCCGCCGTGGTCGCCGAGGCGATGGTGGCGCTGGTGCTGGCAGAGGCGGCGGTGGAGAAGTTCGGCGGTGACTCGGTCGCCGAGATGCGCCGCAACCTGGCCGGTTACCTCGACGCGCTGGTGATCCGGTGACCGGTCCGACCCGACCGGTCTGCGTGCTGGTCGGCGCGCCCGGCTCGGGCAAGACCACCGTCGGGCAGGGTCTGGCGGACGCGCTCGGCGTCGAGTTCCGGGACACCGACGCCGACATCGAGCGCCTGGCGGGCAAGCCGATCCCGGAGATCTTCGTCGACGAGGGGGAGGCGCACTTCCGTACCCTCGAACGGGCGGCGCTGGCCGCGGCGCTGGCCTCCTGCTCCGGGGTGCTCGCCCTCGGCGGGGGCGCGGTGCTGGCCGAGGAGAACCGGGCCGCGCTTGTCGGTCACCGGGTGGTGCACCTCTCCGTCGAGCTGCCGGACGCGGTCAAGCGGGTCGGTCTCGGCGTCGGCCGGCCGCTGCTGGCGATCAACCCCCGGGCCACCCTCAAACACCTGATGGACCAGCGCCGACCGCTGTACGCCGAGGTCGCCACCGCCACCGTGGTCACCGACGGGCGCACCCCTGAGGAGATCGTCGCGGAGATCGTCGCCCTGCTGAAGCCGTAGCGCCGGGTTCCCGAGCGACGCCGGGTGGCGGCGCGAGCCCGGCCCGGATCAGGAGCCGACGGTGACCGCGGTGCCGACCGTTCGGCGACGTCGCGGTCGGGGGCGCCAGGTGGCCAGCAGGGCGAGGGCGAGCAGGATCTCGGCGAGATCGCCGCCGTAGTACATCACCGTCGCGCCGACGCGCAGTTGCTCCGGGGTCGCCGGCACGTCGACCAGCAGACCCGCGTACATCAGCTGGGCGAGGCTGGCGTGCGCCACCACGGCCGCGCCGAGCACCACCAGCCGGACCGGTACCCGGGCCCGGTGCGGGTAGGGATCCGGGCCGGCGATCGACCAGGTGAACAGCAACCCGCTGAGCAGGAAGTGCAGGTTGACCAGACCGTGCAGTGCGGGGTCGGTGAGGGTGGCCCGGTACAGCGGGGTGAGGTAGAGCACCCACAGCCCGCCGGCGGTGAGCAGCAGTCCGATGACCGGGTGGGTCAACGGTCGCAACGCCGGAGAACCCAAGATCCGCAGGGCCGCCCGCCCGGTCCGCCGGTCGACGCAGCGCAGGGCCAGGATGCCGGGGGCGCCGAGCACCAGCCCCAGCGGCGCCAGCATGCCGAGCAGCAGATGCTGCCACATGTGCGCGGCGAAGCCGTCCGCCGGAATGAGCAGGGCGATGGCGAGCAGGGCGCACCCGACGGCGAAGGCCGTCGTACGCCAGTGACTCCAGCCGGCCCGGTCGGGGGCCCGTTGCCGCAGCGCGGCGGCCAGGTAGAGCCAGCCGGCCAGCAGCGGTACGAGCAGTGCCGGACCGACGGTGGTGGCGTGCTCGGTGCCGTGCGCCGCAGCCAGCGCCGGGCTCACCACCAGCGGCGGGCTCACCTCGGTCGGCCCCGGGTGGACGTCCGCCGTTCGTCGGCACCGGCGTCCACGGCGGTGGCGCGGCGCTGCACGAGCCAGCCGACGACGATCAGCACCACGCCCAACGCGAGGAAGCCGAGGTCCCACCAGAGTTGGTGCTCGCCGGCGCGGACGTGGTGGATGCCCAGGATGTGGTGGTCGACGATGCCTTCGATCAGGTTGAACAGACCCCATCCGATCAACGCCCAGCCCCACAGCATGGGCGAGCGCCACAGTCGGCCCCGGGAGCGGGTCACCCGTGAGTAGAGCATCGCGAGCCCGGTCAGCACGGCCACCCAGGTCACCACATGGAACAGGCCGTCCCAGACGGTGTTCATCTCCAGCCCCGCGACGGTGTCCACCGGGTACTCGCGTACCCCGATGTTGTCACTGCCGGTGCTGCTCAGCATGTGGTGCCACTGGAAGACCTGGTGCAGCAGGATGCCGTCGACGAAGCCGCCGAGGCCGAAGCCGAGGATGGTGGCGGGCAGCCGGATGTCGGCACCGTCGATCATCCGCCCGTTCATGTGGACTCCCTCTCGCATGTGGCTCCCGGCTGCCCGTGCCCGTTACGCGGAGCGTTAAACGTTGTTCCACCCCTCGGGCAGCCGGTGGCGGCGCGGGTCGGATCGGCGGTGGGTGGGCTAGGCTCCCGGCGATGGACGAGGTGACCCGGATCCCGGTCGGTGGCGAGCGGCCGTACGACGTGCTGGTCGGGCGCAACCTGCTCGATGCGCTGCCTGGCCTGCTGCCCGACGCCACTCGGGCCGCGGTGCTGCACGCGCCACCCCTGAAGGAGTCGGCCGACGCGGTCGGTGCCGCCCTGGCCGCGGCCGGTGTGACACCCCTGCCGATCGAGGTGCCCGACGCCGAGGCCGGCAAGCATGTCGATGTGGCGGCGCAGTGCTGGGACCGGCTCGGTGAGGCGGGCTTCACCCGTACCGACGCGGTGGTCGGCCTCGGCGGCGGTGCGGTCACCGACCTGGCCGGGTTCGTGGCGGCGTGCTGGCTGCGCGGGGTGCGCTGGGTACCGGTGGCCACCTCGTTGCTCGGCATGGTCGACGCGGCGGTCGGTGGCAAGACCGGGATCAACACCGCCGCCGGCAAGAACCTCGTCGGTGCCTTCCACCCGCCGGTCGGCGTACTGGCCGACCTCGCCTCGCTGGACAGCCTCCCGCCGGCGGACCTGGCCGCCGGTCTGGCCGAGGTGGTCAAGTGCGGGTTCATCGCCGATCCGGTCATCCTCGACCTGGTCGAGGCCGACCCGGCCGCCGCGACCGACCCCGCCGGGCCGGTCGTCCGAGAGTTGATCGAGCGGGCCATCCGGGTCAAGGCCGACGTGGTCGCCGGAGACCTGCGTGAGTCGGGCGTACGGGAGGTGCTCAACTACGGGCACACCCTGGCCCACGCGATCGAGAAGGTCGAGGGTTACCGCTGGCGGCACGGTCACGCGGTGTCCGTCGGCCTGGTGTACGCGGCCGAGCTGGCCCGCCTCGCCGGCCGGTTGGACGCGGCCACGGCGTCGCGGCACCGTGCGGTGCTGACGGCGCTCGACCTGCCGACTGCTTACGACGCCGACACCTGGCCCCGCCTGCTGGCCACCATGCGGGTCGACAAGAAGGCCCGGGGCAGCCGGCTGCGTTTCGTGGTGCTGGACGGGTTGGCCCGACCGGCGATCCTCGACGGCCCGGACGACGACCTGCTGCACACCGCCTACGCTGCGGTGTCCCGGTGAGCGCGAGGAGTGAGCCGGGTTTGCGAGCCCCGCAGTCGCGAGCGGAGGGCGGCTCGGCGTCACCCACCAGGGTGTATGTGCTCAACGGGCCGAATCTGGGCCGGCTGGGCACCCGCCAGGTCGACGTCTACGGCGTGACCAGCTACGCCGACCTGGTGAAACTCTGCGAGACGACCGCTCGTGACCTGGGCCTGGACGTCGACGTGCGGCAGACCGACGCCGAGCACGAGCTGCTCGGCTGGCTACATGCCGCCGCCGACGAGGGTGCCGCCGTGGTGCTCAACCCGGCGGCCTGGTCGCACTACTCGATCGCCGTACGGGACGCCTGCGCGATGCTGCGCGGACCGCTTGTGGAGGTGCACATCTCCAACATCCACGCGCGGGAGGAGTTCCGCCACCACTCGGTCGTCTCCGCAGTGGCGACCGGCGTGATCTGCGGCCTCGGCGTGGACGGCTACCGCCTGGCCCTGCACCACCTGGCCAACCGCCGCGACCAGCCTGCCTGAGCCAGCCCGCTTCGCGTCCGATCCGCCTCGCGTTCGACAACGCGCCATCCGCTGCCGTTACGTTCGGTGTCGCCTACCGTGCGTGAAGGGCCGCCCCCCCGCCCCCACACCTCTTTCCATCCTTTGCTCTGCTTCAATCCACGCACTAGCAGCAGACCAGGGCCTTCGTGATGAGGATGGGCGGCGATGCGCGGCGAATTCGCCACAGAAAGTGACTGATGCGTGGGTTGAAGCAGAGCAAAGGGAGCACATGAGGGTGGGGGACCGGGGCGCAGCGTTACTGACCGTGCCCGGCCCAGCAGGGCCCGGCGTGACAGGCACGCCCGCTCCGACGGCACCGAACCCGGGTGGGCGACCGACGGCGGTCGGCGGGTTGCGGAGCGGCTAGTAGACTTGCCAGGTCTGTCCGCCAAATGATGATCAAGGCAGGAAATGGCCACCACCAACGACCTGAAGAACGGCCTGGTACTCAACCTCGACGGAGAGCTCTGGTCCGTCGTCGAGTTCCAGCACGTCAAGCCCGGTAAGGGTGGTGCGTTTGTGCGTACCACGCTGAAGAACGTGCTCTCCGGCAAGGTGGTCGACAAGACCTTCAACGCGGGCACCAAGGTTGAGACCGCGACCGTCGACAAGCGCACGATGCAGTATCTCTACGCCGACGGCGAGGACTACGTCTTCATGGACATGGAGACGTTCGACCAGATCACGGTGATGGGCGGCACGGTCGGCGAGGCAGCCAACTACCTGCTGCCCGAGGCCGAGGCGATCGTGGCCACCCACGAGGGTGTGCCGCTCTACGTCGAGCTGCCGACCTCGGTCGTGTTGGAGGTCACCTACACCGAGCCGGGCCTGCAGGGCGACCGGTCCACCGGTGGCAACAAGCCGGCGACGGTGGAGACGGGCGCGACCGTTCAGGTGCCGCTCTTCGTCACCACCGGCGAGAAGATCAAGGTCGACACCCGCGACGGCCGTTACCTCGGCCGCGCCTGATGTCCGAGGGTCCGAAGCAGCAGATGCCGGCGCGCCGCAAGGCGCGCAAGCGGGCGTTGGACGTGCTCTTCGAGGCCGACCTGCGTGATCGTCCGCCGGTCGAGGTGCTGGCCGGCTATGTCGAGCGGATCGAGAAGCCGCGCCCCGACCACCTGGGGTACGCGGTCGGCCTGGTCGAGGGGGTGGCCGGGCACCTGGACCGGATCGACGAGCTGATCTCCAGCTACGCCGAGGGCTGGACGCTCGACCGGATGCCGGTGGTCGACCGCAACCTGGCCCGGATCGCGGTCTACGAGCTGTTGTATCTCGACGAGATCGACGACGCGGTGGCGATCAGCGAGGCGGTGGAACTGGCCCGGCAGATGTCGACCGACGACTCGCCCCGCTTCCTCAACGGCCTGCTCGGTCGGATCGCCGAGTACGCCACCCGTTGAGGTGGGCTGACGTCACCGATGAGCGTCGCGCACCAGCGACGAAAGCGACGAAAGGGCCCGTGCCGTCCGGCACGGGCCCTTTCGTGTGGTCGGACTTCAGGAGGCGAAGAACGCCCGCGGGTCGGCGACCAGTACGCCGTGCTCGGTGAGCCGCTCGATCAGGCCGGACGGCGAGGCGTCGTAGACGATCGCGAGGGCGCGCAGGTCGTCGGCGCGGATCGACAGCACCCGGCCGTTGTAGTCACCGCGCTGCTGCTGGATGGCGCGCGCGTACCGGGCCACGTAGGCGAGATCCTCGCTGGCCTCGTCGTAGAGGCGCTCCAGGTCCAGAACGATCTTGCTGGTGGGTTCGTGTCGTACCCCGCTGCCGTCGGGCAGCAACTCCGAGACCGGCACACGGTAGAACTCAGCCAGCTCGGCCAGACGGGACACCGTGACGGCCCGGTCGCCGCGCTCGTACGAGCCGACCACGACCGCCTTCCAACGCCCGTTCGACTTCTCCTCCACCCCCTGCAGGGACAGGCCCTGCTGCTGGCGGATGGAGCGCAGGCGGGCGCCCAGAGACTTGGCGTATTCAGAGGGCATTCGGACACTCCCAGTGCTGCTCGGGTTCTCCCAGCGATTCGCTACGGAGCGTGACGGTACGGGGATTCGTACACGTGGTCAAGTGGTCGCGATCTTCCCGTTGTGTACCCCGGGTGAGTTGTCCCGTTTCGCCTGGCTGACTGGCCAGTCAGCCAACGGCGGCGGGTGACGCCGTCGTAGCTGATGCCCGCGCGTTGAGGCGGCGACGACCACTGGTAACGTTGCCGAAGCCCCTGCGCCGGCCCTTCCCGGCCGGCCGGGAGGATCCGACGTCCTTTAACGACCCGTCCCGTGAGGCGGGGAAGGAGGTCCGCCGTGGCCTACCCATCGGCTGCTCCGTCGTCGCCGCCGCGACAACCCTCGGTGAAGGTGATTTTGACCAGCGCCGACCTGCAACGCGTCGTCGACCGCATCGCTCACCAGATCCTCGAGAAGACCCAGGGCGCCGCCGACACCGTGCTGCTCGGCATCCCCACCCGGGGTGCCCCCCTCGCCAGCCGCCTCGCCGCCCGGATCAGCGCCTTCGAGGGCATTTCCGTGCCGGTCGGCGTGCTCGACATCACTCTCTACCGCGACGACCTGCGCCGAAACGCCACCCGGGCGGTCGGCCCCACCCAACTGCCGGCCGGTGGCATCGACGGCAAGCGGGTGGTCCTCGTCGACGACGTTCTCTTCTCCGGTCGGACTGTCCGGGCCGCTCTCGATGCGCTCGGTGACCTGGGGCGGCCCGCTTCGGTGCAACTCGCCGTGCTTGTCGACCGGGGGCACCGGCAGCTACCGATCCGTGCCGACTATGTCGGCAAGAACATCCCGACCGCCCTGGCCGAGAGTGTCAAGGTGACGCTGGCCGAGACCGACGGCGCGGACGAGGTTCGGCTCTACGGCGAGGAGGCCCGGTGAGCGCGAGGAGCGCGGCGCAGCGGAGCGTCGCGGTCGCGAACGGAAGGCGGCGCTACTCATGATCAGGCACCTGCTCTCCGGCGCCGACCTTGACGCCGACACCGCCACCCAGATCCTGGACACCGCCGCCGAGATGGCCGCGGTGGCCGGGCGTGAGGTCAAGAAGCTGCCCGCGTTGCGGGGCCGGACCGTGGTGAATCTCTTCTACGAGGATTCGACCCGCACCCGGATCTCCTTCGAGGCGGCGGCCAAACGGCTAAGCGCCGACGTGATCAACTTCTCGGCGAAGGGCTCCAGCGTCGCCAAGGGCGAGAGCCTCAAGGACACCGCGCTGACCCTGCAGGCGATGGGGGCCGACGCGGTGGTGGTTCGTCACCCCGCCTCGGGTGCCCCGCACCGCCTCGCCGACTGGGTCGACGGTTCGGTGGTCAACGCCGGCGACGGCACCCACGAGCATCCCACCCAGGCACTGCTCGACGCGTACACGATGCGGTCCCGGCTGGGACGGCTGGCCGGCCTGTCGGTGGCGGTGGTCGGTGACGTGCTGCACTCCCGGGTGGCCCGCTCCAACGTGCTGCTGCTGTCCACCCTCGGCGCCAAGGTGACCCTGGTCGGGCCACCCACGCTCATCCCGGTCGACATCGCCGCCGCCCTCGCGCCGGGCACCGACGTCTGCTACGACCTCGACGCGGTGCTGCCCTCGTCCGACGTGGTGATGATGCTGCGGGTGCAGCGGGAGCGGATGAACGACTCCTACTTCCCCTCCGCCCGCGAGTACGCCCGCCGCTACGGCCTGGACGGTCCGCGCATGAGCCGACTGCCGGAGCACGCCATCGTCATGCATCCCGGTCCGATGAACCGGGGCATGGAGATCACGCCGGAGGTCGCGGACTCGCCCCGCTCCACCATCGTCGAACAGGTCGCCAACGGTGTCTCCGTCCGGATGGCCGTCCTCTACCTGCTGCTCGGGGGGAACAACCGGTGAACTCGTACCTGATCAGGAACGTCAGCGTCCTCGGCGCCGCACCGACCGACCTGCTGATCCGCGACGGCGTCGTCGCCGAGACCGGCACGAGCCTGTCCGAGCCGGACGCCACGGTGATCGACGCCGACGGGCTGGTCGCCCTGCCCGGCCTGGTCGATCTGCATACCCACCTGCGGGAGCCCGGCCGGGAGGACGCCGAGACGGTCGAGACCGGCTCCCGGGCGGCGGCGCTCGGCGGCTACACCGCGGTCTGCGCGATGGCGAACACCTCACCGGTGGCCGACACCGCCGGAGTGGTGGAGCAGGTGTGGCGGCTCGGCCGCGAGGCCGGGCTGGTCGACGTGCAGCCGATCGGTGCGGTCACCGTCGCTCTGGCCGGCGAGCGGCTGGCCGAACTCGGCGCGATGGCCGAGTCGGCGGCCCGGGTGCGGATCTTCTCCGACGACGGGCACTGTGTCGCCGACCCGCGGCTGATGCGCCGCGCGCTGGAGTACGTGAAGGCGTTCGACGGCATCATCGCCCAGCACGCCGAGGAACCCCGGCTCACCGAGGGCGCGCAGATGCACGAGGGTGAGGTCTCCACCCGGCTGGGCCTGACCGGCTGGCCGGCGGTCGCCGAGGAGGCGATCATCGCGCGGGACGTGCTGCTGGCCGAGCACGTCGGCAGCCGGCTGCACATCTGCCACGTCTCCACCGCCGGCAGCGTCGAGGTGCTGCGCCACGCCAAGGCCCGGGGGGTACGCGTCACCGCCGAGGTAACCCCGCACCACCTGCTGCTCACCGACGCACTCGTGAGCGGGAGGAGTGAGCTTGCGAGCCCCGAGCTCGCGAACAACTGGAGCCCAGGCGGAGCGTACGACCCCGTCTTCAAGGTCAACCCTCCGCTGCGTACCGCCACCGACATCGCCGCGCTGCGGGCCGCGCTGGTCGACGGAGTGATCGACATCATCGCCACGGACCACGCCCCGCACGCCGTGGAGGACAAGGAGTGCGAGTGGGCGTACGCCCGGCCGGGCATGCTCGGGCTGGAGACGGCGCTGTCCATCGCGCTCGACGTGCTGGGTCCGCAGTGGGACCTGATCGCCGAGCGGATGTCCCGTACGCCGGCCCGGATCGCCGGGCTGACCGAACACGGCCACGACCCGGCCCCCGGCGCGCCGGCCACCCTCACCCTGGTCGACCCGGCGGTCCGTCGGGTGATCGAGCCGGCGGAGCTGGCCAGCCGTAGCCGCAACACCCCGTACGCCCGGATGACGCTGCCGGGTCGCATCGTGGCGACCTTCCTGCGTGGCGAGGCGACGGTCCTGGACGGAAAGGTAGTCAAGTGATCCGAGCGAGCAGCGCAGCGCAGCGGAGCACCACAGTCCGGATCGGAGGCGCGGCATGAGTCGTAGGCGTCCGGCGATTCTCGTCCTGGAGGACGGGCGCACCTTCCACGGCGAGGCGTACGGCAGTGTCGGGGAGACCTTCGGCGAGGCGGTCTTCAACACCGGGATGACCGGTTACCAGGAGACGCTCACCGACCCGTCGTACCACCGTCAGGTGGTGGTGCAGACCGCTCCGCACATCGGCAACACCGGCATCAACGCCGAGGACGACGAGTCGCGCCGGATCTGGGTGGCCGGTTACGTGGTGCGTGACCCGGCCCGGGTGAGCTCCAGTTGGCGGGCCACCGGCGGGCTGGAGGACCGGCTGGCCACCGAGGGAGTGGTCGGCATCAGCGGCGTGGACACCCGGGCCCTGACCCGCCACCTGCGCGAACGTGGCGCGATGCGGGTGGGCGTCTCCAGTGTCGAGGACGACCCTCGGGCGCTGCTCGAACGGGTCCGCCAGTCGCCGCAGATGCTCGGCGCGGACCTCTCCGCCGAGGTGACCACCGCGACGCCGTACGTGGTCGACGCCGAGGGCGAGCACCGGTTCACGGTGGCCGCACTGGACCTGGGCATCAAGCGCAACGTGCCGCGCCGGCTCGCCGCGCGTGGCGTGACCACCCACGTGCTGCCGGCCCACTCGACCATCGAGGACCTGCTGGCCACCGGAGCCGACGCGGTCTTCTTCTCACCAGGGCCGGGTGACCCGGCGACCGCCGACGCGCCGGTCGCGCTGGCCCGCGAGGTGATGCGCCGCGAGGTGCCGCTGTTCGGCATCTGCTTCGGCAGCCAGATCCTCGGCCGGGCGCTCGGCTTCGGCACCTACAAGCTCGGCTACGGCCATCGGGGCATCAACCAGCCGGTGCTCGACCGGGTCACCGGCAAGGTCGAGGTGACCAGCCACAACCACGGCTTCGCGGTGGAGGTGCCCGGGGTTCGGCCGGGCGCGGTGGTCCCGGACCAGGTGATCGAGACCGAGTTCGGTGGCGTCCAGGTGTCGCACGTCTGCCTCAACGACAACGTGGTCGAGGGGCTGCGGGCGCGCGACGTGCCCGCCTTCACCGTTCAGTACCACCCGGAGGCGGCGGCCGGCCCGCACGACGCGGACTATCTCTTCGACCGCTTCGCCGAGCTGATCGACGGCCGGGCTCTCAGTGGGGGGCGTACCAATGCCTAAGCGGACCGATCTCAAGCACATCCTGGTGATCGGGTCGGGACCGATCGTCATCGGACAGGCCTGCGAGTTCGACTACTCGGGGACTCAGGCGTGCCGGGTGCTGCGCGCCGAGGGGATCCGGGTCAGCCTGGTCAACTCCAACCCGGCCACCATCATGACCGACCCGGAGTTCGCCGACGCCACCTACGTCGAGCCGATCACCCCGGAGTTCGTCGAACTGGTGATCGCCAAGGAGCGTCCGGACGCGGTGCTGCCCACGCTGGGTGGGCAGACCGCCCTGAACACCGCGGTGGCGTTGCACGAGGCCGGGGTGTTGGAGAAGTACGGCGTCGAGCTGATCGGCGCGAACATCGACGCGATCCGGCGCGGCGAGGACCGACAGCTGTTCAAGGAGATCGTGGCGAAGGCCGGCGTACGCCTTGGCGTGGCCGACCCGTCGGCGCTGGTGCCGCGTTCACGGGTCTGCCACTCGATGGACGAGGTCCGCGAGACGGTGACCGAGCTGGGCCTGCCGGTGGTGATCCGGCCGTCGTTCACCATGGGCGGTCTCGGTTCGGGCATGGCGCACACCGACGCCGACCTGGAACGCATCGCGGGTGCCGGGCTGGCCGCCAGTCCGGTGCACGAGGTGCTCATCGAGGAGAGCGTGCTCGGCTGGAAGGAGTACGAACTCGAACTCATGCGGGACCGCCACGACAACGTGGTGGTGGTCTGCTCGATCGAGAACGTCGACCCGATGGGGGTGCACACCGGTGACAGCGTGACCGTGGCGCCGGCCATGACGCTTACCGACCGGGAGTACCAGCACCTGCGGGATCTGGGCATCGCGGTGCTGCGTGAGGTCGGCGTGGACACCGGGGGCTGCAACATCCAGTTCGCGGTGAACCCGGCCGACGGCCGCATCGTGGTCATCGAGATGAACCCGCGGGTGTCCCGCTCGTCGGCGTTGGCGTCGAAGGCGACCGGCTTCCCGATCGCGAAGATCGCCGCGAAGCTGGCCATCGGCTACACCCTCGACGAGATCCCCAACGACATCACCCTCAAGACGCCGGCCGCGTTCGAGCCGACGCTTGACTACGTGGTGGTGAAGATCCCCCGGTTCGCGTTCGAGAAGTTCCCCGGCGCGGACCCGGAGCTGACCACCACGATGAAGTCGGTCGGCGAGGCGATGAGCCTCGGGCGTAACTTCACCGAGGCGCTGAACAAGGCGATGCGTTCGATGGAAACCAAGGCAGCCGGTTTCTGGAGCGTGCCGGACCCGCAGGGCGCGACGAAGGAGAACACCCTCGCCGCGCTGGGCATGCCGCACGACGGGCGGCTCTACACGGTGGAGCGGGCGTTGCGGCTCGGTGCCTCGATCGCCGAGGTCAGTGCCGCCTCCGGCGGCATCGACCCGTGGTTCCTGGACCAGATCGCCGCCCTGGTCGAGTTGCGTGCCGAGATCGTGGCGGCGCCGGTGCTGGACGCGGAGCTGCTGCGTCGGGCGAAGCGGGCCGGCCTGTCCGACCGGCAGCTGGCCGCGCTGCGTCCCGAACTGGCCGCCGAGGACGGGGTGCGTACGCTGCGGCACCGCCTCGGCATCCGGCCGGTCTACAAGACGGTGGACACCTGTGCCGCCGAGTTCGAGGCCACCACCCCGTACCACTACTCCTCCTACGACGAGGAGACCGAGGTGGCCGGCTCGGTGCGGCCTAAGGTGCTGATCCTGGGTTCCGGACCGAACCGGATCGGGCAGGGCATCGAGTTCGACTACTCCTGCGTGCACGCGGTGCAGGCGCTGCGCAGCGCGCCGTCCGGCCCGGCCGCTGCGACAGGTTCCGGCGCCGACGGCGCCGGCTACGAGACCGTCATGGTCAACTGCAACCCGGAGACGGTCTCCACCGACTACGACACTGCCGACCGGCTCTACTTCGAGCCGCTGACCTTCGAGGACGTGCTGGAGGTCTGGCACGCGGAGGACTCCTCCGGCCGGGCGGCCGGCGGGCCGGGCGTGGTCGGCGTGATCGTGCAGCTGGGTGGGCAGACCCCGCTCGGGCTGGCCCAGCGGCTCAAGGACGCCGGCGTGCCGGTGGTGGGTACCTCCCCCGAGTCGATCCACCTGGCCGAGGAGCGCGGCGCCTTCGGGTCGCTGTTGGCCCGGGCCGGCCTGCGCGCGCCGGCCCACGGCACCGCCGTCTCGTACGAGGATGCGAAGGAGATCGCCGACGAGATCGGCTACCCGGTGCTGGTCCGGCCGTCGTACGTGCTCGGCGGGCGCGGCATGGAGATCGTCTACGACGACTCGACGCTGCGCGACTACATCGGCCGGGCCACCGACATCTCGCCGGACCACCCGGTGCTGGTCGACCGGTTCCTCGACGACGCCATCGAGATCGACGTGGACGCGCTCTGCGACGCCGACGGCGAGGTCTATCTCGGCGGGATCATGGAGCACATCGAGGAGGCGGGCATCCACTCCGGTGACTCCTCCTGCGCCCTTCCTCCGATCACCCTGGCCAGTTCGCACGTGGCCCAGGTCCGCCGGTACACCGAGGCCATCGCGCGGGGCGTCGGCGTACGCGGACTGCTCAACGTGCAGTACGCGCTGAAGGACGACGCGCTGTACGTGCTGGAGGCCAACCCGCGCGCCTCGCGTACCGTGCCGTTCGTCTCGAAGGCCACGGCGGTGCCGCTGGCGAAGGCGGCGGCCCGGATCGCGCTCGGCGCGACCCTGGCCGAGTTGCGTGCCGAGGGCATGTTGCCGGCGACCGGGGACGGTGGTTCGCTGCCGCCGGACGCCCCGATCGCGGTGAAGGAGGCGGTGCTGCCGTTCAAGCGGTTCCGTACCCCGGCCGGCAAGGGCGTGGACTCGCTGCTCGGCCCGGAGATGAAGTCGACCGGTGAGGTGATGGGGATCGACACCGCCTTCGGGCACGCCTTCGCCAAGTCGCAGTCGGCGGCGTACGGGTCGCTGCCGACCGAGGGCAGGATCTTCGTCTCGGTGGCCAACCGCGACAAGCGCGGCATGATCTTCCCGATCAAGCGACTGGCCGATCTCGGCTTCGACATCGTCGCGACAAGCGGTACCGCCGAGGTGCTGCGCCGGCACGGCATCGCCTGCGAGCAGGTCCCGAAGCACTACGAGGCCGATTCCGAGGACGACGCGGTGTCGCTGATCCTCGGTGGCCACGTCGCCCTTGTGATCAACACGCCACAGGGTTCCGGTGCCAGTGCCCGCTCGGACGGTTACGAGATCCGCAGCGCGGCGGTCACGGCCGACATCCCCTGCGTCACCACCGTCCCCGGCGCGGCCGCCGCGGTCATGGGCATCGAGGCGAGGATCCGCGGCGACATGCAGGTACGCCCCCTCCAGGCACTCCACGCCACCCTCCGGCCCGCCCAGTGACCCCCATCCACCCCACCCCACCCGCCAGGCTCGCGTTGATCATGAGGTTGGCGGCAGTAGCGAAGATCGACATCGCCGCCAACCTCATGATCAACAAATTGGTGCGGGGGCTTGGGGCCGTGCCGCGTGGTCGGGGAGGGGCGGCGTGATCTTCGAGCGGACGGTTCGGCGGGGGTTGTTCCGGGTCGGGGGTGGGGACGCGGAGGCGGCGCACGAGTTCACCCTTCGGCGGCTGGCTGCGCTGTCCCGGACGCCGGTGGCGTTGGCGGCGTTGCGGGCCCGGTACGCGGTGGCGGCGCCGCGCACGGTGTTCGGGGTGCGCTTTCCCAACCCGGTCGGGCTCGCCGCAGGCATGGACAAGGACGGGGTGGCGCTGCCGGCGTGGCCGGCACTGGGCTTCGGTTTCGTCGAGGTCGGCACGGTGACGGCGCGTCCGCAGCCGGGCAATCCCCGGCCTCGGCTGTTCCGGCTGGTCGACAGCGAGGCCGTGATCAACAGAATGGGCTTCAACAACTCGGGGGCGCAGGCGCTGGCGGACCGGCTGGCGGCGCTGCCGCGACCGCTCGGCGTACCGCTGGGAATCTCGTTGGGCAAGTCGAAGGTGACGGCCCTGGAGGACGCGGTGGAGGACTACCGCGAGTCGTACCGCGCGTTGCGTGACCACGGTGACTACTTCGCGGTCAACGTCTCCTCACCGAACACCCCCGGGCTGCGCGCGTTGCAGGACCGGGGGCACCTGGACGCGCTGCTGGCGGCGTTGGCGGGGGAGAAGCCGGTATTGGTGAAGATCGCACCGGACCTCACCGAGCCGGCCATCGCCGAGTTGCTGGAGGTGTGCCTGGCCCGTGGTGCCGCCGGAGTGATCGCCACGAACACGACCCTCGGCCGGGACGGGTTGGCCCCGGCCGACCGGGGACGCTCCGGCGAGGCCGGTGGGCTGTCCGGCCGTCCCCTGGCCGACCGGGCACGGCAGGTGGTCGCCTTCGTCCACGCCGAGACGGGTGGGCGACTGCCGGTCATCGGCGTCGGCGGCATCGTCGATCCCGATGACGCGGCCCGGATGTTCGACGCCGGTGCCAGCCTGGTGCAGCTCTACACCGGGTTCATCTACCGTGGCCCGGCGCTGCCCCGCGCCGTCGCCCGTGCGACCCGCGCCGCATCGCCCCGATGACACCCACCCCCCTCGCCCGCGATCTTGCGATTTCCGTCGGGGCGGATGGGGTGTATGGGACACAACGGCGACCGAAAGTGCAAGATCGCGGGGAGGTGGGGGAGGGGTGACCCCGGAGGAGGTTCTCGCGGCCGACGCGGCGCATGTGTGGCATCCGTACGCCGCGCTGCCGCCGGCGGTGGCGCCTTATCTGGTGGAGAGTGCGGCGGGGGTGCGGCTGCGGCTGGCCGACGGCCGTGAGCTGGTCGACGGGATGTCCTCCTGGTGGGCGGCGATCCACGGCTACCGGCATCCGGTGCTGGACGCGGCGGTCGTCGACCAGCTGGGCCGGATGAGTCACGTCATGTTCGGCGGGCTGACCCACGCGCCGGCCGTGGAGCTGGCCCGCACCCTGGTCGAGGTGACGCCCGACGGGCTGGAGCACGTGTTCCTGGCCGACTCGGGTTCGGTAAGTGTCGAGGTCGCGGTGAAGATGTGCCTGCAGTACCAGCGGGCCACCGGCCGACCGCAGCGGCACCGGCTGGGCACCTGGCGGGGCGGGTACCACGGCGACACGTTCCATCCGATGAGCGTCTGCGACCCCGAGGGCGGCATGCACCACCTCTGGGGGGACGTGCTGCCGCGACAGGTCTTCGCCCCGATGCCGCCCGGTGGCTTCGACAGCCCGCCTGATCCGGCGTACGAGGCGGCGCTGACCGATTCCGTGGAGCGGCACGCCCACGAGCTGGCCGCAGTGATCGTGGAGCCGGTGGTGCAGGGCGCGGGCGGGATGCGTTTCCACCATCCGCACTATCTGCGGGTACTGCGTGAGGTGACCCGCGCGCACGGGGTGCTGCTGATCTTCGACGAGATCGCGACCGGCTTCGGCCGTACCGGGACGATGTTCGCCGCCGAGCACGCCGGGGTCACCCCGGACGTGCTCTGCGTCGGCAAGGCGCTCACCGGCGGCTACCTCACCCTGGCCGCGGCCCTGTGCACAGCGGAGGTCGCGCGGGGCATCCGGGCCGGCGGTGTCCTCGCGCACGGCCCGACGTTCATGGGCAACCCGCTCGCCTGCGCGGTCGCTAACGCGTCGCTGGGCCTGCTGCGGGCCGGGGACTGGGCCGGGCAGGTGGCGCGGCTCCAGCGGGGGCTGCAGTCCGGGCTGGAGCCGCTGCGCGGCGCGCCGGGTGTGGCGGACGTGCGGGTGCTCGGCGGAATCGGCGTGGTCCAGCTGGACCACGAGGTGGATCTCGGCGCGGCCACGGCCGCCGCCGTGGCGCAGGGGGTGTGGCTGCGCCCGTTCCGGGATCTGGTCTACACGATGCCGCCGTACGTCACCACGGACGCCGAACTGGCGGTGGTGATGACGGGTATCGCGGCAGCGGTCGCGGCGGGCTGAGTAGGCAGGCCTCGACGCTCGCCTCGATTTGAGTAGGCGTGCTCGGCAGGCGTCGCGAATTGGAGTAGCCCGGCGGCGTCTCCGCCCGAGCCTGCTGAGTAGGCGCGGGCGGTGGAAACCCGGGGACGAGAGGAAGGTACTGGCGACATGGAGAGTTTCGGCGCCCGGCTGCACCGGGCCATGGACGAGCGCGGACCGCTCTGCGTAGGGATCGACCCGCACCCGGCGTTGCTGGCCCGCTGGGGCCTTGACGACGACGTGGCCGGCCTCGACCGCTTCGCCCGGACCGTCGTGGACGCGCTCGGTGACCGGGTTGCGGTGGTCAAGCCTCAGTCGGCGTTCTTCGAGCGATTCGGGTCTCAAGGGGTGGCGGTCCTTGAGTCAACTATCCGACAGTTACGAAATCTCGGCTCGCTCGTTCTCCTCGACGCCAAGCGCGGCGACATCGGCTCGACGGTTCGCGCGTACGCGTCGGCCTACCTTGATCCATCCAGCCCCATGTATGTCGATGCGGTGACCGCGAGCCCCTTCCTGGGGGTCGGCTCGCTGGCCCCGATGTTCGAGCTGGCTGCCCAGCACGGCGGTGGCGTATTCGTCCTGGCGCTCACCTCCAACCCCGAGGGCGCCTCGGTGCAACGCGCCCGCGGCGCCGACGGACGCAGCGTCGCGCAGACCGTTCTCGACGAGATTTCCCAGCTCAACGCGGGTGCGGAGCCGATCGGGAGCATCGGTGCCGTGATTGGCGCGACGGTCGGGGAGACGGGCTGTGACCTGTCGGCGGTGAACGGCCCGCTGCTCGCCCCCGGGCTCGGAGCGCAGGGTGCCACGGCAGCGGATCTGCGGGTCGTCTTCGGCTCCGCGTTGCCTTCCGTGCTGCCCGCGTACTCCCGTGAGGTGCTGGGAGCCGGGCCCGATCCGGAGGCGTTGCGGGCCGCCGCGGACCGCGTCGTGGCCGAGTGTCGGGCGGTTCTGGCGATGTCATGACTGACTGATGGCTCGGTCACTTTGTGGTGATCATTGCGCGCCCACGTTGCCGAAAGCTCCGTTGACCGCTAGTTTTCCCCGCGCTGGGAACCCCTTGGTTCACAGCGACACCACGTTTCACAGATGCGGCGGTGCGTCCCGCCCGTCGCGATAGGGACCTGAGGAGAACTGGTGCCGCTCCCGTCACTGACCCCCGAGCAGCGCGCAGCCGCGCTGGAGAAGGCTGCGGAGATCCGCAAAGCCCGTGCCGAGCTGAAGGAGCAGCTCAAGCAGGGCAAGACCACCCTCGGCGCCGTTCTTGAGCGGGCCGAGTCCGACGATGTCGTCGGTAAGCTCAAGGTGTCGGCCGTGCTGCAGGCCATGCCGGGCATCGGCAAGATCCGGGCTACTCAAATCATGGAGAAGCTCAAGATCGCCGACAGCCGCCGCCTGCGTGGCCTCGGCGAGCAGCAGCGCAAGGCCCTGCTTGGGGAGTTCGCCGCCAACTGAGCACGACTGCGGGTAGAAACAAGCAGTGAGCTTGGATGACGAGGCGCGCCCGGCGGCTCGGCTCACTGTCCTGGCTGGCCCATCCGGTGCCGGCAGGGAGAGTGTCGTCGAGCTGATCCGGGCGCGTTCTCCGTCAGTGTGGACGCCGGTCGCAGTCACCACCCGGCCTCGCCGGGGCAACGAACTGGACGGCGTCCACCGACACTTCGTCACGTCGGAGGAGTTCGACCGCCGGCTCGCCGCCGGCGAACTGCTGGAGTGGAGTCGGCTCGGCGCCCACCGACGCGGCACGGAGATCACCCCGCTGCGCCGCCGGCTCGCCGCCGGACAGCCGGTGCTGCTCGCGCTGGACCTCGACGGGGCGTTGCTGGTCCGGGCGGGGTGGCCGGGGGCGAGACTCGTCCTGCTCCATCCGCCCGGTCGACTGCCGGCCCCACCCACCGTGGCGGCCTTCGACCTCAGCGTGTCGCACGACCGCATCGAGCGCGTCGTGGACCAACTGGTAGGATTCATCGGTTCTTCCTTCCTGGCTCCGGCCCGGCCGCGTCCGCGCGGTTGAGCGCCGGCGCCGCGCTCAGGCGCGGTCCGTGCGAAAGACGCAGAGGTTTATCCGTGGGATCCATCGCCAACCCCGAAGGCATCACCAACCCGCCGATCGACGAGCTCCTGGAGAAGACGACGTCGAAGTACGCGCTGGTCATCTTCGCGGCCAAGCGCGCCCGCCAGGTCAACGCCTACTACAGCCAGCTCGGTGAGGGCCTGCTGGAGTACGTCGGCCCGCTGGTCGAGACCACTCCCCAGGAGAAGCCACTCTCCATCGCGATGCGCGAGATCAACGCGGGCCTGCTCACCGCTGAGCCGACCGACCAGCCGTAACCCCCCGCGAGTCGATGAGCGCCCGGATCATCCTCGGCGTCGGCGGCGGGATCGCCGCCTACAAGGCGTGCGAGTTGCTGCGCCTGTTCACCGAGTCGGGCCACCAGGTGCGGGTGGTGCCAACCGCCGCCGCGCTGCGTTTCGTCGGCGCACCGACCTGGGCGGCGCTCTCCGGGCAGCCGGTCGCCGAGGACGTCTGGTCCGACGTGCACGAGGTGCCGCACGTACGGCTCGGCCAGCAGGCCGACCTGGTGGTGGTCGCGCCCACCACCGCCGACCTGCTGGCCCGTGCCGCCCACGGCCTCGCCGACGACCTACTCAGCAACACCCTGCTCACCGCTCGCTGCCCGGTGCTGTTGGCGCCGGCCATGCACACCGAGATGTGGGAGCACCCGGCCACCGTCGCCAACGTCGCGACGCTGCGGGACCGGGGCGTCCGGGTCATCGAGCCGGCGGTGGGGCGACTCACCGGGGTCGACACCGGCAAGGGCCGGCTGCCGGAGCCGACCGAGATCTTCGGCGTGGCCCGCCGCATCCTGGCCCGCGGAGTCGACGCGCCGGCCGACCTGACCGGCCGTCGGGTGGTGGTCACCGCCGGTGGCACCCGGGAACCGCTCGACCCGGTGCGCTTCCTGGGCAACCGGTCCTCCGGCAAGCAGGGCTACGCGTTCGCCCGTGCCGCCCTCGCCCGGGGCGCCCGGGTCACGCTGATCGCGGCCAACGTCTCACTGCCCGATCCGGCCGGTGCCGACCTGATCCGGGTGGGCACCACCGGGGAGCTGCGCGAAGCCACGCTGAAGGCGGCGGTGGACGCCGACGCGGTGGTGATGGCGGCGGCTCCGGCCGATTTCCGACCCGCGACGTACGCGCCTGGCAAAATCAAGAAGTCGGACGACGGCACGGCACCCATCATCGAACTCGTGACCAACCCGGACATCGCCGCCGAGCTGGGTAAGCGTCGTCGTCCGGAGCAGGTGCTGGTGGTGTTCGCCGCCGAGACCGGCGACGCCGAGGCCAACGGACGGGCCAAGCTGGCCCGTAAGCGGGCCGACCTCATCGTCATCAACGAGGTCGGGCCGGACAAGGTCTTCGGGGCCGAGACCAACGCGGCCACGGTCATCAGCGTGGACGGCTCGGTCACCCGGATACCCGAGCGGTCCAAGGAGGATCTCGCCGACGGAGTGTGGGACCTGGTGGTCGCCCGATTGGCCGGATAACTCCTCCTGAAGGTTGGACGCAAGACGCCCGTGGACGATGCTGTCGACGGTTAGTGACTACACTGCCGCGGAACGACGTCCAAGAACTTAGGAGTGCCGTGACACGCCGCCTTTTCACGTCCGAATCGGTCACGGAAGGCCACCCGGACAAGATCGCCGACCAGATCAGTGACGGCATCCTCGATGCCCTGTTGACGCAGGATCCACACAGCCGAGTGGCCGTGGAAACCCTGATCACCACCGGTCAGGTGCACGTCGCCGGTGAGGTGACGACCAAGGCGTACGCCGACATCCCGACGATCGTGCGCGAGACGATCCTGGGCATCGGTTACGACTCGTCGAAGAAGGGGTTCGACGGGGCGTCATGCGGGGTCAGTGTCTCGATCGGCTCCCAGTCGCCGGACATCGCGCAGGGCGTGGACAACGCGTTCGAGCTGCGTACCGGGACGTCGGAGAGCGCGTTGGACGCGCAGGGCGCCGGTGACCAGGGCATGATGTTCGGCTTCGCCTGCTCGGAGACGCCCGAGCTGATGCCGCTGCCGATCGCGTTGGCGCACCGGCTGGCCCGCCGGCTCTCCGCGGTACGCAAGGACGGCACGGTGCCCTACCTGCGCCCCGACGGCAAGACCCAGGTCACCATCGAGTACGACGGACTGCGTCCGGTACGCCTGAACACGGTGGTGGTGTCCAGCCAGCACGCCGCGGACATCTCGCTGGAGTCGCTGCTCACCCCGGACGTGCGTGACCACGTCATCGCCCCGGAGCTGGAGAGCCTGGGTCTGGACACCGAGGGCTACCGGCTGCTGGTCAATCCGACCGGCCGGTTCGAGATCGGTGGCCCGATGGGCGATGCGGGCCTGACCGGCCGGAAGATCATCGTGGACACCTACGGCGGCTACGCCCGCCACGGTGGTGGGGCCTTCTCCGGCAAGGACCCGTCGAAGGTCGACCGGTCGGCCGCGTACGCGATGCGCTGGGTGGCCAAGAACGTGGTCGCCGCCGGCCTCGCCGAGCGGTGCGAGGTACAGGTGGCGTACGCGATCGGCAAGGCGCACCCGGTGAGCCTGTTCATCGAGACGTTCGGCACCGAGACGGTGCCGGTGGCCTCGATCGAGAAGGCGGTCACTGAAATCTTCGACCTGCGTCCGGCTGCCATCATCCGGGATCTGCACCTGCTGCGGCCGATCTACGCCCAGACCGCCGCCTACGGCCACTTCGGCCGCGAGCTGCCCGACCTGACCTGGGAGTCCACCGACCGCGCCGCCGACCTCAAGTCGGCCGCGGGAGCCTGACAACCACCCGGCGTGACGACCGGCGGCCCGCTGACGGGTCGCCGGTCGCTCGTGTCTGCGTGGATGTGCCGCTGGCCCACCTGGACCGTCCCTTCGACTACCTGGTTCCGCAGGCCCTCTCCGCCGAGGCCGTGCCGGGCGTACGGGTGAAGGTGCGCTTCGCCGGCCAACTGGTCGACGGTTGGCTACTGGAGCGGGCCGAACGATCCGACCACCCCCGGCTCGCGTACCTCGACAAAGTGGTCTCCCCGGTGCCGGTGCTCGCCCCGGAGGTGGCTCGGCTGGCCCGGGTCGTCGCCGACCGGTACGCCGGCAGCCTCGCCGACGTGCTGCGGCTGGCGGTTCCACCACGGCACGCCCGGGTGGAGAAGGAAGCGATCGCCCAGGCCCCGCCAGCCGACCCGGCACTGGCTTACCCGGCACCGGCCGACCCGGCACCGGCCGACCCGGCACCGGCCGACCCGGCACCGGCCGACCCGGTGCCGGCCGGCCCAGCGCCACCCGACCCGGCGCCGGCCGGCCCAGCGCCACCCGACCCGGCGCCGGCCGGCCCAGCACTGGCTGACCCGGTGACATCGGGGGCTCGGGCCGATCCAGCGGCGGCCGTGGCTGCTCCGCCGGTGCCGGAGCCGGAAGGATGGCGCGACTACCCGGCCGGGCTGGCGCTGCTGCGGGCGCTGGCCGACGGGCGCTCTCCCCGGGCCGTGTGGTCGGCGCTGCCGGGGGAGGACTGGGCGGCCCGCTACGCCACCGCCGTCGCCGCCACGGTGGCCGCTGGCCGGGGCGCGCTGGTGGTGGTGGCCGACGGACGTGACCTGGATCGGCTCGACGCCGCACTGACCGCGAGGCTCGGTGCGGGCCGGCACGTCTGCCTGTCGGCCGCCCTCGGTCCGGCGCGGCGCTACCGCGCGTTCCTGACCGCCCGCCGCGGCGACGTCCCGGTGGTGATCGGCACCCGGGCGGCCATGTTCGCCCCGGTCGACCGGCTGGGACTGGTGGCCATCTGGGACGACGGTGACGATCTGCACGCCGAGCCGCGAGCCCCCTACCCGCACGCCCGTGAGGTGCTGCTCACCCGGGCCCAGTTGGCGGAGGCGGGCGTGCTGGTCGGCGGCTTCGCCCGTACCGCCGAGGCGCAGTTGCTGGTGGAGACCGGCTGGGCCCGCGAGGTGATCGCCGACCGGGCGGTGCTGCGGGCGCGTACCCCCGCGATCGTGCCGACCGGCGACGACCCGCAGCTGGCCCGCGACCCCGGTGCGGCGACCGCCCGGCTGCCCAGCCTGGCCTGGACCGCCGCCCGGGAGGCGCTGCGCGCGGACGCTCCGGTCCTGGTCCAGGTGCCTCGGCGCGGCTACCTGCCTTCGGTGGCCTGCGCCGACTGCCGTACCCCGGCCCGCTGTCCGCACTGCGCCGGCCCGCTCGCGTTGCCGTCGGCCGGCGGGTCGCCGGCCTGCCGCTGGTGCGCCCGGATCGCCGCCGCGTACGCCTGTCCCCAGTGCGGCGGGCGGCGACTGCGGGCCTCGGTCACGGGTGCCCGGCGGACCGCCGAGGAGCTGGGTCGGGCCTTCCCGGGGGTGCCGGTGCGCACCTCCGGTCGGGAGGAGGTGCTGGCCGACGTCCCCGGCGGTGCTGGCCTGGTGATCGCGACCCCGGGTGCCGAGCCGGTGGCGGCCGGCGGCTTCGGTGCGGTGCTGCTGCTGGACACCTGGGCGATGCTGACCCGCGCCGACCTGCGGGCCGGGGAGGAGGCGTTGCGTCGCTGGACGGCCGCCGCGGCACTGGCCCGGCCGGCCTCCGACGGGGGTCGGGTGGTGGTGGTCGCCGATGGCGCGCTCGCACCGGTGCAGGCGTTGCTGCGCTGGGACGCCGGCTGGTTCGCGGCCCGGGAACTGGCCGAGCGGCGGGAGCTGGGCTTTCCGCCGGCGATGCGGATGGCCAGCGTGACGGGCCTGCCGGCGGCGGTCGCCGACCTGTTGGCGCAGGCGCGCCTGCCCGACGGGGCCGAGCTGCTCGGTCCGGTGCCGGCCGACGGCGAGCGGGAGCGGATGCTGGTGCGGGTGCCGAGGGCTCGTGCCGCCGCCATGGCCGGTGCGCTGCACGAGGCGGCCGGGGTGCGCAGCGCTCGCAAGGCGACCGAGCCGGTACGCCTCCAGGTCGATCCGCTCGCGCTGTTCTGACCCGCACGGGCTGTGCTGACCGCAGCGGTGACGCTGGGTGCCGGGCCGGTGTCCCAATCGGTGCGATATGTTACCTGATCATGACTGTGTGTATCTACTTGCCAGCTCAGGGTCGCGTCCCGGAGTCAGGCCCGCGCGAGGTGGTAGCATCGCCCGTCATGCCGGTGCGTACGGCGACTCCAGGTCGAGCTGGAGGTGTCCGAGGGCGGCGCGACGACGGCGGAACCGCGTCGGCCCGGCGCGGGAAATCGATGATCTCAACCGGCCGGTGATCAGGGGTGGACAAGTCGTGACCGTTCGTCAGTCGATCGTCTTCAACGGTGACCTGGGCAGCGGCAAGAGCACGGTCTCCGTCGAGATCGCCAAGCGGCTCGGCCTGCGCCGGGTCAGCGTCGGTGACCTCTACCGGCAGATGGCGCAGGAGCGGCAGATGACCGCGCTCCAGCTGAACCTGCACGCCGAGCTGGACCAGGCCGTCGACGGCTACGTCGACCAGCTTCAGCGCGACATCGCCGCCTCCGGTGAGAGCCTGGTCATGGACTCCCGGCTGGCCTGGCACTTCTTCACCGACGCCCTCAAGGTGCACATGATCACCGAGCCGGGGGAGGCCGCCCGCCGCGTCCTGCTGCGCCCCTCCGGGCCGGCCGAGAGCTACACCTCACTTGACGAGGCGAAGGCCAAGCTCAGGGAGCGCAGCGAGAGCGAGCGCGGCCGGTTCCTGATCCGCTACGGCGTGGACAAGGCCAGGCTGCGTAACTACGACCTGATCTGCGACACCACCCGGGCACCCGCCGACGAGGTGATCGAGCGAATCGTCGACGCGTACGAGGGACGACTCGCGCCGGAGGTGCTGCGCGGCACCCCGCCGCTGCTGCTGCTCGACCCCGGTCGGGTCTACCCGACCGAGGACATCGCCGGACTACGCGGAATGTGGGACTCGACCTTCGCCGGCGAGGTCGCCGCCGCCGGTGAGACCGGTCTGGAGCCACTGGAGATCGGTTACACCGGCGAGTACTTCTTCGTGGTCAACGGGCACCGCCGACTCAGCGCCGCACTGCGCAACGGTTTCCGGCTGGTGCCGGGCCGGCTGGTCGCCGAGGTCGAGGAGCCGGTGGTCGGCGGGGTGAGCGCGATGGACTACTTCGCCGCGCAGGCCCGCCCCAGCCTCATCCACGACTGGGAGGCGGCCCACGACATCCACCTGCCGCTGCCTGAGCACGCCCTGCTCGCCGGCGACGCGGTGCTGGCCGGCGAGAGCCCCGCCGGCTGAGCCTGCCCCGCAGGCTGAACCCGTCGGGCCGCTGACTGAGCGGCGCCGGGTGCCGGCTGAGCCCGTCGGGCCGTCAGTTTGATCCGCGCCTGGCCGCTGGCTGGGCCGTCGGGTGTCGGCCGCGATGGCACGGCCCGGGCATGATGGAGCCTCCGGGACGACCGAGGAGGCCGGATGGAACCTGCCGAGGCGCTCGCATCGCTGATGTCGCCCGAGGGGCGGGTCGACCCGTATCCGGCGTACGAGCGGTTGCGTGCCCACGGGCCGATCGTGGCGGCCGGTCCGGGCCTGTACGCGGTCACCGGCCACGCCGAGGCCGACGAACTGCTCCGGGACGCCCGGATCCGGGTGCTCGACGACCATCTGCGCGACAACTTCCTGCCCACCTGGCGGGAGAGCCCTGCCGTGTCGTCGATCGCCCGGTCGATGCTGCGGACCAATCCGCCCGACCACAGCCGGATGCGCCGGCTGGCCGCCGGAGCCTTCACCCCACGCCGGATCGGCACCATGCGTGAGGTGGTCGCGGCGCAGACCGACGAGCTGATCGACGCGATGGCGACGGCCGGCCGGGGCGGTGCTCCGGTGGACTTCATGGCCGAGTTCGCCTATCCGCTACCGGTCGCGGTGATCTGCGAACTGCTCGGCGTGCCCGTGGCCGACCGCCCGCTGTTCCGGCGTTGGGCAGCCGACCTGACCGGCGTCCTGGAGCCCGAGATCACTGCGGCTGAGCTGGCCGTGGCCGATGCCGGTGCCGCCGAGCTGCGGGACTACTTCGCCGAGCTGGTGGCCGCCCGTCGCCGACGGCCGGCCGACGACCTGACCACCGCCCTGGTGCAGGCGCACGACGCCGGTGACCGGCTCTCCGGCGAGGAACTGCTGGCGAACCTGGTGATCCTGCTCGTCGCGGGCTTCGAGACCACCACGAACCTGCTCGGCAACGGGCTGGCGGTGCTGCTGGCCCACCCTCGAGCCGCTGACGTGCTGCGTCAGCACCCGCAGCACGCCCCGGCGTACGTGGACGAACTGCTCCGCTTCGACTCACCGGTGCAGCTGACCACCCGCACCAGCGGCGAAACGGTTCGGCTCGACGGGGTCGAGGTGCCGGCCGGCAGTTGGATCCTGCTGCTGCTCGGCGCGGCCAACCGCGACCCTCGGCGGTACCCGCGGCCGGAGCGGTTCGACCCGTGGCGGGCGCAACTGAACCCGCTCTCCTTCGGTGCCGGGCCGCACTACTGCCTGGGAGCGGGGCTGGCCCGGTTGGAGGCGCAGGTCGCCTTCCCGGCGCTGCTGCGCCGGCTGCCCGGGCTGGCGCCGGCCGGGCAGCCCCGGCGTCGGATCCGGCTGACCCTGCGCGGGTACGACCACCTGCCGGTCACCGGGGGTGAACCGCTACCGGCCGGGGATGGTGGTGCGCCGGCCGGCACGGCCACCGGCAGTCCGTAGACTGGTACGGCACTCCCGTCCCGCCGTGAAGGAGCCAACCCGCGTGACCGTCCAGCCCATCCGTCTGTTCGGGGATCCGGTGCTGCGCACGCCGGCCGATCCGGTGGTCGACTTCGACGTCGAGCTGCGCAAGCTCGTCGAGGACCTGACCGACACCATGCGTGAGCAGGGCGGTGCCGGTCTCGCTGCGCCCCAACTGGGCGTGGGCCTGCGGGTGTTCACCTTCGACGTCGACGACGTGCTCGGCCACCTGGTTAACCCGGTGCTGGAGTTTCCCGACGAGGAGGAACAGGACGGCCCGGAGGGGTGCCTGTCCATCCCCGGGCTCTACTTCGACACCAAACGCCGGCAGAACGTCATCGCCAAGGGCTTCAACGGGTACGGCGACCCGATGCAGATCGTCGGCACCGGGTTGATGTCACGCTGCGTGCAGCACGAGACCGACCACCTCGACGGGGTGCTCTTCCTCGACCGGCTGGACCCGGCCGGCCGCAAGGAGGCGATGAAGGCGATCCGCCAGGCCGAGTGGTACGACGCCGCCGCCCCGCCCACCGTCAAGGTCAGCCCGCACGTCGCCGGCAGCCCCTTCGGTCTGGGGCGGTGACCGGGTGCGTGTGATCTTCGCCGGTACGCCGGCCGTCGCCGTTCCGGCCCTGGCCGCCGTGGCCGCCTCCCGGCACGAGCTGATCGCCGTGGTCACCCGCCCGGACGCGCCCGCCGGACGCGGCCGGGGCCTGGTCCGCTCCCCGGTCGGCGCCTGGGCCGACGAGCGGGGGATCGAGGTGCTGACTCCGGCGCGTCCGCGTGAGCCGGAGTTCCTGGACCGGCTGCGCGAGTTGGCTCCGGACTGCGTGCCGGTGGTCGCCTACGGCGCGCTGGTGCCGCCGGTCGCGCTGGAGATTCCCCGGCACGGCTGGGTGAACCTGCACTTCTCGTTGCTGCCGGCGTGGCGGGGTGCCGCACCCGTGCAGCACGCCGTGCTGCACGGCGACGAGCTGACCGGGGCCAGCGTCTTCCAACTGGAGGAGGGGCTGGACACCGGCCCGGTCTACGGCACCCTCACCGACGAGATCCGGCCCGCGGACACTTCCGGCGACCTGCTGGAGCGGTTGGCGCACACCGGCGCCGGGTTGCTGGTGGCGGTGTTGGACGCGGTGGAGGACGGCACCGCCCGGGCCGAGCCGCAGCCCGCCGACGGCGTCTCGCTGGCCCCGAAGTTGACTGTCGAAGACGCCCGGGTGCGCTGGAGCGACCCCGCTTTCGCGGTGGACCGGCGCATCCGTGCCTGCACCCCGGCTCCTGGCCCGTGGACGACCTTCCGGGACGAGCGGGTGAAGCTCGGGCCGGTCACCCCGGCACCGGACGCGCCCGACCTCAAGCCCGGTGAGCTGTTTGTGGAAAAGGCGCGGGTGCTGGCCGGCACGGCGACCGTGCCGGTCCGTCTCGGCGAGGTACGCGCGGCCGGCAAGCGGGCCATGCCGGCGACCGACTGGGCGCGCGGCGTCCGGGTCGGCGCCGGGGAGGAGTTCGCGTGAGGGAGACCGCTGCCCGGGGCGGCGCGGAACGTCGCGGGTCCCGTCCCGGACGACCGATGGTCGACCGGCCCCGTTACGCGGCGTACGAGGCGGTCGCGGCGGTGCACCGCGATGACGCGTACGCCAATCTGGTGCTGCCGGCGATCCTGACCGATGCCGGACTGTTCGGCCGGGACGCTGCCTTCGCCACCGAACTCACCTACGGCACCCTGCGCCACCTCGGCACCCTCGACGCGATCCTGACCGCTGCGGCCGGGCGGGACGTGCAGCGGATCGACCCGCCGGTCCGCGATGCGCTGCGCATCGGCGCGTACCAGTTGCTGCACACCCGGGTCCCGGCGCACGCGGCGGTCTCCTCCACCGTCGACCTGGTCCGGATGGTCGGCCAGGGTGCCACCGGCTTCGCCAACGCGGTGCTGCGCGAGGTCGCCGCCCGCGATGTCGACGAGTGGGTGTCCCGACTCGCGCCGCCGATCGACAGCGACCCGGTCGGCCATCTCGCGCTGGCCTACAGTCATCCACAGTGGATCGTGCGGGCCTTCAACGAGGCGCTCGGTGGTGACTTCGGCGAGACCACCCGCCTGCTGATCGAGGACAATGAGCGCCCTCCGGTGCACCTGTGTGCCCGGCCCGGCCTGATCGACCCGGTCGACCTCGCCGACGAGGTGGGCGGGGCGCCCGGTGCCTTCTCGCCGTACGCGGTCTACCTGGCCGGTGGCGCACCGGGCGAGTTGGCGGCGGTGGCCGACGGTCGGGCCCACGTCCAGGACGAGGGCTCCCAGTTGGTGGCGAACGCGCTCGCGATGGCACCGGTCGACGGCCCGGACGGTCGGTGGCTCGACCTGTGTGCCGGGCCGGGCGGCAAGTCGGGCCTGCTCGGGGCCCTCGCCGCGCAGCGGGACGCGCGGCTGACCGCCGTGGAGGTGGCCGAGCATCGGGCCCGGCTGGTCGCGGGTGCCACTCAGGGGCTGCCGGTGACCGTGCTGCACACCGACGGTCGGCTGGTGGGTACCGAGTCGAAACTGCCGGAGGAACACTTCGACCGGGTGCTTGTCGACGCGCCGTGCACCGGGCTCGGTTCGCTGCGTCGTCGCCCGGAGTCGCGTTGGCGGCGTCAGCCGTCCGACCTGTCGGCCCTGACCCGGTTGCAGCGCGAGTTGCTCGCCGCCGGGCTGCGGGCGGTCCGCCCGGGCGGGGTGGTGGCCTACGTGACCTGTTCGCCGCACACGGTGGAGACGCACGTGACGGTGACCGAGGCTGCCCGCCGTAGCGGCGTGCCGGTGGACTTCGTCGACGCCCGTACGGTGTTGCCGGCCGGGATGCCGGGGCTGGGCGACGGACCGACGGTGCAGTTGTGGCCGCACCGGCACGGCACCGACGCCATGTTCCTCGCCCTGCTCCGCCGCACCTGACTCCCGAACCCGTCGTCACCCGGACCCGCCCCGGGCGCGGCGGTCGGGGGAAGAGCCGCAGCGACCGGGGCGGGTGGCTATTCGGCGGACCGGACGGGAACCCAGTCCGTGAACCGTCGGTGCAGATCCGGGAGGGGTCCGCCGGGCGCTAGCCCGGCAAGCTGCTCGGCGGCCTCTTTGCGCAACTCCACCAGGTGCACCATGAGCGCCGGCTTGTCCTCCCGGTACACAGCGAGCAGGTTCAGCTTCGCCGGAGAACAGGGCCAGGCGGCCCCGCACGCCTGGCACCGCCACGTCGGGCGGGACGGGACGTGCGCCTCGATCCGGCCGTTCATCCGGTCACGCTCGCGACGCCGGAGCGGGGCCGGGAGCGACGCTGGGCGTACGGGACGGGCGGGACGTTGACCGGACGCATCCCCGCCGGTCGCAGGAACAGCGCTCGCCGCTGCGTGGCGTCCCCGTGCCGATCGAGCTGGTAGGTGTCGACCCAGGCCCACCCGTCGTACGTCGTGCGTTCCAGGTGCCGGATCACCCGGACCAGGATCGGTTCGTGGAACTGCGGGGATGCTTCCCGGGTCAGCAGGTACACGCCGGGGCGGACCCGGGGTGTTCCGCCCTCCCGCCCGGTCACCGGCCACGCGCCGTCTCGTGCACGGACATGGGTGCCTCCTCCGTCCCTCCGTCGCGGTTGGAGGGGGTCGCCCCGGTTTGCTCGCCCAGGGGCGACCCCCGGCGACCCGGCGAGCGGGATTGCCGTCCCAAGGCCCGCACGCGCCGCCCATGGAAACCATCGCGTGGTGAATGTGGACGACTACAGGGCGTAGGCATAGGTTCTTTAGACGTCAAGGACGTCATGTGGGAGGCGGCATGAATCAGGCGCTGAGGGCAGCCATGGTGGACGCGGGAGAGACCGCCGAGAGTCTCGCCGAACAGGTCGGCGTGGATCCCAAGACTGTCGCGCGGTGGGTTGCCCCGGGGCGGGTGCCGCATCCCCGACACCGCGCGGCGGCGGCTGTGGCACTAGGGCGTGACATCGAGGACATCTGGCCGGACGTTTTGAAGCGCCGCGAGCCGTCCTGGCTCCGGCCCTGGGTGGAGACGGAACTCCAGGCCACCGCGCTGCGGTCCTTTGAGGTGGCCGTCATCCCGGGCCTGTTGCAGACCCCCGAGTACGCCTCGGCAGTGCTCAGCAGCGGGCTGCTCGCCCCGGACGAGGTGGCCGGTTACGTCGAGACCCGGATGCGCCGGCAGTCGTCGGTCCTGGAACGGCGCAAGCCGCCGCTCTTCGTCGCGGTCATCGACGAGTTCGCGCTTCGTCGCGGAGCCCCGGACATCATGCACCCGCAGCTGGATCACCTGGTGCGGCTGGCGCAGCGGCCCAACATCCTACTGCACGTCCTGCCGCTCGACGCCGGCCTGCACCCCGGGCAGGCGGGGCCGTTCGTCATCGCCACGACGGAGGACGGCGACGTCGCTTACCTGGACGACCAGGCCGCCGGCCGGCTGACCAACGACACCGTCGCGCTCTGGTCCATTTGGGATACGCTGCGCTCGGTGGCGCTGCCGCGCCGCCAGACCATCGACTTCCTTGAGGCACGATCATGGCTGACCTGACCGGCGCCGTGTGGCGCACAAGCACCCGGAGCAGCTCGAACGGTGGGAACTGTGTCGAGGTCGCCGACAACCTTCCCGGCGTCGTCGGTGTCCGCGACTCGAAGGACCGGACCGGTCCGGTGTTGGTCTTCGCCCCGGCGGCCTGGCAGGCGTTCGTCGCCCGGACCGCCGGCCGGTCCTGACCCGCTCGGCGCGCAGGCGCCCGTCCCCTCACGGGCACGGGCGCTTCGCCGTGGCCGTCGCGGCGGCCACGGCGGCAGTGATGGCTCCGCGGCCATTGCTGGGGCTGGGGCTCAGTTGATCGGTAGCAAACCCGTGCCGGCGCCCTTCATCGACCGGGTGAGGGTGCGATCGCTGATCCAGAGGAAGCACTGCACCGACCGGTTGCCGCTGCGCCACTCGCCTTCCGACGGGTGGTAGAAGATGGTGCCGACCCGGTACTGGAGGTTGCCGTCGTCCGGCACCTTGGCGTAGCGGGCGACGGCGCTGCGACAACCACGGTGGCTCCGTGTGGGGTTCTCCAGGAACTCCGACCAGCTGCTCTTCGGTGCCTGCCACAGGCCCACGAACTCCGCCCGGTGTTTTGCGGTGCACTTGACGGCGACCATCTCGGTCACCTCGTCGCCCTCGGTGCGGGCGTTGAAGCAGCCGTGCCGCAGCGGGGACGACCCGTCCAACGCGCCGGCCAGGCTGTCCGTGCGGCGCACCGGTACCGGGGTGTCGAGCGCGCGCAGCTCGTGGACGTCGCAGCGGAACCACCGGGCGCCGCCGGTCCACGCCTGCGGTGAGGGTAGGACGACGGTGAGCCCGATCCGGGCGGCCCGCCAGTCGCCGCCCAACGTCCTGCGGGCCTCGCGGTCGCACTCGCCGAACGCGGCGCGCATCCCCTTGCTGCCGACCGCCGGCGGTCGGGCCCCGGTCGCCTCGGTGAGGGCACCGACGTGCAGGGTCTCGGCCCGGTGCGGCTGCGCGCAGTCCACAGGCGCGTACGCGCTGAGGTAGCCGACCTCCTGCGGCTGCCCGTGGCAGGTGCCGGAGCCGGGCGTGAAGATCGCCGGTGCGGCCATCGACGCCCAGTCGTCGACCAGGTCACCATCGGTGCCGGCCGGTCTGGTGCAGCCGGTCGCCGCCAGCGCCACCACGGCGCCCAGTGCGACTCCGGTCAACCATCGCCGCATCCCCGTCGCCCTCCCGCTCCCGCCCGTCGAAGCGGCAGCATACGGCACCGGACTCAGCCGGTGTCGGGGGCGTTTGCGCACCGTGTTCAGGTGACGGGCAGTCCCTGCGGGCCGACGCCGCGCATCGAGCCGGTGAGCTTGCGGTCGTCGCTCCACAGGATGCACCGCACCCCCCGGTCGCCCTCCTCCCACTCCCGCTGCGACGGCGGGTAGAAGATGGAACCGGCGCGGTAGGGCAGGTCGGCGTTGTTGGGCACGTCCGCGAAGGCGGCGATCAGCTCCATGCACCGCTTGTGTGCCTGGCCGGCCGAACCGACGAACTGCTCCCAGCTCATGTCCTGCTCGACGTAGACGCCGACGAACTCGGCGCCGTGCGGCTCGGTGCACAGCACCGGGGCCATGTAGTTCAGGCTGTCGCCGATGAGCTTCGGGTCGAAGCAGCGGTGCACCAGCGGTGAGTCGCCGATCAGTGCGCCGCGCAGGCTGCCGGTGCGGTTGACCGGCCGGGTGTTGTCGATGCTGTCGGTCTCGCTCAGGTCGCAGCGGAACCAGCGGGCGCCGCCGTTCCAGGCGGGCACCGACGGCAGCGAGATGTTGAGGGTCAACCGGGCGGTGTGCCAGTCACCACCGAGCACCAGGCGGGCCCGCTGGTCGCACTCCGCACGGGCGGTACGGAGCGCCGCCGACCCTGGTTCCGGGCGTTCGCCCTCGGCGGCGGCGTCGGTGAACGTGCCGACGTGGACCGTCTCGGCGAGATGGTTGCGGGCGCAGTCCACCGTCTCGTAGGTGCTCGCCTGGACGACCGCGGTGATCCGGGGTAGGCAGGCGTCGGTGGCCGGCACGAACATGGTCGGTGCCCGCAGTGTCTGCCAGTCGTCGGTGAGATCGCCGTCGGTTCCGCCCGGCCGCACGCAGCCGCTGAGCACCATCGCAGCCACACTGGCCAGCGCCAGTGCCGCGAGCCACCGTCGCATCGTCCGCCCTTTCCGGGAGCTGCCGCCCGGCTGCCGGCTCCCGCGCCCACCGGCCTGCACGATACCGTCACCGTCCCCGATGGAGTGTTGCCGCGAATCGGTCGTCTGGCCAGTGGAAGCTGAGCTTCATTCCGTTTCATCGGTTCGAAGGGGGTCATTCTGCACCATTGGTCACCTCCGGGTCACGGGGTGTCCCGGTTGCTGGCACGCTGCCGTGGCTGCTGGCCGCGTTCGTACACTGGCCCTGTGACCGTACCGCCGCCGATCATCGCGCCCAGCATCCTCGCCGCCGATTTCTCCCGCCTCGCCGAGGAGGTCCGTGCCGTCGAGGACGCCGCGGACTGGTTGCACGTCGACGTCATGGACAACCACTTCGTACCGAACCTGACCATCGGGCTGCCCGTGGTGCAGAGCCTGCGGGCCGCCACCAAGCTGCCCTTCGACGTACATTTGATGATCACCGACCCGCAGCGTTGGGCGCCCGGCTACGCCGATGCGGGGGCGTACAACGTCACCTTCCACGCCGAGGCCTGCGACGACCCGGTGGCGTTGGCCCGGGACCTGCGGGCGGCCGGTGCCAAGGCGGGGCTGGCGATCGACCGGGACACCCCGATCGAGCCGTACCTCGACCTGCTGCCGAGCTTCGACACGCTGCTGGTCATGACCATCAAGGCCGGGTTCGGCGGGCAGCGGTTCCTCCCGCAACTGCTGGACAAGGTCCGCACCGCGCGTCGCCACGTCGACGCCGGTCACCTGGAGCTACGCATCGAGGTCGACGGTGGGATCGCCGCCGACACCATCGAGCAGGCGGCCGCGGCGGGCGCCGACGCCTTCGTGGCCGGCACCGCCGTCTACGGCGCTGACGACCCGGCCGAGGCGGTACGCCGGCTGCGCGGGCTGGCCGAGCGTGCGGCGGCCGGGGCCTGACGTGGACACCCCCGACGACGATCGCAAGGACGTGATCCTCGTCGTCGACGACGACGAGGACATCGCCCGCTTCGTCGAGTTCAACCTGCGCCTCCAGGGCTTCGACGTGATCCTCGCCGCGGACGGCCAGGAGGCGTTGGAGCTGATCGAACGCCAGCGGCCCGACCTGGCCGTGGTCGACCTGATGATGCCGCGGGTGGACGGCCTGGAACTGACCCGGCGACTGCGCGCCGACCCGATGACCGCGGCCCTGCCGGTGATCATGCTGACGGCCAAGGGGATGACCCAGGACAAGGTCCACGGGCTCAACGCCGGTGCCGACGACTACCTGGTCAAGCCCTTCGACAACGCCGAGCTGGTCGCCCGGGTCAGCTCCACGCTGCGGCGCAACAAGGAGTTCCGGGAGGTCTCCCCGCTGACCGGGCTGCCGGGCAACAGCCGGATCCGCCGGGAGATCGCCGACCGGGTCCGCGGCGGCGCGGACTATGCCGTCGGCTACATCGACATCGACCGGTTCAAGAGCGTCAACGACCGGTACGGGTTTGTCCGGGGCGACGGCTTCATCTCCGCGCTGGCCCGCAGCCTGCACCGGGCGGTCGTCGCGGTGGCCCTGCCGCCGGCCTTCCTCGGCCACGTCGGCGGTGACGACTTCGTCTTCGTGTGCACACCCGAGCAGGTACGGCCGCTCACCCTGCGGGTGTCGTCGGACTTCGAGAAGGCCGCAGACGCCCTCTACGATCCCACCGACCGGGAACGCGGCTACGTGGAGTTGAAGGACCGACGGGGCAACATCCGCCGGGCGGCGCTGGTCACCCTCTCCATCGGGGTCGCGATCTCCGACGCCGACAAACGCATCACCAACCCGCTGGAGGCGATGACGGTCGCCTCCGAGATGAAGACCGTGGCGAAGAGCCAACCCGGCTCGTACGTGGCGGTGGATCGCCGTCGCGGCGTCGCGGACCCCGGTCATCGTCATGTGAAGTAGCTCGCCCGGGTGGCCCGGCGCCCCGCCGGGCGTGTAAGACTTTGCTCAGTACCCACCACGCGCTGGCGGGACTCGGTGTAATTCCGAACCGGCGGTGATCCACGGTCCGACCGTGGTAAGCCCGCGACCCGGGAGCGGTTCGTCCGCCCGGTGGACCTGGTGAGAATCCGGGGCCGACGGTTGGGGGCGGTTCGTCCGCGCCCAGACAGTCCGGATGGGAGACAGCGCGCGGGACGGAAGGGGGCCGTGTGGCTCGCCGGGCTCCGGCGCGCGCGCGTCCCGTCCGGGGCGGCTGTGCCGTACCCGGGTTCCGCTGCCTGCCCGTGGCCACCCGGCCGACCTCCCTGCCCGCGCGTACGAGCGAGAGGGCAACGGCAGGCGATGGCGAGCGTCTCCGTGGACGAGGCGATGCGTCGCGCGATCGAACTCGCGGCGCGCGGGCTCGGCACCACCAGTCCCAATCCGGTCGTCGGCTGCGTGCTGCTCGACGCCGACGGCGAGGTGGTCGGCGAGGGCTTCCACGCGTACGCCGGGGGACCGCACGCCGAGATCGTCGCGCTGGCCCAGGCCGGCCAGCGGGCCAAGGGCGGCACGGCGGTGGTCACCCTGGAACCCTGCGACCACGTCGGTCGCACCAGCCCCTGTAGCACCGCGCTGGTCCAGGCGGGGGTGGCCCGGGTCGTCATCGCGGTACCGGACCCCAACCCGGTCGCCACCGGCGGCGCGGCCACGTTGCGCGACGCCGGGGTCCGCGTCGACCTGGGGGTACGCGGGGCCGAGGCGGAGAGCGGCAACGTGGCCTGGTTGACCGCCATGCGCCGGGGCTGGCCGTACGTGATCTGGAAGTACGCGGCGACCCTGGACGGCCGCTCCGCGGCGGCCGACGGCACCAGCATGTGGATCACGTCCGAGGCGGCCCGGATGGACGTGCACGCGCTGCGCGCCACCGTCGACGCGGTGGTCGTGGGCGTCGGCACCGTTCTCGCCGACGATCCCCGCCTCACCGTGCGCAACCTGCGCGACGGCAGCCTGGCCATCCGGCAGCCGCTGCGCGTGGTGGTCGACTCGGCCGGGCGTACCCCGGACGACGCCCGGGTCCGCGACGGCGCCGCCCGCACCTGGGTGGCCACCGCCGCCGAGGTGGGCATCGGCCCGGACGGCGGCGTCGACCTGCCGGCGCTGCTCGCCGCCCTGCACACCCGTGGGGTACGGGCCGTGCTGCTGGAGGGTGGCCCCCGGCTCGCCGGGGCGTTCCTCGCCGCCGGCCTGGTCGACCGGGTGGTCGGCTACCTGGCGCCCCGGCTGCTCGGGGCCGGGCCCGCCGCACTTGTCGACGCGGGTGTGACCACCATCGCCGAGGCCATCGATCTGGAACTCACCGACGTTACGCAGGTCGGTCCCGACCTGCGGATCACCGCGCTGCCCCGAAAGAGGGAGGGCTAGGCATGTTCACCGGCATCGTCGAGGAACTGGGCGAGGTCGTCGGGGTGACCCCGACGGCGGAGGACTCGACCCTGGTAGCGGTCCGTGGCCCACTGGTCACCTCCGACGCACGACACGGCGACTCGATCGCGGTCAACGGGGTCTGCCTGACCGTGGTCGACGTCGACGGCGGGGTGTTCACCGCCGACGTGATGGGCGAGACGCTGCGCCGCTCGGCGCTGGGCGCACTGGGCGCCGGCGACCGGGTCAACCTGGAACGCGCCGCCGCGCTGGGCAGCCGTCTCGGCGGTCACCTGGTGCAGGGGCACGTCGACGGCGTGGGTGAGGTGCTCGCCCGCGAGCCGGCGTCGCGGTGGGAGACGGTCCGGTTCCGGTTGCCTGCCGCGCTGTCCCGGTACGTGGTGGAGAAGGGCTCGATCACCGTCGACGGCGTCTCGCTGACCGTGGCCGAGGTGGGCGACGACTGGTTCGCCGTCGGTCTGATCCCCACCACCCTGTCGGCGACCACGCTCGGCACCAGGTCGGTTGGTGACCGGGTCAACCTGGAGATGGATGTGCTGGCCAAGTACGTCGAGCGGCTGCTGGGTGGCCGTCCGGTCGACGGGGCGGAGGTGCCGGCATGACCTTCGCCGACATCGAGCAGGCCCTGGTCGAGATCGCCGCCGGCCGTCCGGTCGTGGTGGTCGACGACGCCGACCGGGAGAACGAGGGCGACCTGATCTTCGCGGCCGAGCTGGCCACCCCGGAACTGCTGGCCTTCACGGTGCGGCACACCTCGGGCTTCATCTGCGCACCGCTCACCGAGAGCGAGTGCGATCGGCTCGACCTGCCGCCCATGCACCACACCAACCAGGACCGGCGGCAGACCGCGTACACGGTGACCGTCGACGCCCGGGAAGGGGTGACCACCGGCATCTCGGCGGCCGACCGGGCGCACACCATCCGGCTGCTCGCCGACCCGGCCACCGGCCCGACGGACCTGGCCCGCCCGGGGCACGTGGTGCCGCTGCGGGCCCGCGCGGGTGGGGTGCTGCGACGTCCCGGGCACACCGAGGCGGCCGTGGACCTGACCCGGCTGGCCGGTCTGCGTCCGGCCGGGGTGCTCTGCGAGCTGGTAAACGACGACGGCACCATGATGCGGCTGCCGGACCTGGAGAAGTTCTGCGCCGAGCACTCGCTGACCCTGGTCACCATCGCGGATCTGATCGCGTACCGGCGGCGCACCGAGAAGCAGGTCGAGCTGGTCGCCGACGCCCGGATGCCCACCGAGCACGGGGTGTTCCGGGCGTTGGGCTACCGCAGCGAGTACGACTCGGCCGAGCACGTCGCGCTGGTGATGGGCGACATCGGCGACGGCCGTGACGTGCTGGTGCGGGTGCACTCGGAGTGCCTGACCGGCGACGTCTTCTCGTCGGTGCGCTGCGACTGCGGGCCGCAGCTCAACGCCGCCCTGGACCGGGTGGCCCGCGAGGGGCGGGGCGTGGTCCTCTACGTGCGCGGTCACGAGGGGCGCGGCATCGGGCTGCTGCACAAGCTCCAGGCGTACCAGTTGCAGGACCAGGGCCGCGACACGGTGGACGCGAACCTCGACCTCGGCCTGCCGGCCGACGCACGCGACTACGGCACCGGCGCGCAGATCCTCTACGACCTCGGGGTGCGGTCGATGCGGCTGTTGACCAACAACCCGGCCAAGCGGGCGGGGCTGGAGGGCTACGGCCTGACCATCACCGGCCGCGAGGGGCTGCCGGTGCGCCCGCACCCGGAGAACGTACGTTACCTGCGGACCAAGCGGGACCGGATGGGTCACCTGCTCGAACAGCTTGACGAGGTGGCCGAGGCGCCGATGGGGCGTACGGTGCCCGGCAGAGAGATCGGAGCGTAGGAGAGATGGCGGGTTTCGGGGAGCCGGGTTCGGCTCCGGTCGACGCGGCCGGGATGACCGTCGGTGTGGTCGCCGCGCGCTGGCACGGTGACCTGACCGACCACATGCTCGACCGGGCGGTGGCCGCCGCGCAGGCGTGCGGTGCGCGGGCGGTGGTGGCCCGGGTGGCCGGCTCGGTGGAGCTGCCCGTGGTGGCGCAGGCCCTGGCGCGGCGCTGCGACGTGGTGGTCGCCCTCGGCGTGGTGGTACGCGGTGCCACCGCCCACTTCGACTACGTCTGCCGCTCGGTGACCGACGGGCTGACCCGGGTCGCCCTGGACGAGGGCAAGCCGGTCGCGCACGGCGTACTCACCGTGGACACCCTCGAGCAGGCCCGCGACCGCGCCGGCCTGCCCGACTCCGCCGAGGACAAGGGCTGGTCGTCGACGGTGGCCGCCCTGGACGCCGCCCTCGCCATCCGCCAGGCCGCCACCGCCGGCAACTACCCTGTCGGCTTCACCGGCTGACCCACCCCCACCCCACCCTTTCGGCGATCATGAAGTTGTTGTCCCGGAGAGCGTTTACCCGGGACAACAACTTCATGATCAACCGGGCGGGCGGGGCGGCGGGCGGGGCGGTGCTCATGTGAGTTCGGGTGCTCCCGCGGCCTGGGTGAGCCACTGGTGCTCCAGCTGGGTGAGTACGCCCTCGCTGGCGAGCTGCCCGACCGCCGCGCTGACGCAGCCGGTGAGCGGTGAGTCCTTCTCCAGCAGCAGGCCGAACGCCTGCGGGCTGCCCACCTGGGGTAGCTGCCCGACGATGACCGCGTCGTCGGTCTCCGCCTCGGTGAGCAGGAACGCGGTGGGCAGATCCACCACCAGGCCGTCGATCCGCCCGTTCCGCAGGGCCTTCGTGGCCTCGTCGTGGGATTTGTAGGTCCGCGGTTCGGCCTTCGGTCGCACCAGGTCGGTGATGGCCTGGTGTCCGGTCGTGCCGGCCTGGGCGCCGAGCCGGGCGTCACGCAGCTCGGCCAGCGCGGTCTTGCCGGCGATCTTGGAGGACTTCAGTGCGATCACCGTCTGCCGGACGAGGTGGTACGGCGCGGAGAAGTCGACCGCCTGCTTGCGCTCCTCACTGATCGAGAACTGGTCGATGCCGAAGTCGAAGTCCTTCGGCCCCGGCGCGATGGCGGAGTCGGACCCCACCCTTGTCCAGGTGACGTCGTCGCGGGCGTAGCCGAGCTGCTCCGCCACCGCGTACGCCACGGCGGACTCGAAGCCCTGACCGTTGGCCGGTTTGCCGTCGACGAACCACGGCGGGCGGGCCGGCTCGTCGGTGGCGATGGTGAGCTTGCCCGCAGTCTCGGTGGGCAGGCTGTCCTTGGTGCATCCCATCGACACGGTCGGCATGGGCGCGGGCTGGGCCTGGGACGTGCAGGCGCTGACTGCCAGCAGAACGGCCGCTGCGGTGGCGAACGCGAGGGTACGCGGGGTGGTGACCATGGCGGACAGCGTACGACCAACATAGGCGGGGATCGAAGGACTGTCCCACTGTGCCGGTAGGGAATGCCGGTCCCGTCCACCGGTCAGCACCGACCCGGTGCTCGGGTGGACCGAGGGCGACTGCGAGAATCCGTCTTCGTGAAGACGTTCGAGGAGTTGTTCGCGGAGTTGCAGGCCAAGGCAGCGGCCGGCACCCCCGGCTCGGGCACGGTCGCCGCACTGGAGAAGGGCGTGCACTTCATCGGCAAGAAGGTCGTCGAGGAGGCGGCCGAGTCGTGGATGGCCGCCGAGCACGAGGGGCCGGAGCGCACCGCCGAGGAGATCTCCCAGCTGCTCTACCAGGTGCAGGTGCTGATGCTCGCCAGCGGTCTCGACCTGAAGGACGTCTACCGACATCTGTGAGTGCCCCACCGTCGACCCGGAACCGATCGAAGGAGCACTCCGTCATGCTGCGTGTCGCCGTACCCAACAAGGGCGCCCTGGCCGATTCGGCCGCCCAGATGCTGCGCGAGGCGGGTTACCGCCAGCGCACCGACACCAAGGACCTGGTCTGCCGCGACCAGGCCAACGACATCGAATTCTTCTACCTGCGGCCGAAGGACATCGCCACCTACGTCGGCTCCGGTGACCTGGATGTCGGCATCACCGGCCGGGATCTGCTGATCGACTCCGGCGCGCCGGCCGAGGAGGTCGTCGACCTGAACTTCGGCCGGGCCACCTTCCGGTTCGCCGCCCGGCCGGACGACGTCGACGACGTACGGGAACTGGGCGGGCACCGGATCGCCACCGCGTACCCCGGCCTGGTCGAGCGGCACCTCACCGAGCTGGGCGTCAAGGCCGACGTGATCCGCCTCGACGGTGCGGTGGAGAACGCCATCCGGCTGGGTGTCGCCGACGTGGTCGCCGACGTGGTGGAGACCGGGGCGACGCTTCGCCAGGCCGGTCTGGTGGTCTTCGGTGAGCCCCTGCTGCAGTCCTCGGCGGTGCTGGTCCGTCGCACCGGCGCGGCTTCCCACCCGCAGGCCGAGCAGCTGTTGCGCCGGCTGCACGGGGTGCTGGTGGCCCGCCGCTACGTGATGCTCGCCTACGACGTGCCGGCCGGGCTGCTGGATCGGGCCAGCTCGCTCACCCCGGGCATCGAGTCGCCGACGGTCTCCCCGTTGCACCGGGAGGGCTGGGTGGCGGTGCAGGCCATGGTGCTCCGCGACGACGTGCACCGGATCATGGACGAACTCTACGAACTGGGCGCCCGGGCGATCCTGGTCACCAACATCCACGCCTGTCGGCTGTGAGCCGGCCGCCGGTAGCCGTCGCACTCACGCTTGTCGCCCTCGGCGGAACCGCCTCGGCGGCCCAGGGCGCGGTGAACGCGGAACTGGGGCAGCGGGTCGGCAACGCCTCCCTGGGCGCGGTCGTCAACAACCTCGGTGGCTGCCTGCTGGTCCTGGTCGGGCTGCTGGCTCTGCCGTCGATGCGGACCGGGCTGGCCGCCCTGCGACGGTCCCGCCTGCCCTGGTGGACGTACCTGGGTGGGCTGGGTGGGGCGGCCATCGTGGTATTCGCCGCGTACGCCGTTCCGGTGCTCGGGGTCGCGGTGTTCACCATCGCCCAGGTCGCCGGTGGCAGCCTCGGCGGGCTGGCCTCGGACCGGGCCGGCCTGGCCCCGGTGGGCCGGCTGCCGCTCACCGTGCCCCGGCTCGCCGGGGCGTTGCTCGGGGTGGCCGCGGTGGCCCTGGCGCAGACCGGCCAACCCGTCGGTGACCTGGCCGTCGGCCTGCTGCTGCTCGCGGTTGCCGGCGGCGTCGCCGTGGCGTTGCAGGCCGCGCTCAACGGCCGGATCTCCGCGGCCGGGTCGGCCGCCGCCGGGGTCGCCGTCAACTTCGTCGTCAGTACGCCTGTGGTGCTGCTCGTCGCGGCGTTGGCCGGCGCGTTCACCGGTCCGTCGATCCGCTGGCCGGACGGCTGGCACCTCTACACCGGTGGGCTGCTCGGGGTCGGCATCGTGGCCAGCCTGGTCGTGGGGGTACGCGCGGCGGGAGTGCTGCGTACCGGTCTGGCCCTGGTCGGCGGCCAACTCGCCGGTGCCCTGCTGTTGGACGTGCTGCTGCCGCAGGGGCCGGGCGCCCGGTTGCCGGTACTGGCCGGCGCGCTGCTCACCCTGCTCGCGGTGCTGGTCGCCGGGCGCTCCCCACGCGCCACCGGCGGCCCCGCCTCGGCCACCGGCGGGCCGCCCGTGACCGGTCCGCCGCCCACCGCGGCGTCGGGTCCGGCCGCTGGGTCGGGCTCACCCGAGGTTGACATCAGTGTGGCGGCGGACGGCCCGCCGGAACCGGATGGCAGACTTGTGCCATGAGCGAGCGGCGGGACGCGACGCAGCCCAGTGCCGGCCCGGGCGAGCGCGAGCGGGCGACCGGCACCGAGTCGATCCGGCTGCGGCCGCGACGGATCCGGCTGGTCTGCTGGGTGTCGGCCATCCTGCTGGTCGTGGTCTTCGCGCTGATCGCCACCACGCTGACCGGCCCGACCGGTAACGGCTACGGAACCTTCCAGCGCGGTGACCAGTTCGCCATGATCGGGCTCGGGTTCGTGTTCGCCCTGGGCACGCTGCTGTTCACCCGACCTCGGGTCGAGGCGGACACGCGGGGTGTCCGGGTCCGCAACATCATCGGCTCGTACGAACTGCCCTGGGAGGTCGTCCGGGGGATCCGGTTCGACCGGGGTGCGCCGTGGGCGGCCCTGGAGTTGTACGACGACGACCTGCTCCCGGTGGTCGCCCTCCAGGCAGCCGACAAGCAACTCGCCGTCGACGGCGTCCGAGCGCTGCGCCGCCTGCACCAGGCGCACCTGACTGCCGTCACCGAGCGCGCGGCTCGCTGATCCGGCCCGCCGGGCGGGTCGGTTTGAGGTGCCCGTTACCGAGGGTGTAGTGTTGTCGAGTCGACCAGGCTGTCCGCTCCGGCGGGCGGCCGTGAAAGCGGAGCGCCTGCTCCCACCCGCGTCGCCGCCTGTGGCGTCCGGGTCCGGTCACCGGTTCCGGGCACGTCCCGGTCCCGGATGCGCGATCCTGTGATCGTGCCGACCGGTCGAGCGGGCCCTGGCATACGCCGGGGCCTTCTACTTTCCGGGCCGGTTCCCACCGGGAGCCACCGGGTCGGCCACGCATGAAGATCCGACTCGAGGAGGCCCCATCAGCGTCGAACCACGCGTGAACGAGCAGATCCGGGCACGTGAGGTCCGACTGGTCGGCCCCGAGGGTGAGCAGGTGGGCATCGTCCCGCTGGAGCGCGCCCTTCAGCTGGCCGCGGACGTCGATCTGGACCTGGTCGAGGTTGCGCCGATGGCGCGCCCGCCGGTGTGCAAGCTCATGGACTTCGGCAAGTTCAAGTACGAGAGCGCACTGAAGGCGCGCGAAGCGCGGCGGAACCAGCAGCAGACCGTCATCAAGGAAATGAAGCTCCGGCCGAAGATCGATCCGCACGACTACGAGACCAAGAAGGGTCACGTGGTGCGGTTCCTCAAGGCCGGCGACAAGGTCAAGGTGACGATCATGTTCCGCGGTCGCGAGCAGAGTCGCCCGGAGCTGGGCTACCGGCTCCTGCGTCGGCTCGAGTCCGAGATCACGGAACTGGGATACGTGGAGTCCGCTCCGAAGCAGGACGGCCGAAACATGATCATGGTTCTCGCTCCGCACCGGGCCGTGAAGGCCTCCGCGGTCGCCGCCACGGCGTCCCGTGGTGGGCCTCGGGAGCGGACCGCGGAGGAGCCCGCCGCGGCCGCCGAACCTGCGGTGACCAGTGAGAGCGCAGCAGCCGGTGAGACCGGCACGACCGCTGACACCAGCGGTCAGTAACAGGGGAGAAGACGTTCCACATGCCGAAGATGAAGAGCCACACGGGGATGGGCAAGCGGGTCCGCGTGACCGGCAAAGGCAAGATCACGAAGCAGCAGGCCGGTCTGCGTCACAACCTGGAGAAGAAGCCCTCCACCCGCACCCGCCGGCTGACGGGCGTGGTCGAGGTGGCCAAGGCTGACGTCAAGCGCATCAAGAAGCTGCTCGGCCGCTGACGCGCGCCACCTGAATCCAAGAAGGAGTTGAGATGGCACGCGTCAAGCGGGCTGTTAACGCCCAGAAGAAGCGCCGTACCCTGCTGGAGACCGCGAGCGGATACCGCGGTCAGCGCTCCCGGCTGTACCGCAAGGCCAAGGAGCAGGTGCTGCACTCGATGCAGTACGCCTACCGGGACCGCCGCGACCGCAAGGGCGACTTCCGGCAGCTGTGGATCCAGCGGATCAACGCGGGTGCCCGCGCCAACGGGATGACCTACAACCGGCTGATCCAGGGCCTGCGCCTGGCCGGCATCGAGGTCGACCGCAAGATCCTGGCCGACCTGGCTGTCAACGACGCCGCCGCGTTCGCGGCGATCGTCGAGCTGGCCCGGGCCGCCGTGCAGGCCGAGGGCACCGGCGGCGCGCCCGCCCAGGCCGCCTGAGTCCCACACAGCGCAGCGAGGCGTCCCTCGGCGACGGGGACGCCTCGCGCGTGTGGCTGAGACCATGCCCTTCACACCGCGTACCCCCAGGGTGGTGGCCGCGCGCCGACTTCAGCGTCGCCGCGAACGCGACGCCGCGGGTCGGTTCCTCGCCGAGGGACCGCAGGCGGTCCGGGAGGCCCTGAGCCAGCCGCGCACCGTCCTTGAGCTGTTCGGCACACCCGCCGCCCTCGACCGGTACGCCGACCTCGCGGCGACCGCCGCCAGCGACGACGTGCCCGTCTCCGAGGTGACCGACGAGGCGCTGGCCGCGCTCGCCGAGACCGTCGCCCCGCAGGGGCTGGTCGCCGTCTGCCGGCACCTCGACGTGTCCCTGGCCGTCGCGTTGTCCCGCAGCCCCCGACTGGTGGCCGTGCTCGCCGGCATCCGGGACCCGGGCAACGCCGGCACGGTGCTGCGTACCGCCGACGCGGCCGGCGCCACCGCGGTGATCTTCGCGGGTGACGCCGTCGACCCGTACAACGGCAAGTGCGTCAGGTCGTCTGCGGGCAGCCTGTTCCACGTCGACGTGGTCCGGGAACGCGACCCGCTCGCGACGCTCACCGCGGCGCGGGCCGCCGGGCTGACCGTGTTCGCCGCGACCGGCTACGGCGACGCGGATCTCGACGACCTGGTCGACGCCGGCAGGTTGGCCGCACCGACCGCCTGGCTGTTCGGCTCCGAGGCGCACGGCCTGCCCACCGAGCTGGCCGAGGCCGCCGACGCCCGGGTCCGGGTGCCGCTGCACGGGCGGGCCGAGAGCCTCAACCTGGCTGCGGCGGCTGCCGTCTGCCTGTACGCTTCAGCCAGAGCACAGCGCTGACCCCGGGTCATGCGCGCATGACGGAGGAGATGCGGCCCCGATGGTGAACGCACCACGGCGTTCGTTTAGCCAGCCCGCCGGTGTCGGCGGGCGGCGGGCCTGACCTGCTCTCCACGCGACTCCCACCGGCGGGCTGCGGCACAGCCGCGCGTCCGTAGACTCGCCTAGCCGCCCGTGAGGGCCGGCGCCGTCGTGAGGGAGTGCCCGTACGCCATGACTTACCGCAACGATCCGTACGACCCGAAGCAGGTTGCCCTGCTCGACCCGGCCGCGCTGGCCGAGGCCGTGACCGGGGCCGAGAAGGCGTTCGCCGCCGCCGGTGACCCCGACGCGCTGGCCGCGGTGCGCCCGGCGCACCTGGGGGACCGCGCCCCGATCTCGCTGGCCCGCCGCGAGATCGGCGCGCTGCCGCCGGCCGCCAAGGCCGACGCCGGCAAGCGGGTCAACGAGGCCCGCCGCACCATCGAGCAGGCGTACGCCGCCCGTTCCGAGGTGCTGGAGCGCGAGCAGGCCGAGCGGGTCCTGGTCGCCGAACGAGTCGACGTGACGCTGCCGTACGACCGGCACCCGCGTGGCTCCCGGCACCCGATCACGCTACTGATGGAGCAGATCAGCGACCTGTTCATCGGGATGGGCTACGAGGTGGCCGAGGGGCCCGAGGTCGAGCTGGAGTGGACCAACTTCGACGCGCTCAACATCCCCGCCGACCACCCCGCCCGCGGGCTGATGGACACCTTCCACATCGCACCGGAGGGTTCCGGACTGGTGCTGCGTACCCACACCTCGCCGGTGCAGGCGCGCACCATGCTCACCCACAAACCGCCGATCTACGTGGTCGTGCCCGGCCGGGTCTACCGCACCGACGAGTTGGACGCCACCCACTCCCCGGTCTTCTACCAGGTCGAGGGCCTGGTGGTGGACAAGGGCATCACGATGGCGCACCTGCGCGGCACGCTCGACCACTTCGCCCGGGCGATGTTCGGCGCGGGGGCGAAGACCCGGTTCCGGCCGCACTACTTCCCGTTCACCGAGCCGTCGGCCGAGTTCGACGTGTGGTTCCCGGAGCACCGCAAGGGCCCACAGTGGGTCGAGTGGGGTGGCTGCGGCATGGTCAACCCGCGGGTGTTGCGGGCGTGCGGCATCGACCCGGAGGTCTACTCCGGCTTCGCCTTCGGCATGGGCATCGACCGGACCGTGATGTTCCGGCACGGGGTGGGCGACATGCGGGACCTGGTCGAGGGCGACGTCCGGTTCACCCGGGCGTTCGGCCACGGGGCTTAGTGCGGGCGCGAGTTACGGAGACGGTGGTTACAAGTCATGCGAGTTTCTCTCAGTTGGCTGGGTGAGTACGTCGACCTTCCCGACTTGTCCGTTGGCGAGCTGGAACGGGCCCTGGTCGACCTCGGCATCGAGGTGGAGTCCATCGTGGACCTGGCCGGCACGGTGACCGGGCAACTGGTGGTCGGCGAGGTCCTGGAGATCGAGGAGCTGACCGGCTTCAAGAAGCCGATCCGGTTCTGCCTGGTGAACGTGGGCACCGCCAACGGCACCGGCGAGCCGCAGGAGATCGTCTGCGGTGCCCGCAACTTCGCCCCGGGTGACCGGGTCGTGGTCATCCTGCCCGGCGGGGTGCTGCCGGGTAATTTCGCCGTCGGTGCCCGCCGGACGTACGGGCGCAACTCCAACGGCATGATCTGCTCGGCCAGGGAACTGGGCCTGGGCGACGACCACTCCGGCATCCTGGTGCTGCCCGAGCACGTGGTGGCCGAGCCCGGCGACGACGCACGTCCGGTGGTCGGCCTCAACGACATCATCGTCGAGGTGGAGATCACCCCGGACCGGGGCTACCAGATGTCACTGCGCGGGCTCGCCCGCGAACTGGCGCACGCTCTCGGCCTCGACTACTCCGACCGGGGCCGGATGCCCGCGACGCCCGGCACGGCCGAGCCGGCGTACCCGGTCGAGGTGCGCGACCCGGTCGGCTGCGACCGGTTCGCGGCCCGGATGGTGCGCGGCGTCGACCCGGCGGCGCAGACCCCGGACTGGATGCGGCAGCGGCTCACCATCGCCGGTATCCGCAGCATCTCGTTGCCGGTCGACATCACCAACTACGTGATGCTCGAACTCGGCCAGCCGATGCACGCCTTCGACGCCGACCGGATCGCCGGCAAGTTGGTGGTGCGCCGGGCGGTACCGGGGGAGAAACTGACCACGCTCGACGGGGTGACCCGCGCCCTCGCCCCCGAGGACATGGTCATCTGCGATGCCGGGCTGCCGAACCCGCTCGGCGCCGAGGGCGACGGCACGCCGATCTCGCTCGCCGCCGTGATGGGCGGTGAGACCACAGAGGTGCTGCCGGGCACCGTCAACGTGCTCTTCGAGGCCGCGCACTGGGACCCGGCGATGGTCGGTCGCACCGCCCGTCGGCACAAGCTGTTCAGCGAGGCGGCGAAGCGCTGGGAGCGGGGGGTGGATCCGGCGCTGCCGCTTGTCGCCCTGGACCGGGCGGTCGGGCTGCTCACCTCGTACGCGGGCGGCACCGCCAGCGAGGAGGTGCTGGACATCAACCACGTCCGGCCGCGTACCGCGGTCACCCTGCCGGCCGACCTGCCCAGCCGGCGGGTCGGCGTGGACTACCCGCCGGCCCGGGTGGCCGCCCTGCTGGAGCAGGTCGGCTGCACCGTGGCGCGCGGCACCGACCGGCTGGCCGAGGACCCGGGAGAGGTGGCGGTGGCTGCCGGTGGCGGCGAGACGCTCAGCGTCACCCCGCCCACCTGGCGGCCCGACCTGACCGACCCGGCGGACCTGGTCGAGGAGGTGGTCCGCCTCGACGGGTACGACAAGGTGCCGTCGGTGCTGCCGACCGCGCCGCCCGGTCGGGGCCTGACCGGGCAGCAGCGACGCCACCGAGCGGTGTCCCGCTCACTGGCCGAGCGCGGTTACGTCGAGGTCCTGGCGCACCCGTTCGTCGCCACCGAGTTGGCCGACCAGCTCGGCCTGCCCGCCGACGACCCGCGCCGCCGGGCGGTGCGGCTGGCCAATCCGCTGTCGGAGGAGGAGCCGCTGCTGCGCACCACGCTGCTCGGCCCGCTGCTCGGTATCGTCCGGCGCAACCTCGGCCGGGGCCTGCGGGACCTGTCCCTCTACGAGATCGGCACGGTCTTCCACCCCCGGCCGGACGCCGGCAGCCCGCCGGCGATGGGCGTCGACCGACGTCCCACCGACGCGGAGTTCGCCGCCGCCGACGCGGTGGTTCCGCGCCAACCCCGGCACGTCGCCGTCGTGCTTACCGGCGACATCGAGCCAACCGGCTGGTGGGGCGGCGGGCGGGCGGCAGGCTGGGCGGATGCCGTCGAGGCGGGCCGCGCCGTGCTCGCCGCCGCCGGGGTACCTGACGGGCAGGTCGAGGTGCGGTCGGCCGAGTGCGCCCCCTGGCATCCGGGCCGCTGCGCGGAACTGCTGGTCGACGGCACGGTGGTCGGCCACGCCGGTGAGCTGCATCCGCAGGTCGTGGCGACGCTGGAGCTGCCGAGGCGTACCTGCGCCATGGAACTGGACCTGGACGCACTGCCGTCGGCCCCGCCAGTCGGCGCGCCGACGGTGTCGACGTTCCCGCCGGCCCTGATCGACGTGGCGCTTGTGGTGGACGAGTCGGTGCCGGCGGCACAGGTGCGCCGGGCGCTCGTCGAGGGGGCCGGTGAGCTGCTGGAGTCGGTCAGCCTGTTCGACGTGTACGCCTCGGAGCAGCTCGGCGCCGGCCGCAAGTCGCTTGCCTACAAGCTCGCCTTCCGGGCACCGGACCGCACCCTGACCGTCGAGGAGGCGGTGGCCGCCCGCGATGCCGCCGTCGCCCGCGCCGCCGAACGCTGCGGCGCCACCCTCCGCGGCGCCTGACCGGCAAGGACGGGGCCCCTCCTCGACGCATCGAGTAGCGGAGGGGCCCTTTCCGGACGCCGAAGGCGCGGGGGGCGGCACCGGCGGTGTGTGCGATCGGTGACGGCGGCGAGACGCTCGGTGCGGGATCGACCGAAAGGTCAACACCGATGGCTGTTTGGTTACCCGCGAGTTACCTCCGAGCGGTTAGCCTGCTTGGATTCCGAGTGCCGCCACCCGCATCACCCCGCCACCCCACGGGAGCCCCCTCATGTCCGATGATCCGCCCGCCTCGGTCGACGTCTGCATAGTCGGTGGTTGTGGCCGGGTGGGCCTGCCACTGGGCATCGCCTTCGCCGCCCGCGGGTTGTCCGTCGTGCTGTACGACATCAACGCCGAGGCGGTCGCGGGCGTCAACGCGGCCACGCTGCCCTTCGCCGAGCCCGGCGCGGCCGCTCCGCTGGTCGAGGCGGTGGCCGCCGGGCGGCTGCGCGCCACCACCGACCCCGCCGCCGTCGGGGCCTCGGAACATCTGGTCGTCGTGGTCGGCACGCCTGTCGACGAGCATCTCAACCCGGATCTCGGTGCCGTGCCCCGCGCGCTGGAACGCTGCGCCGAGCACCTGCGCGACGGTCAGCTGATCGTGCTGCGCAGCACCGTCTACCCCGGGGTCACCGCGCTTACCGAGAAACTGCTGGCCGGCAAGGGCCTGCGCGCGGACGTCGCGTTCTGCCCGGAGCGGATCGCCGAGGGTCGGGCGATGACCGAGCTGTTCACGCTGCCGCAGATCGTCGCCGCGCGGACCCCGGAGGCGCTGACCCGGGCGGAGAAGTTGTTCCGGCACCTGACCGACCAGATCGTCCCGCTCGAACCCGAGGAGGCCGAGCTGGCGAAGCTGTTCACCAACACCTGGCGGTACATCAAGTTCGCCACCGCGAACCAGTTCTGGATGATGGCCAACGACTTCGGGCTGGACTTCGCCCGGATCCGGCACGCGGTGGCGTACGACTACCCCCGCGCGGCCGATCTGCCGATGCCCGGGTTCGCCGCCGGACCGTGCCTGTTCAAGGACACCATGCAACTGGCCGCATTCAACCGGAACAACTTCGTCCTCGGCCACTCGGCGATGCTGATCAACGAGGGGTTGCCGCTGTACCTGGTGTCCCGTCTGGAGGACCGGTTCGACCTGTCCACCTCGACGGTGGGCATCCTCGGCATGGCCTTCAAGGGCGGTAGCGACGACCCGCGGGAGAGCCTGGCGTACAAGCTACGCAAGATCCTGGCGTTGAAGACACGGGAGACGCTCTGCACCGACCCGTACGTCGCCGACGAGCGCTTCGTCGACCTCGACGAGGTGTTGCGCCGGGCCGACCTGCTGGTCATCGCCGCGCCGCACGAGCAGTACGCCCGCCTGGACACCGACAAACCGGTGATCGACATGTGGGGTATGACCGGGCAGGGGGTACGGGTGTGATGAACCCCCGGGTCTCGGTGATCGTGCCGGTCTACAACGAGGGCGAGGCGATCGTCCGCTGCCTGGAGCGGATGCTGCGCGAGCTGCTGCTGCCCGCCGAGGTGCTGATCGTGCACGACATGCCCGAGGACACCACGGTCCCGTACGTCGAGCGGATCGCGCGTACCGACCCGAGGGTCCGGGCGGTGCTCAACACCTACGGTCGGGGCCCGGCCAACGCGATCCGGTTCGGCATCGACGCGGCCCTGGCACCGGTCGCGGTGGTGACGATGGCCGACGGGTGTGACGATCCCCGCCAGATCGACGAGCTGGCCCGGTTGGTCGACCGGGGCGTGGTGGTCGCCGCGGCCTCCCGGTACATGCCCGGCGGCCAGCAGGTCGGCGGGCCGAGGCTGAAGCGGATGATGTCCCGCTGGGCGGGGCGCAGCCTCTACACCTTCGCGCGGGTGGGCACCCGCGACGCCACCAACAGCTTCAAGGCGTACGACACGTCGTTCGTCCGCGAGGTCGGCATCGAGTCGCGGACCGGCTTCGAGATCGGGCTGGAACTGACCGCGAAGGCCACCCGGCTGCGCCTGCCGGTGGCCGAGATCCCGACCATCTGGTTGGACCGTCCGCTCGGCGAGTCCCACTTCGACCTGGGCCGCTTCCTCCCCGGCTACCTGCGTTGGTACCTGTTCGCCTACGGTCGACGGCTGAGCCGGGAGAAGCTGACCGCCCGGGTGCGGACGGCGGCCGTGCCGAGTCCGCGTGGCACCGAGTACGAGAAGACGGCATAGGAGCGTACGTGGCGAAGGTCCTGGTAACTGGTTCGGCCGGCTTCATCGGCGGCTATCTCGTCGCGGAGCTGCTCGACCGTGGCCACGAGGTGGTCGGTGTCGACAACTTCTCGAAGTACGGCCCGGTCGCCCAGAGCCACGAGGGGCACCCCCGGTTCCGGTTCGTGGAAGGGGACGCCCGCGACACCGATCTGCTGACCGGGCTGCTCGACGGCTGCGACCATCTGGTCGCCGGTGCCGCGATGATCGGCGGGATCTCCTACTTCCACGCGTACGCCTATGACCTGCTCGCCACCAACGAGCGGATCATGGCGGCGACCTGTGACGCGGCGCTCCAGGCGCACCGCGCCGGCCGCCTGTCCAAGGTCACCTACCTCTCCTCCTCGATGGTGTTCGAGTCCACCGAGCACTGGCCCAGCCGGGAGGGCGACGAGCGGCGCATCCCGCCGCCGCTGTCGTCGTACGGGTTCCAGAAGCTGGCTGTGGAGTACTACGCCCGGGCGGCCTGGGACCAGTACCAACTGCCCTACACGATCGTGCGGCCGTTCAACTGCGTCGGCGTGGGGGAGGGACGGGCGTTGGGCCAGGCCGAGGTGCTCTCCGGCAACGTCAAGCTGGCCATGTCGCACGTGGTACCCGACCTGGTGCAGAAGATTGTCAAGGGGCAGGATCCGCTGCACATCCTCGGCGAGGGCGACCAGGTGCGGCACTACACCTACGGCGGCGACCTGGCCCGGGGGATCGCGCTCGCCATCGAGCACCCGGCGGCGCACAACGAGGACTTCAACCTCTCCACCGCCGAGTCGACAACCGTCCTGGAGTTGGCCGAGCTGATCTGGCGCAAGATCAAGGGGTCTGACGTGCCGTTCCGGCACGTCAGCGACGAACCCTTCCAGTACGACGTACAAAAACGCGTACCGGACACCACGAAGGCCCGCGAGGTGCTCGGCTTCACCGCCACCACGACCCTGGACGAGATGCTCGACGAGGTCATCCCCTGGGTCACCCACGCTGTCGCCGAGGGCCGCCTCTAGCCCCCGACCGATAGCTCATCGCTATACGGCTGACTGTATGAACTTGCAGATCGAGGTGCACTCCTGTTAGCCTTCGATGCATATTCATGCGGAGGTAGGTATGGGGATTCGGGCTGCGGTCGCGGGGGCGAGTGGGTACGCCGGTGGTGAACTGCTCCGCCTGCTCGCCGGGCACCCCGAGTTCGACCTGGTCGCCGCCACCGCGCACAGCCAGGCCGGGCAACGGCTCGACGCCGTCCACCCGCAGCTGACCGGGCTGGACGTGACGCTCGGTGCGACCACGCCGGAGGTGCTGGCCGAGGCCGACCTCGTCTTCCTCGCCCTGCCGCACGGCGAGTCCGCCGCCCTCGCGGCGCAACTGCCCGCCGGCGTGCGGATCGTCGACCTCGGGGCCGACCACCGGCTCGTGGACGCCGACGCCTGGGCCCGTTACTACGGCGGCCCGCATGCGGGGGCGTGGACCTACGGCCTGCCCGAACTGCCCGGTCAGCGGAAGCGGATCGCCGCCGCCGAACGGGTGGCCAGCACCGGCTGCTACGCGGCGACGATCACCCTGGCGTTGGCCCCGCTGATCGCCGCCGGTGCCGCCCGACCCGACGACGTGGTGGTCGTCGCCGCGTCGGGCACCTCGGGCGCGGGCCGAGCCGCCAAGGCGCACCTGCTCGCCAGCGAGGTGATGGGCGACCTGTCGCCCTACAAGGTGGGCGCGCATCAGCACGTACCCGAGATCAAGCAGGCCACCGGGGCGACCGGGCTGTCGTTCACCCCGGTGCTGGCGCCGATGCCGCGCGGCATCCTGGCCACGGTCACCGCGTTGCCGACCGGCGAGGCCAATCCGCGCGCGGTGCTGGCGCAGGCGTACGCGTCCGAACCGTTCGTGCACCTGCTGCCCGAGGGACGGTGGCCGCACACCGCCGCCACGCTGGGCGGCAGCTCCTGTCATCTGCAAGCCACCGTCGATGTCGACTCCGGCCGGTTGATCGTGGTCGCCGCGCTGGACAACCTCGGCAAGGGTGCCGCGGGGCAGGCGGTGCAGAACGCCAATCTGATGTTCGGTCTGCCCGAAACCACGGGCCTGTCCGGGTGGGGGACCGCGCCATGACCGTGACCACACCCAGGGGATTCCGGGCGGCCGGGGTGGCCGCCGGCCTGAAGACCGGCGGCGCACCGGATGTGGCGCTGGTGGTCAACGACGGCCCCGACGCCAGTGTCGCCGCTGTCTTCACCGCCAACCGGGTCAAGGCCGCGCCGGTGCTCTGGACCCAGCAGGTCGTCCGGGGCAGCATCGTGCGGGCGGTGGTGCTCAACTCCGGTGGCGCGAACGCCTGCACCGGCCCGGCCGGCTTCCAGGACACCCACACCACCGCCGAGCACACCGCCGCCACGTTGACCTCGGCCGACGTGCATCAGATCGGCGCGGGCGAGGTAGCGGTCTGCTCCACCGGCCTGATCGGCGAGCGGCTGCCCATGGACCGGCTCCTGCCGGGAATCGCCGCCGCCGTCGGGAGCCTGGGCGACAACGGCGCCATCGCCGCCGAAGCGATCATGACGACGGACACCCGGCCGAAGACCACAGTCGTCTCCGGTGCCGGTTGGACCATCGGCGGCATGGCCAAGGGCGCCGGCATGCTGGCCCCGGCGATGGCCACCATGCTCTGCGTCCTCACCACCGACGCGGTGGCCGGGCCGGAGGCACTCGACGCCGCGCTGCGGGCGGCCACCCGGGTCACCTTCGACCGGGTCGACTCCGACGGCTGCATGTCGACGAACGACACGGTGCTGCTGCTGGCCAGCGGGGCCTCGGGTGTCGCGCCGAGCGAGGCGGAGCTGGCCGCGGCGGTCACCGCCGCCTGTCACGACCTGGCCCAGCAACTGCTCGCCGACGCGGAGGGTGCCACCAAGCAGGTCGCCATCGAGGTCGTCGGCAGCGCCGACGAGGACGACGCGGTCGAGGTGGGCCGGGCGGTGGCCCGCAACAACCTGGTCAAGACCGCACTGTTCGGCAACGACCCGAACTGGGGTCGGATCCTCGCCGCCGTCGGCACCACCGCCGCCGCGTTCGAGCCGGACGCCGTGGACGTGGCGGTCAACGGCATCTGGGTCTGCCGGGGTGGCGCGGCGGCCGAGGACCGCTCGAAGGTCGACCTCTCCGGCCGGGACGTCACCATCCGGATCGACCTGCACGCCGGCAGGGCCGAGGCGACGGTGTGGACCAACGACCTTTCGCACGCCTACGTGCACGAGAACTCGGCCTACTCAACGTGAGCGCGAGGAATGCAGCGCAGCGGAGTCCCGCAGTCGTGAACGGAAGGTGGGCTCGGTGAGCGCGAGGAATGCAGCGCAGCGGAGTCCCGCAGTCGTGAACGGAAGGTTGGTCCGGTGACGCTGAGCTCTGATCTGAGCCGCGCCCAGGCGAAGGCCGCTACGTTGATCGAGGCGCTGCCGTGGCTGGCCCGCTTCTCCGGTTCCACAGTTGTGATCAAGTACGGCGGCAACGCCATGGTCGACCCGGAGTTGCAGCGGGCCTTCGCCGCGGACATGGTGTTTCTGCGCTACGTCGGGCTCAAGCCGGTGGTGGTGCACGGCGGCGGACCGCAGATCTCGGCCATGCTCGCCCGATTGGGCATCGACAGCGAGTTCCGGGGCGGCCTTCGGGTGACCACCCCGGAGGCGATGGACGTGGTCCGGATGGTGCTTGTCGGCCAGGTGGGCCGGGAACTGGTCGGGTTGATCAACGCGTACGGGCCGTTCGCGGTCGGTCTCTCCGGCGAGGACGCCGGGTTGTTCACGGCGGTGCGGCGGCCCGCGTACGTCGACGGGCAGCCGGTCGACGTCGGCCAGGTCGGCGACGTGGAGTCGGTGGACGTCTCGGCGGTGGACGACCTGATCGCCGCCGGCCGGATTCCGGTGATCTCCACGGTGGCGCCGGACGCGGACGGGGTGTTGCACAACCTGAATGCCGACACCGCCGCCGCCGCGCTCGCGGTCGCCCTGCGGGCGCGCAAGCTGGTGGTGCTCACCGACGTGCCCGGTTTGTACGCCGACTGGCCCGACAAGTCCAGCCTGGTCAGCGAGATCAGCACCGACGGGCTGGCGAAGCTGCTGCCGTCGCTGGAGTCGGGCATGGTCCCGAAGATGGAGGCGTGCCTGCGGGCCGTCAACGGGGGAGTGCCGGCCGCGCACGTGGTGGACGGTCGGGTCGCCCATTCCACCCTGCTGGAAGTGTTCACCTCGGAAGGCTTCGGAACGATGGTGATTCCCTCATGAGTGCTCTGGTCAGCCGTTGGCGGCAGGCGATGATGGACAACTACGGCACGCCGCCGCTGGCGCTGGTGGCGGGCTCCGGCGCCGTCGTGGTCGACGAGGCCGGCCGGGAGTACGTCGATCTGCTCGGCGGCATCGCGGTCAATTCTCTCGGCCACGCCCACCCGGCGGTGGTGGCGGCCGTGTCGAAGCAGGTCGCCACGCTCGGCCACGTCTCCAATCTGTACATCTCCGAGCCGCCGGTGGCCCTGGCCGAGCTGCTGCTGGCGCTCGCCGGTCGGCCGGGGCGGGTGTTCTTCGCGAACTCCGGAGCGGAGGCCAACGAGGCGGCGTTCAAGCTTTCCCGGTGCACCGGCCGTACTCAGGTGGTGGCCACCGTCGGCGGCTTCCACGGCCGCACCATGGGGGCTCTCGCGTTGACCGGCCAACCGGCCAAGGCCGACCCGTTCCGTCCGCTGCCGGGCGAGGTCACCCATGTCCGGTACGGCGATGTCGACGCCCTGGCCGCGGCGGTGTCCGATGCCACGGCGATGGTGATCCTGGAACCGATTCAGGGCGAGAACGGTGTGGTGGTCCCGCCCGCCGGATACCTCGCCGAGGCCCGGCGGATCACCGCCCGGCACGGCGCCCTGCTGGTGCTCGACGAGGTGCAGACGGGCATCGGCCGGACCGGGCACTGGTTCGCCCATCAGGCCGACGGCGTCGAGCCGGACGTGGTGACCCTGGCCAAGGGGCTCGGTGGCGGGCTGCCCATCGGCGCGACCCTGGCCTTCGGCCCGGCTGCCGACCTGCTCGGCCCTGGTTCGCACGGCAGTACCTTCGGCGGCAACCCGGTCAGTTGTGCCGCCGCCCTGGCGGTGATCTCCACCATCGCCAGTGAGGGGCTGCTCGACCACGTCAAGCGGATCGGTGAGCGGCTGCGTCGAGGGATCGAAGCCCTCGATCATCCGCTGGTGGGCGGCGTACGCGGTGCGGGGCTGCTGCTCGGCGTCACCCTGACCGCACCGGTGTCGGCCGCCCTCGCCGGGGCGCTGCGCGAGGCCGGCTTCCTGGTCAACCCGATCCAGCCCGACGTGATCCGCCTGGCCCCGCCGCTGATCCTCACCACCGCCCAGGCCGACGCCTTCCTGGCGGCAGTGTCAGCCGCCCTGACCGCGTCGACGGCCACACCGGATCGGGTTGTCCGGGAGGCGCCGTCCCACAGCCCGATCCCGACCGGCGCTTCGGCGGTCGCCGCGGATGCTGTTACGGAGAAGCCCTCGCAGGGGCGCTCTCGCACCGAGATCTCGACCGACACGGTGACGCCGACGGAGGCTTCCGCATGACCCGGCACTTCCTGCGCGACGACGACCTGTCTCCGGCTGAGCAGTCCGCGGTGCTCGACCTGGCCGGCCGGATGAAGGCCGACCGCTTCGCGTTCACGCCGTTGGCCGGGCCGCGCTCGGTGGCGGTGCTCTTCGACAAGCAGAGCCTGCGTACCCGGATCTCCTTCGACGCCGGAATCGCGGAACTGGGCGGTCACCCCCTGGTGGTGGACACCCAGGTCACCCACTTCGGCCGGGGTGAGGCGCTCGCGGACGCCGGCCGGGTACTGTCCCGCTACGTGGCCGCGATCGTGTTGCGTACCCACGGCGACGAACGGATCGCGGAGGTGGCCGCCGGTGCCACCGTGCCGGTGGTCAACGCGCTGACCGACGGGTTCCACCCGTGCCAGTTGCTCGCGGACCTGCTCACCATCCGGGAGTGGTGTGGCGGTACCGAGGGGCGGACGCTGGCCTACGTCGGGGACGCGGCGAACAACATGTCCCACTCGTACCTGCTGGCCGGCGCGACCGCCGGGATGCACGTGCGGGTCACCGGTCCGGCCGGCTTCTATCCGGACGCGGAGGTGGTGGCCCGCGCGGAGGCGATCGCCGCCGGCACCGGCGGTTCGGTCCGAGTCCTCACCGACCCGGTCGCCGCCGTCCGGAACGCCGACGTGGTGGCCACCGACACCTGGACCTCGATGGGACAGGAGGGTGACGGGTTGGACCGTAACACCCCCTTCCTGCCGTACCAGGTCAACAAGGCGTTGCTCGGGCACGCCGCGCCGGAGGCCATCGTGCTGCACTGCCTGCCGGCGCACCGCGGCGAGGAGATCACCGACGAGGTGCTCGACGGCCCGCGCAGTGCCGTCTTCGACCAGGCGGAGAATCGGCTGCACGTCCAGAAGGCGCTGCTGACCTTCCTTCTCCAAAGGGAAACGACATGACCGCACCACTGACCCGTGGCGCCCGGCACGCCCGCATCGTCGAGCTGATCCGCGACAAGCCGATCCGGTCGCAGACCGAACTGGCCGAGCTGCTCGGCGACGAGGGCGTGCAGGTCACCCAGGCCACCCTCTCCCGCGACCTGAAGGAACTCGGCGCGGTCACCGCCCGGGGTGGTGACGGCCGAGCCGTCTACGTCATCCCCGAGGACGGCCATCGCCCGCTGCGTGACGCCGAGGCGGCACCGGCCCGCCTGGTGCGGCTGCTGCGCGAACTGCTCAACGAGGTCGACTCGAGCGGCAACATCGCGGTCCTGCGTACCCCACCGGGAGCCGCCCACTACCTGGCCAGCGCGTTGGATCGGGCGGGCCTGTCGGAGGTCGTCGGCACCATCGCCGGCGACGACACCATCTTCGTCGTGGCGCGCGCCGCTGACGGCGGCGCCGCGCTCGGTGAACGGCTCGCCGGCTGGGCCCGCCGGGACGACAGCGCGGAAGGGAGCGGTACGCAGTGATCGAGGTTGTGTCGGACGTGGGTGCCCGGTGGGGAGGCTGCTGATCGTGGGGACCACAATTGACCGGGTGGATGACAAGAGCCTGACCGAGAACAGCGCAGCGGCCAACCGGACGAGCCTGTGGGGCGGGCGCTTCGCCGGTGGCCCGTCGGAGGCCCTGGCCCGCCTGTCGGTGAGCGTGCAGTTCGACTGGCGGCTGGCCCCGTACGACATCGCCGGTTCCCGGGCGCACGCCCGGGTGCTGGCTGGCGCTGGCCTGCTCGACCCGGAGGAACTGGGTCGCATCCTCGCCGCCCTCGACGACCTGGAGGCCGCCTGCGCCTCGGGCACGTTCCGTCCCACCGTCGACGACGAGGACGTGCACACCGCCCTGGAGCGCGGGCTGCTGGAGCGGCTCGGCAGCCTCGGCGGCAAGCTGCGGGCCGGCCGGTCCCGTAACGACCAGGTCGCCACCGACCTGCGGCTCTACCTGCGCGACCACGCGCGGGGCGTGGCCGCGCGGCTGGTGGAGCTGGCCGAGGCGCTGGTCGAGCAGGCCGGTCGGCACGTGGACACTGCCGCACCGGGCATGACGCACCTGCAACATGCCCAGCCGGTCACCTTCGGCCACTGGCTGCTCGCCCACGTGCAGCCGCTGCTGCGGGACCTGGAGCGGCTGCGCGACTGGGACCACCGGGCCGCGGTCAGTCCGCTCGGCGCGGGGGCGCTGGCCGGTTCGGGGCTGCCGCTGGATCCGGTGGCGGTCTCGAAGGAGCTGGGTTTCCGGACGTCCTTCGCCAACTCGATGGACGCGGTCGCCGACCGGGACTTCGTCGCCGAGTTCCTCTTCGTCACCGCGATGATCGGGGTGCATCTGTCCCGGCTCGGCGAGGAGGTGGTGCTCTGGACGTCGCAGGAGTTCGGCTGGGTCGAGCTGGACGACGCCTTCGCCACCGGCTCGTCGATCATGCCGCAGAAGAAGAACGCGGACATCGCCGAGCTGGCCCGGGGCAAGTCCGGTCGGCTCGTCGGCGGGCTGGTCGCGGTGCTGACCATGCTCAAGGGCCTGCCGATGACGTACGACCGGGACATGCAGGAGGACAAGGAGCCGGCCTTCGACGCGGTCGACACCCTGGAACTGCTGCTGCCGGCGCTCGCCGGGATGATCTCCACGATGACGGTACGCGTCGACCGCCTGGTCGCCGCCGCGCCGGTGGGCTTCTCCCTGGCCACCGAGGTGGCCGACTGGCTGGTCCGCAAGGGCGTGCCGTTCCGCGACGCTCACGAGATCACCGGCAAGCTGGTGGCGCTCTGCGCGGCCCGGGACTGCGCCCTCGACGAGGTCTCCGACGCCGACCTGGCCACCGTCAGCGAGCACCTCGACCCGGGCGTACGCGACGTGCTCTCGGTCCGTTCCGCCCTCGCCGCCCGGATCACCCCCGGCTCCACGGGCCCGGGCCCGGTAGCCGACCAACTGGCCACCGCCGCCGACCAACTGACCACCTGGCGCGACTGGACCAACGAGGCAGTGGTCCCCCGCTGACCCGCACCCCTCGCGCCGATCCGCCACAAGATCCGCACAACTTCGGGGAAACTGCTGTCTGGACGTGGTCACGTGGTCCGGTTGCAGCAGTTTCCCCGAAGTTGCTGCTTGGCGGCGGACTCAGGCGTCCCGGCGTTGGAAGGCAGCCACCGCCCCACTCCCGATGACAACGACCCAACCGAGCAGAACGAGCAGGCCGGTGGCGGGCGTCAGGACCGGTGCCGGGTCGGGAAGGTAGAGCAGGCCACCAGCCCGGTCCGGCAGGTAACGAGCGTGCGGGGTGACGGCGTCCAGCACCGGCGAGGCGACCAGAACCAGGCTGAGCGTGACGACGAGAGCGGAAACGACGGCTCGCAGGAGGGCGGCCAGAGCCAGCCCGAGCAACCCGATGAGCGCGAGGTAGGCCGCCGCGCCGACGACTTTCCACGGGAAACCGTCGGTGACCACCGGGACGTCCCGCGTGGCCAGCGCGATTCGGGCCGTGAGCAGCCCGACGGCGAGCGCCGCGACGGCGGTTACGGCAGCCCAGGCCAGGTAGGCGAGGGTCTTGGCAGCCGGCACGGCCAGGCGGTTCGGCACGCACAGCAGGGTTCTGTGGATCTGCCCATCGGCGTACTCGGTCCCGGCCGCGAGGACGCCGAGCGAGATGGTGCCGGCCTGGAGGTACGGCACCGCCTGGAGGACGACTGCGACCGGCTCGTTCGCCCCGACCGGCGAGGCGGCCAACGCCCCGATGATGGCGACGGCTGCGCCGATCGTGCCGAAGACCGCAGCCACCACCGCAGGCAGGCCGAACAGCTTGGCCAGCTCTGCGGCGGTGGCCTGGGCGCAGGAGCGGATCATGCGTCCCGCCGCAGGAAAACCGCACTGGCCAACGCGAGCAGCCCTGCCGTCCAGGTGGCCATGACCAGGCCGCCGGTGACCGGGGCGAGCGCGTCGTCGAACGCCAACAGGCCACCGGCGAACATGCTCATACCCGCGAGGTCGGGTAGGAACCTGGCGAGCGGGGTGAGGTGGGACAGCAGCACGGAGACCGAGACGAGCGAGCTGTTCACCACGAGCACGATGATCGGGACGATCCCGTTGCGGGTGAAGACCGTGACCGCGAGGGCGATGAGCGCCGTGAGCATCCAGTAGATCCCGGCGCCGACGGAGCGGGACAGCACCCCTTCCGGGGTCGGAGGGGTGTCCGTGCCGACTATCCCGCTGGCCAGAGCCAACGAGGCGGGAATCACCACCAGAGCCGCGACCGCCACCAGCAGGACGACGCTGGCCGCCTTGGCGGCCAGCACGCCGAGGCGGCTGGGGGTGGCGGTGAGGGTGGTGGTGATCTGCCGTCCGCCGCCGATCCTGGCACTGTTCGCGGTGTACTCGCCGCTGACGGCGACGACGCCGAGGATCACCGCGCCGACCGTGCCGAGCGGAACCGCGGAGAAGACCGCCTCGACCGGCGAGGTGTAGGCCGTCAGCTCGGGTCGTCCGCTGCGCAGCGCGGCGCGGACGCCGACGGCGTTGATCAGAGTGATCGCGACCGGACCGAGCACGGTGACAGCCAGCGCGACAATGGTCGCCGGCAGCGTCGCCGTCTTTCGAATCTCGGCGGCGAGCGTGTCGAAGAAGGTCATCGCCCACCTGCCGTCGGCCCGGTGAGGGCGAAGAAGGCGTCCTCCAGGGTCGGGTAGCCGGCCGTGACCTCGCGGATCGGGCCGGCGGCGACGACCTGGCCGTGGGCGAGGACGACCAGGTCGTCGGCGATCTCGCCCACTTCGCTCATCAGGTGGCTGGAGAGCAGCACGGTGCCGCCGGCGTCCGCGTGTCCGCGCAGCAGAACGCGGATCCAGCGAATGCCCTCCGGATCGAGCCCGTTCACCGGCTCGTCGAGCACAAGTGCACGGGGTTCGCCGAGCAGCGCGGCGGCCAGCCCGAGCCGCTGGCACATGCCGAGCGAGAACCGGCCGACCCTGGTACCTCCGGCGGCACCGAGCCCGACCTGGTCGAGCACCTCGGCCACCCGTCGGGTCGGGATGCCGTTGCTGCGCGCCATCCAGGTGAGGTGGTTGCGCGCGGTACGGGAGCGGTGTGCGCCGGAGCCTTCCAGCATCGACCCGACGGTGCGTAACGGCTGGCGCAGGCGCCGGTACGGCTGGCCGTCGACCAGGGCCGTGCCGGCATCCGCCCGGTCCAGGCCCAACAGGATGCGCAGGGTGGATGACTTGCCCGCACCGTTCGGCCCCAGCAGACCTGTCACCCGGCCGGGTGCGGCCCGGAAGGTGACGTCGGTGAGGATCTCGCGGGAGCCGCGCCGCTTGACCAGACGCTCGACTGACAGCATGGGCACCATGTCAGCCCATGGTGCTGGTCCGCGTCATCGGACCAGAGCCGGGACTTCCGCCATTCACCCCCACCCCAGGTCGCTCCGACCCAGGTCCGATGTCACGTCACGGCCCGGGTTCCTAGACTCGCGAGATGGCACCTGACGGGCGACCGACAAGGCGTCCCTGGCTGTCCGCCGTCGCCGTCGCGGTGCCGGTGGCCTTGCTCCTCTGCCTGACAACGGCGGGCACCGTGGGGACGGCCGGGACGCTCCTGCTGACGGTGATCACCGCGACCGCTGCCGCGGTGTTGCTCTGGGCGTTGATCCGCGCTCGACAGGAACGCCGGGTGTACGAGGACCGGCTGACCGCATGGGCCGCTGAGCGGGCCGCAGCGGCGGAACGGTTGCGCATCGCCCGTGAGCTTCATGATCTCGTCTCGCACGGCCTCGGCCTGGTCACTATTCGTGCCGCCACCGCCGCTCGGGTTACCGGGCCAACCGGTGCGGCCGAACGGGCGACCGCCCTGTCCGACATCGAACAGGTCGGGCGGGAGACCACGGCTGAACTGCGGCGAATGCTCGACGTGCTCCGCGCACCGGGCGGCGAGCCCGCCTCCTTGCGGCCGCCCGACACGCTCGACGCCCTACCGGAGATCGTGCGGTCCGCGACCGCCACCGGGATCGCCGCCACCGTCGACGTGCGGAAGGTCGGCGAGGTGCCACCCGGCGTGCAGCTCACCGTGTGCGCGATCGTCCGTGAGGGCCTGAGCAACACGGCCCGGCACGCCGGGCCGACCTGCGTGCACGTCACCGTGGATCGCGACGGCGACGCAATCGTGGTGAATGTACGCGACGATGGTCCCCGCCCCGGCTGGCGGCCCCGCCCCGGCGCCGGCCACGGCCTGGACGGTCTGCGCGAGCGGGTGAGCATGCTCGACGGTGTCTTGCGCGCCGGCCCGGCCGGGCCGGGCTTCCAGCTCACGGCACGCCTGCCGGCCCGGTGAGCCGGATGACCACTGAATCAGCGGGCCGATCCACAAGCATCCGGGTGCTCGTCGCGGACGACCAGCCGCTCCTGCGGCACAGCCTCGCCCTCCTCATCGACGGCACTGCGGGCCTCACCGTCGTCGGTCAGGCCGCCACCGGACACGAGGCCGTGTCGCTCACCCGTGAACGCCGCCCCGACGTCGTCCTGATGGACATCCGGATGCCCGACGGCGACGGCATCGAAGCGACCGGACGCATCGCCGCCGCCACCGACCTGAGCGGTACCAGGGTCCTCGTGCTCAGCATGTTCGCACTCGACGAGTATGTGGCCGCCGCGCTGCGCGCCGGGGCGCACGGCTTCCTGCTCAAGGACGCCCACCCGGACCAACTCGTCGACGCCATCCGACGGACCCACGCGGGCGAGTCCCTCTTCGCTCCCAGCATCCTCACCCGCTTCGTCGCGCACTACCTCGACCGGCCCGGCCCGCCCGAGGTCGGTAAAATCGACAGGCTCACCGGCCGCGAGACCGAGGTGCTGTCTCTCGTGGCCCGCGGCCTGTCCAACGACGAGATCGCTCGGACACTCAACATCTCGATCAAGACTGTCAAGACTCACGTCGGCAACCTGCTCACCAAGCTCGACGCCCGTGATCGAGCCCAGCTCGTCATCGCCGCCTACGAGAACGATCTCGTCGCACCTCGATCCTCTGCGTGATCTTCGCTTCCTGCCTGCCGGATGTCGCGGCCGTGGCCCTGGATCAGCATGGGAGCGCGGCTTGCCGGTTGGACCCCGGCCGGGTTACCTGGAGGCGTGGACCATCCCTGGTTGAGTGCCCCGGCCGCCGACGTCGCGCAGACGGCCCGGAATCTGCTGGGCTGGGAGGTGTCAGCCAACGGGGTCCGGATCAGGCTGACCGAGGTCGAGGCGTACGCCGGCACCGGTGTGGATCCCGCTTCGCACGCGCATCGCGGGCCCACGCCCCGGACGACTGTCATGTTCGGTCCGGCGGGCTACGCCTACACGTACTTCGTCTTCGGCATGCACTGGTGCCTGAACGTCGTCTGCGGGGGCGAGGGGGAGGCGGCGGCGGTCCTGCTGCGCGCCGGCGAGGTGGTCGACGGTGTGGACCTGGCCCGCAAGCGGCGCGGCGAGGTGCCCGACCGGGATCTCGCCCGTGGGCCGGCCCGGTTGGTGGTCGCGCTCGGCGTCGATGCGGCGGCGAACGGCACCTGCATGCTCGACGGGACCGGGCCGTTGCTGCTGACGCCACCGACCCGCCCGGTCGCGCCGTCGGCCGTCTCCGCCGGCCCGCGCGTCGGCGTGGCCGCCGCACACGACGTGCCCTGGCGCTTCTGGATCACCGGTAACCCGACCGTCAGCCCGTACCGCCGGCATGTGCCACGACGACGGAGCTGACCCCGTTGTCCCCTTCGCTGGCGCTGTTGCCGGTCGCGGGCGGGGGATGGGGAGGGCGTGACGGGGGACACTGGTGCGAGGCGGGCTCGCGGAATAGTTGACTCGTCAAATATGTTGTCGGGGGCGTCGGGCACCACCGCCCGGTCGGACGACACGAGGGAGCGGTCATGCAGTTCGGAGTCTTCACCGTCGGCGACGTCACGGTCGACCCGACAAACGGCCGGGAGCCCACCGAAGCCGAACGGATCAAGGCGATGGTCACCATCGCGCTGAAGGCCGAGGAGGTAGGTCTCGACGTCTTCGCCACCGGTGAGCACCACAACCCGCCGTTCGTGCCCTCGTCGCCCACCACCATGCTGGGCTGGATCGCCGCCCGCACCGAGCGGCTGCTGCTCTCCACCGCGACCACGCTGATCACCACCAACGACCCGGTGAAGATCGCCGAGGACTACGCGATGCTGCAACACCTCGCCGACGGCCGGGTCGACCTGATGATGGGCCGGGGCAACACCGGGCCGGTCTACCCGTGGTTCGGCCAGGACATCCGCAACGGTATCCCCCTCGCCATCGAGAACTACGACCTGCTGCGCCGGTTGTGGCGCGAGGACGTGGTCGACTGGAAGGGCAAGTTCCGCACCCCGTTGCAGTCGTTCACCTCGACGCCGCGCCCGCTCGACGGCGTACCCCCGTTCGTGTGGCACGGCTCCATCCGCAGCCCGGAGATCGCCGAGCAGGCCGCCTACTACGGCGACGGGTTCTTCGCCAACCACATCTTCTGGCCCGCCGAGCACACCCGGCGGATGGTCGGCCTGTACCGTCAGCGCTTCGAACACTACGGTCACGGCTCCGCCGACCAGGCGATCGTGGGTCTCGGCGGCCAGGTGTTCATGCGGCGCAACTCCCAGGACGCGGTGCGTGAGTTCCGCCCCTACTTCGACAATGCGCCGGTCTACGGTCACGGCCCCTCACTGGAGGAGTTCACCGCGCAGACCCCGCTGACCGTGGGCAGCCCGCAGCAGGTCATCGACCGTACGCTCGGCTTCCGCGACTACGTGGGTGACTACCAGCGGCAGCTGTTCCTCGTCGACCACGCCGGGCTGCCGTTGAAGACCGTCCTGGAGCAGCTCGATCTGCTCGGCGAGGAGGTCGTGCCGGTGCTGCGCAAGGAGTTCGAGTCGCTGCGACCGGCGCACGTGCCGCTGGCACCGACCCACGCCTCGCTGCTGGCCGCCGCCGGAGGTGGCAGCGACAGCACCGTCCACGCCGTCGACGACGTCACCGGCCGGGCACCGGAGGCCGCCCGATGACCGTGCGTACTCTCGCCGTGGTCTCGGCCGGCCTCAGCCAGCCCTCGTCGACCCGGCTGCTCGCCGACCAGCTCGCCGCGGCCACCCGCGACGAGCTGGTCCGGCACGGCGAGCAGGTCGAACTGCGCCCGGTAGAGCTGCGCGAACACGCCCACGACATCGTCAATCACCTGCTCACCGGCTTTCCGTCGGAGCCGCTGCGGCAGGTACTGGACGAGGTCACCGGCGCCGATGCGGTGATCGCCGTCAGTCCGATCTTCAACGCCTCGTACAACGGGCTGTTCAAGTCGTTCTTCGACCTGGTCGACGCCGACGCGCTCGGTGGCCGGGCGGTGCTGATCGGTGCGACCGGCGGCACCGCACGGCACTCCCTGGCGCTGGAGCACGCGCTCCGTCCGATGTTCACCTACCTGCGGGCGGTGGTCGCGCCGACCGCGGTATTCGCCGCGCCGGAGGACTGGTCCGGCGGAGCCGTCGACGGTGCGTTGCGCGCCCGGATCGAGCGCGCCGGTCGGGAACTTGCCGAGCTGGTACGACGCAGCGCACCGTCCAGCGGGCCCGCCGACCCGTTCGCCCTCACCACCAGCTTCGACCAACTGCTCCACGGGCGCGACGGCTGATCCCGCCGACCGGGCTGCCTACAGGACGGCGGCCCGGTCGGGCGGTGCTCACTGCTCCGGCTGGTACGGGTGAGCGATGAGCACCGGGCAGCGGGCGTGGTGCACAAGCGTCTGGCTGACCGAGCCGAGCAGCAGCCCGGCGAAGCCACCCCGGCCGCGCGATCCGGCCACCACGAGCGCGGCGTCCCCGGTCGCCTCGATCAGCGCCTGGTCCGGCTTGGGCGCGACGATCACCCGTTCCTCCACGGTCAGCCCCGGGTGGCTGCCCCGCGCCGCCGCACCGGCGGTGGCGAGCAGAGCCGCCGCTGCCCTGTCGTCGTCGCCTTCGTCGGCGACGTGCACCAGCACCAGCTTCCCACCGCGCCGACCGGCCTCCTCGGCGCCGTAGCCGACGGCGAGTTCGGCCGACTCCGAACCGTCCACACCGACCAGCACCGGACCCTCGGTGGGCAACGGACGGTCCGGCGGACGGATCACCAGCACCGGGCAGTGGCCGTGCGCGGCGACCTGGGTGCCGACCGAGCCGAGCAGCAGCCCGGCGAAGCCGCCCAGACCCCGGCTGCCCACCACCACCAACTCCGCCCGCCGGGACTCCTCGACAAGCGTCGCACCTGGCCCGCCGGCCACCTGACGCACCTCGACCGTCAGCCCCGGCCACCGGTCGACCAGTTCGGCGGCGGTCTGTTCGAGCATCTTGCGACCGTCCTCCGACGCTGCCGGCACGCCCACCTCGTACGGGTTGATCGGTACGCCGTAGCCGAGCGGGTGCAGGTAGCCGTGTACCAGGTGCAGCGGGCGGGAGCGCCACACCGCCGCCTGGGCCGCGTGCTCCGCGGCCACCAGGCTCGGCGGCGATCCGTCCACCCCCACCACGACAGGTCGGTTCATCGTCACTCCATGGGTCGGTCAGGGTTCATTGTCGACGCGTCCCGCCGTCGGGACGCGTCGACACACCACCGGTCAGTTTTCCTCGACCGTACGCAGCTTCCGGACGATCGCCAGCGGGGAGTGGGCGTGGTGCAGCACGGCGTGGCTGACCGAGCCGAGCAGCAGCCCGCCCAGCGCGCCGCGTCCGCGCGCGCCCACCACCACCAGCTGGGCGGTACGGGACTCCTCCACCAGCGCCCGACCCGGGGAACCGCGCACCAGCCGCCGCCGCACCGGCACCTCCGGATAGCGCTCGGACCAGCCGGCCACCGCCTCGGCGAGGATGCGCTCCTCCTCGTCCCGGAAGGCGTCCAGGTCGTAGACCAGGGGCAGGATGTCACCGGGACCGGCCGGGGTCGGATAGAGCCAGGCGTGCACCGCGACCAGTTCGGTGCCGCGCCACGCCGCCTCCTCGAAGGCGAACCGGACGGCCTCCTGGGACAGCTCCGAGCCGTCGATGCCGACCACCACCGGCCCGTCCGCCCGCGATTCGCTGCGAACCACCAGCACCGGGCAGTCCGCGTGGGCGCTGACCTGCACGGCCACCGAGCCGAGCAGCAGCCCGGCGAAGCCGCCCAGGCCCCGGTTGCCGAGTACGACCAGAGCCGCGTCCCGGGCCTCGGCGAGCAGGACGGTGCTGGCCGCCCCGTCGACCACCGCACCGGTCACCGACACCTCCGGGGCCACCTTGCCGGCCTCGGCGACGGCGTCGGCGACACACCGCTCGGCCTGGTTGCGCAGCCCGCCGTCGGCGGGCGCACCGGGTGCGGGGCCCAACGGCACCTTCATCAGCGGCCAGATGAACGCGTGCACGATCCGCAGCGGACGGTGCCGGTACGCCGCCTCCCGCGCGGCGGCGCGCACCGCGTGCAGGGCGATCTCGGAACCGTCCACGCCCACCACGATGGGGGCGCCGGTGTTGCTGGCCATCACATCTCCTCCTCAACTCCGCAGTCAGCCCGGCTCACCTGACGGCGTCAGGGTAGACAGGTCGGTTCCCGTCGTACGACGGGTCGGCCGCAGCACCCGTGCGGCGCCGGGTCAGCCGCAGCACCAGACCGGGCAGGACGCTCACCGCGCCGCAGGCCAGCAGCTCGGTGACGCCGAGGACCTCGGTGCCGAGCAGCTCCCGCAGCGGCGGCAGCAGCACCCCGGCCACCTGGAGCAGCGCGGAGGCGGCGACCGCGACCGGCAGCGCCAGGTTGCCCCGCCGCTGTCCGGCCGGTCGTGGCGCGCGGACCGCCAGGGCCACCCCGAGCTGGGCCAGGCCGAGCACGATGAAGATCACCGACTGCCAGGGCCGGTCCCAGTGGGCGGCGGCCACGCCCGCGCCCAGGGTCACCGCCGCGATCAGCGCGCCGCCGACCAGGATCTGCCGGCCCAGCCCCGCACCGAGCACCGACTCGTGCGGCGAGCGCGGCACCCGGCGCAGGGTGCCGGGTTCGGCCGGTTCGGCGCCCAACGCGACCCCGGGTACCCCGTGGGTGAGCAGGTTGATCCAGAGGATCTGGGCCGGCAGCAGCGGCACGGGCAGACCGAACAGCGGCCCGAGCAGCATCACCGCGATCTCGGCCACCCCACCGGAGAGGGCGTAGCGCAGGAACCGGCGGATGTTGTCGTAGATCCGGCGGCCCTCACCGATCGCGGTGGCCACCGTGGACAGATCGTCGTCGACCAGCACCAGGTCGGCCGCCTGCCGGGCCACCTCGGTGCCGCCACCCATCGCCACCCCGATGTCGGCCCGGCGCAGCGCCGGCGCGTCGTTGACGCCGTCACCGGTCATCGCCACCACATGCCCCCGCGACTGCAACCCGGCGATGATGTCGAGCTTCTGCTCCGGCTGGGTACGCGCGAACACCCGCGTCGCCGGTGGCGCTTCGGCCGGATCGCCGTCGTCGCCGCGTACCAGCGGGTCGCCCTCGGCCCACAGGCCCAACTGGCCGGCGATGGCCGCCGCGGTCGCCGGATGGTCCCCGGTTACCAGCACGAGCCGGACGCCCGCGTCGGCGAAGCCGTCGGCGATGTCCGGCGCTCCGGCGCGCAGCGGGTCGCCGACGGCGACCAGACCCACCGGGCGCAGCCCCTCGGGGTGGGCGGGGTCGGCCGGTGGGGTGTCCACCAGGGCGGCGGCCAGCGCCAGCACCCGCAGCCCGTCGCCGGCCATCCGGTGCGCGGCGGCGGTCAGGGCGGCCACCTCGTCGGCGTCGGCGTCGAGCAGCGGCGCGGTGAGCACGTTCTCCGGGGCACCCTTGCACACCACCAGGTAGCGGCGGTCGCAGGAGCGGTGCACCGTGGTCATCCGACGCAACTGCTGGTCGAAGGGGTGTTCCGCGACCCGGGGCCAGGCGTTGCGAGTGGTCTGCGGATCCAGGCCGCAGCGGGCCGCGAAGGTCACCAGGGCCGCCTCCAGCGGATCGCCCACAGCGCCCCAGCGGGGTCGCTCCTCGGTCGGCGGAGCGAGGGTCGCGTCGTTGCAGAGCAGCCCGGCCCGAGCCAGCCGACGCAACTCGTCCGGCACCGCCACCGGCGCGCCGTCGCGGTGCACGGTGCCGTGCGGGGCGTACCCGCTGCCGGTGACACCGAACCGTGCGCCGTCGCCGGTGACCGCCTGCTGCACGGCCATCCGCCCCTCGGTCAAGGTGCCGGTCTTGTCCGACGCGATCACGGTGACCGAGCCGAGCGTCTCCACCGCGTGCAGCCGGCGGGGGATCGCCCGGGCCGCCGCCATCCGGCGGGCACCCAGCGCCAGGGCCAGCGTCACCACCGCGGGCAGCGACTCCGGTACCGCGGCGACCACCAGGCTCACCGCGGTGACCGCCATGTCCACCAGGGGTCGACCGCTGAGTACGCCGACGGCGAAGACCAGCCCGGACAGCGCGACGGCGGCGAGGCCGAGGATCCGGCCGAGCGAGGCGAGCCGGCGTTGCAGCGGGGTGGCCGCCGGCCGGGTGGTGGCCGCCAGGGTGGCGATCCGGCCCAGGGCGCTCGCCGCGCCGGTGCGCACCACCGTGCCGGCGGCCCGACCGGTCGTCACCACCGTGCCGGCGCTGGCCTCCTCGTCCGCCGCCCTGGACACCGGCACTGACTCGCCGGTCAACGCCGACTCGTCCAGGTGCAGCCGGCTCGCCTCGTGCAGCAGCAGGTCGGCCGGAACGACGTCGCCGGCCTCGATCCGCACCAGGTCACCCCGGACGAGTTCGGTTGCGGGCAGCACCGCGTCCCGACCGTCGCGGACCACCCGGGCGGTCGGTGCGGCGAGCTGATCGAGTGCGGCGATGGCCCGGTCGGCGCGTACCTCCTGCACCACTCCGATCGCCGTGTTGACCGCGACCACGAGCAGGATCACCGCGGTGTCGGGGTAGTCCCGCAGCACCGTGGTGACCACGGCGGCGGCGAGCAGCAGGGCGACCAGGGGATCGGAGAGCTGATGCACGATCCGGGTCGCCAGGTGCCGGCGGGGCGGTGCCGCGGCGGCGTTCGGTCCGTCGACCCGTAGCCGCCGGGCGGCCTCGGTCGAGCTGAGCCCGGCGTCGGGTGCCGCCGCGACGATGCTCTCCCTGCGTACGTCCCCGTCCGCGACCTGGACCTGTCCGGCCACCGCCCGCTCCGCCCTGTGCGCCGGGCGTGCCCCGGCGGCACGCCCCTTCGACACCAGCGTCGCCGAGGTCGACGCCGCCCGGCAGGGGCGATCCGCCCGCGCGCCCCGGGACCAACGGCCCTGCCGCATGGTCCCCGTCGGGGTGGTCATGACCCGAGCAACATCGGTGGTGTTGCTGCTCCGTCCGGTCCGGGGCAGCAACATCACCGAACGTGCTCGCCGGGGCGCGATGGACGGCGTCGCGCTCAGCGTTCGGGGACCAGGCGGCGGGCCCGTAGCAGGCGGGCCCACCAGGGACGGGCAGCCCGGGGCGGTGGAGTGCGTACCCCGCGGAAGCTGACCCAGCCGCCCGGTCCCATGCTCAGCCGGCCGACGGCGGGTGGTCGCCGCCGAACCAGCGCCGTGGCACCGGCGGTGACCAGTCCGACGGCCAACACCCCGGCGGTGGCGACCAGCAGCCGGTCCGGGTCGGGCAGCGGCCGGTACCGGACGTGTCCGCCGGTGGCGACGAACACGCCGACCGGACGTCCGTCGCGGTTCACCGGCACCAGGGCGGCCGGCGGCGTGCCGGGCAGCTCCAGCACGGGCCCGACCGACAGCGGCGCTGCCGGCTGCTGCGCCGTTTCCGGGGCCGGTCGGGGCGGGACCAGCGGTACCGGCCCGGTGGCGTTGAAGATCGCAGTCATCTCGGGTACCTCCTATCGGGCGTCGGAGCCGGCGCAGTCGCGAGCCACCGCGGCCCGACCGGCGGCCAACCGGGCGATCGGCACCCGGTACGGCGAGCAGGAGACGTAGTCCAGTCCGGCCTCGGCGAAGAACTCCACCGACTCCGGGTCACCGCCGTGCTCGCCGCAGACACCGACGGTCAGCCCGGGTCGCGCGGCCCGGCCCTCGGCCACCGCCAGGCGGACCAGCCGGCCCACCCCGGCGACGTCGACGGTCTCGAACGGCGACGCCTCGACGATGCCCCGCTCCAGGTAGTCACCGAGGAACGAGCCCTCCCCGTCGTCGCGGGAGAACGCCCAGGTGGTCTGGGTCAGGTCGTTGGTGCCGAGGGAGAAGAACTCCGCCTCGCCCGCGATCGCCCCGGCGGTCAGTGCCGCCCGTGGCGTCTCGACCATCGTGCCGACCGGGATCGGCGGTGCACCCGGCACGGTGGCCAGCACGTCGGCCACCTCGGCCCGCACCGCGGCCAGCTCATGCACGTCGACGACCAGCGGCACCATGATCTCCGGGCGCGGGTCGCCGCCCTCGGCCAACCGCCGCGCCGCCGCCTCGGCCACGGCTCGGACCTGCATCGCGAACAGGCCCGGCACCACCAGACCCAAGCGAACCCCGCGCAGGCCCAGCATCGGGTTGCTCTCCTGCATCCGGCGGACGGCGGCCAGCAGCACCGCGTCGTGGCCCGGGTCCTGCCCGAGCGCCTCCGCCCGGGCCACCCGCGCGGCCAGCTCGGGCAACGGAGGGAGGAACTCGTGCAGCGGCGGGTCGAGCAGCCGGATGGTCACCGGCAGGCCGTCCATCGCCGCGAGAATCGCGACGAAGTCCTCCCGCTGCAACGGCAGCAGCTCCGCCAGCGCGGCGTGCACCTCGTTCAGCCCGTCGGCCAGGATCAACCGCTCCACCAGGGCCCGGCGGGCACCGAGGAACATGTGCTCGGTACGGCACAGCCCGACGCCGTCGGCGCCGAGTTTCCGCGCCCGCGACGTGTCGGCGGGGGTGTCAGCGTTGGCGCGTACGCCGAGCCGCCGCACCGAGTCGGCGTGCCGCAGCAGCCGATCCACCGCCGAGACCAGCCGGTCGGACTCCGGCGCCAGCTCACCGGCGAGGTAGCGGGTCACCGGGGACGGACGCACCGGCACCTCGCCGAGGTAGATCCGGCCGGTGGTGCCGTCGATGGAGATAAGGTCTCCGGCCCGGACCGTCCGGTCGTCGACGCGGAACTCGCCGCGCTCCGGGTCGATCTCCAGTGCCTCCGCCCCGCAGACGCAGGTGCGTCCCATGCCCCGGGCGACCACCGCGGCGTGCGAGGTCTTGCCTCCCCGTGCGGTCAGGATTCCGGCGGCGGCGATCATGCCGGGCAGGTCGTCCGGGTTGGTCTCCCGGCGGACCAGGATCACCGGTCCGTCCGCCCCGGTGGCGGCGGCGTTGTCGAAGACCACCCGGCCGGCGGCGGCCCCGGGCGAGGCGCCGACGCCGGTGGCCAACGGCTCCGGCGTGGCTTCCGGGTCGAAGGTGGGGAACATCAGCTGAGCGAGTTGCGCACCGCTGACCCGGGTCAACGCCTCGTCCCAGCTGATCAGACCCTCGTCGGCCAACTGCGCGGCGATCACGAACGCGGCCGCCGGGGTTCGCTTGCCGACCCGGGTCTGCAACATCCACAGTCGGCCCCGTTCGATGGTGAACTCCACGTCGCACAGGTCCCGGTAGTGCCGCTCCAGCGTCGTCATGATCCCGGTCAGCCGGCGGTAGCTGGCCGGGTCGAGCCGAGACAGTTCGTCCAGCCCCACCGTGTTGCGGACCCCGGCCACCACGTCCTCGCCCTGGGCGTCGGACAGGTAGTCGCCGTATACGCCGGGGGCGCCGGTGGCCGGATCACGGGTGAACGCCACCCCGGTACCCGAGTCCGGGCCCAGGTTTCCGAAGACCATCGCCATCACGTTGACCGCGGTGCCCAGGTCGTCGGGAATGTGTTCGCGGCGTCGGTAGAGCACCGCCCGGGAGGCGTTCCACGACTCGAAGACCGCCCGGATCGCCAGGTAGAGCTGCTCGTGCGGGGCCTGCGGGAAGTCGTGACCGACCCGGTCGGCGAACACCTTCTTGTACGTCTCGACCAGCCCGTGCAGCTGCTCCGCCGTCGGGCCGTCCGACCCGGCGGTGGCCCGCAACGCGTCCAGTTCCCGCTCGAATTCCTCGGCCGGCACGCCGTGCACCGTCCGACCGAACATCTGGATCAACCGTCGGTACGAGTCCCAGGCGAACCGCTCGTCGCCGCTGATCCGGGCCAGCCCGGTCACGGTGGCGTCGTTGAGCCCGATGTCCAGGATCGTCTCCATCATCCCGGGCATCGAGTAGCGTCCGCCGGACCGGACGGCCAGCAGCAGCGGCTCAGCCGGGTCGCCGAGCCGCCGGCCCAGCCGCACCTCGATCTCCCGCAGGTGGGCGTTCACCTCGTCGAACAGTCCTTCGGGAACCGCCCGGTCGACGAGGTACGCCCGGCACGCATCGGTGCTGACGGTGAAACCCGGCGGCACCGGTAGTCCGAGCCGGGTCATCTCGGCGAGGTTGGCGCCCTTGCCGCCGAGCAGGTCGGCCATGCCTCGACCGCCCTCGATGAAGTCGTACACGTACCTGGTCATGACCCGGCCTCCACTTCGCCGTCGATGCCTCTGCCTCGTTGGTAGCAACGCCGCCGCCGGTGAGGGCAGGGCCGAAAGCCGATCCGAACAGGGTCGCTGGTCCTCAACCTGGCCGCGTATGGTCGGCCGGTGACCGATGACCTGCGGCTGCGCCCGGTGCGCGAGGACGACCTGGTGGAGTTCTTCGTGCACCAGCTCGACCCGGAGGCCAGCCGGGTGGCCGCCTTCGGCGCCGAGGACCCGACGGACCGGCGGGCGTTCGCCGCGCACTGGGTCCGCATCCTCACCGGCCCGGAGAACCTGGCCCGCACGGTGACCGTCGACGGCACGGTGGTCGGTCACGTGCTGGCCTTCCCGGTCGCCGACGCGTTCGAGGTCAGCTACTGGATCGACCGGGCGCACTGGGGTCGTGGGTACGCCACCCGCGCCCTGGCCGCGCTGCTGCGGGAGGTCACGCGCCGGCCGCTGTTCGCGCGGACGGCCACCGACAACGCCGCGTCGCTGACGGTGCTGCGCCGCTGCGGGTTCGTGGTGCGCGGCACCGACCGGGCGTACGCCCCGGGCCGCGGCCACGAGATCGACGAGTACGTCCTGGAACTGCCGGCCTGACCCGGCATCGATCCGGTGTGAAGAGCCCCCTGACACCGGGACTGACCAGGGCGGCGACTACCCTCGCGGGGTGAACTGGCTGGAACTGGTCGGCTGGGCCGGCTCCGCGTTGCTGGTCTGGTCGCTGCTGCAGACGCGCATCCTCCGGCTGCGCGCCCTCAACCTGGTCGGCTGTGCCGTCCTGATCGGCTACAACGCCACGATCCCGGTCTGGCCCATGGTCGGGCTGAACGTGGTGCTTGCCGTGATCAACATCTGGTACCTGCGGCGGCTGCTCACCACCCGCCACGACGAGCAGACCTACCAGGTGGTCGAGGTGGGTGCCGACGACGCGTTCCTGGCCCACACGCTGCGGGTGCACGCCGCCGACATCGCCCGGTTCAACCCGGGTTTCCGCCCGGACCGGCTGGCCGGCCGTTCGGCCTTCCTCGTCGTACGCGCCGACGAGGTCGTCGGCGTGGTACTGGTGCGCGACGTCGGCGACGGGGTGGCCCAGGTCGACCTGGACTACGTCACCCCGCCGTTTCGTGACTTCACCCCCGGCGAGTTCGTCTACCGGCGCAGCAGCCTGTTCACCGACCGCGGGTTCCGTCAGGTGGTCAGCCCGCCGGGCATGATCGCCCCGTACTACCACCGCCTCGGGTTCCGCCGCGCGGGAGAGTCGTACGTCCTGGACCTGCCGGCACCGGCGCTGCCGCAGGGCTGAGCGGGTCGACGGCTCGGACCGCCCTCGGCGGGGCGATGATTCCCGCCCTCGGCAGGGCGATGATTCGCCGCCGGAGCGAGTGGGCATAGGCACCGCTACGCCGGCGGGGCCGCCACCGGCGGCGCCACGGGGCGCGGTCCAGCGAGGGAGAACCAGGCGTGCAGAGCTACTGGAGCCAGCTGGCCCTGGTCGCAGTCCTGATCGTGGTGAATGCGATCTTCGCCGGCAGTGAACTGGCGCTGGTGTCGCTGCGCGACAGCCAGGTCCAACGGCTGGAACGCACCGGGCGCACGGGCCGGGTACTCGCCCGGCTGGCCCGCGACCCCAACCGTTTTCTGGCCACCATCCAGATCGGCATCACGCTGGCCGGGTTCCTCGCCTCGGCCGCCGCCGCGGTGTCGCTGGCCCAGCCGCTGGTTCCGCTGCTGGACGGCGTCTTCGGTCGGGCGGCCGGCCCGATGTCCGTGGTGCTGGTCACGTTGGTGCTGACCTTCGTCACCCTGGTCTTCGGTGAGCTGGCTCCGAAACGGATCGCCATGCAGGTCCCGGAGCGGTGGGCGCTGCTCGTCGCCCGCCCGCTCGATCTGCTCGCCGCCCTCACCCGGCCGGTCGTCTGGGTACTCGGGGCCACCAGCGACCTGGTGGTACGGCTGTTCGGCCTGGACCCGAAGCCCGAGCGGGACGAGATCAGCCCGGACGAGCTGCGGGACATCGTGGCCGGCCACCACGGCTTCACCAAGGAGCAGCAGACCATCATCGCCGGTGCCGTGGAGATCGCCGAGCGGAGGCTGCGGGCGGTGCTGGTACCGAGGTTGCAGGTCTTCTGCCTGGACAGCGGCACCACGGCAGAGGCCGCCCGACTCGTGCTGGCCGCCTCCGGGCACTCCCGCGCGCCGGTGGTACGCCACGGCGGCCTGGACGATTCGGTGGGCGTCATCCACCTGCGCGACCTGGTCGGCGTCGGTGACGATCAGCCGGTCGACGAGTGCGCTCGCCCGCCGCTGCTGTTGCCGGACTCCGTACCGGTGGTGGACGCGTTGCGTCGGTTCAAGGCCGAACGCCAGCACATGGCCCTGGTCGTCGACGAACGCGGTGCCGTCGAGGGCATCGTCACCCTGGAGGACATCCTCGAGGAAATCGTCGGGGAGATCTACGACGAGACCGACCGGGATGTCGGTGCGGTACGCACCGACGCCGACGGGGCACTGCTGCTGCCGGGCACGTTTCCCGTCCACGACCTGCCCGACATCGGCGTCGAGCTGCCCGGGCGTCCGGACGGCGACTACACCACCGTGGCCGGGCTGCTCCTGGCCGGTCTCGGCCGGATCCCCGGCGCCGGGGAGCAGCTCAGCGTCGACGGCTGGCGGCTGGAGGTGACCCTCGCCGACGACCGGGCGGTCTCCGGTGTCCGGCTGCGTCGCACGGCAGCGGCATCCGCAGACCTGGACGCCCCCGAGACCGCCGTGTTGGCGACCGACGAGCCGGCAGCGCAGCCGGACGACGCCGCTGACACGCCGGACGACGCCCCGTCGGTGCTGGACGGCACCCGGCGCTGAGAGCTGGTCGGGCAGGCTCGTCCGTAGCGCGCCCAGCGCGGCCGGGCATGGCCTGCCCGGCCACGCTCCGAGTCAGCTCCGTGCTGCCTGACCCGGACCGGGCGGATCGGGCAGCGGCGGGTTCAGCCGTACCCGGTGCATCGGCACCTGCCAGGTGCTCCGACCGAGCAGCCGGGCCAGCGCCCGGATCGCCCAGGGGCCCGACGGATGCCGCTGCGGACCGATCAGCCGCCCACTCAACCGCCCGTACCAGTGCCGGGTGACGACCAGGTCGGTCAGCCGCAGCGGGCCGTCAGCGGGGCCGCGCAACACGAGGTCCACCACCCGACCCAGGCGGCGGCCCTGATGGTCGTACGCGGTCCGACCCAGCAGCTCACCCGCCCGCACGGTCGGCCCCCGGAATCCGATCGATCAGGTGTCGGCGCAACCACTCCTCCACCGGCGAGGTGGGCAGCTCGTCGGCCCGCACCCGCAGCCACACCGCACTGTCCACCCGTCCGACCAGCGCGTACGGGATGCGCAGCGGTGCCATCGGTCGATCCGTGACGAATCGCTCGGCGGTCAGCACCAGCATCCGGCCCAGCCGACCGCCGACCCGCTGCCCGAGTGCACCCGGCCCGCTGAGCAACGACCGCAGGTACGGCACCCCGTCCGCGTCGAGCGCGAACTCCACGTCGTCGACCTTGCCGACCAGCCGCCCGTCGCGGTCGACGAGTTGGCGATCGAGCAGCTCCTGGCTGATCTGGATCCTCACTGGCCCATCCTCGTACCGATCGCCAGCGGTACGGCGACGATCGAGGCGGCCAGGATGACCAGCAGCAGCACCGCGCCCAGCAGATTGAGTGCCCGGCCGTTGACCCGGTCGCCCAGGTAGGTGCGGTCGTTGGCGACCACCAGGATCGGCAGGTAGGTCAGCGGCAACGCCACCGCACTGATGATCAGCATGTATTCGGTGAGCGTCACCGGGTCGACCGTGGTGAGCAGCACGAGCACCCCGAGCAGCACGCTGACCAGCAGCACCGTGTGGAATCGGGCCGCCTCGCGCGGGCTGACCCGTTTGCCCCACTGCCAGCCGAAGTACTGCGCGGCGGCGTACGCGGCGGACAGACCGGTCTCCAGCGCGGCGCCGAAGGTGACCGCGAAGAACGCCAGTGCCGCCACCGCCAGGCCGGCCGCGCCGAAGGCCAGCACCACCGGATGCGCGACCTGGTCGAGACTGTCCACCGACAGGCCGGCGGGGTGCAGCACCACCGTCGCCGTGGCGATCAGCGACAGGGCGAGAAAGCCGCCGATCGGAAAGCCGACAAGCACGCCGAAGCGGGCATCGGCCAGGTCGTTCGCGCTCCAGCGTTCCTCGACCCCGCCGGAGGAGAAGAAGAAGACCTCGTACGGGCTCACCGTCGAGGCGAACAGGGCCACCGCGACAAACCAGTACGCCCCCCACCCCTGACCGGAGGCGTCGGGTGCCAGCGCGCCGCGACCGAGCGCCGCCCAATCGGTCGGCAGCCAGAACAGGGCGACGGCGAAGACCACCAGCGCGAGCCCGGCCAGCCCGAAGACCCGTTCCATCACCGGGAACCGCATCCGCCACAGCACCAGCCAGACCGCGATCCCGGCGACGGGCACCCAGAGCAGGTAGGGCACGCCGGTGGCCAGCCGCAACGCCAGCGCCACCCCGCCCAGTTCGGCGGCGAGGGTGATCACCGTGACCAGGTACGACGCCACCAGGTTGATCAGCGCCATCCGCGCGCCGAGCCGCTCCCGGACCAGGTCGAACACCGCCCGGCCGGTCACCGCCGCGATCCGTCCGGCCATTTCCGCGTACGCGCAGATGGCGACGACCCCGAGCAGCAGCACCCAGGTGTGCGCCATGCCGAAGCGGGCACCGGCCTGGCCGGCGGCGACCAGGTCGCCGATGTCGACGAAGCCGCCGACCGCGGAGAGGATGCCGAGCGTGGCGGCGAGGAGCTTCCTCACGTCGGCGGTGCGGGCTCGGTCATCGACGCGACGATAACGCCACCAAAGCCGCTATCTACGCTAAACCGCCCTCAGCCCTGTTCGTGATGGGCGCGACGACGAGGGCGGTCCTGCCGAGCCCAGCTTCGACCTGACGGTGTGCTGTCGCTGGCCGTGCCTTGTCAGTCGGCGTCCGGGTAGAGGTTCTGGAGGCGGACCTGGCCACGGGCGACCAGTCGCCCGTCCGCATCCGTGATCTCCACCTGCCACAGCTGCTGGCTCCGACCCCGGTGCACCGGGGTGCCGACCGCGACCAGCTCACCCTCGCCCACGGCGCGCAGGAAGTCGGTCTGGTTGGACACCCCGACCACCCGCCCGCGCTCACCCAGCCAGACACCGGCGCCCAGGCTCGCCGCCGTCTCCACCACCGAGCAGTGGACCCCGCCGTGCAGGATGCCGTACGGCTGATGCAGCTCCGGGCGGACCCGCCAGCGAATCGTGACCCGGTCCCCGCTGATCTCGTCCAACTCCAGCCCGAGCAGGGCGAAGAAGCCACCCGACATCTTCGACACGTCCACGGTCACCTCCATGATCTTGGACTCGCCAGCCTAGTGCCGGTGCCCTCCGCAGGAACCCGGTAGGGCGGCACAGGGCTGATGGGGGAGAATCGGTGACCGTGACCGACAGCACCCTCCCGCCGGCCCGGCGGGACTCCCTGACCGATGACCTGCGCTGGCGGGGTCTGCTCCAGGACTCCACCGACCCGGACGAGCTGCGCGCGCTGCTCGACGGCCCGGGAGCCTCCTTCTACGTTGGCTTCGATCCGACCGCGCCGAGCCTGCACGTCGGCCACCTGATGCAGGTCACCACCGCCCGTCGCCTCCAACTCGCCGGGCACCGGCCGCTGCTGCTGGTCGGGGGCGCCACCGGGCAGATCGGCGATCCGAAGGAGAGCGCGGAACGGACCCTCAACCCGCCGGAGGTCGTGGCGAGCTGGGTGCAGCGGATCCGTGACCAGCTCGCACCCTTCGTGTCGTACACCGGGGACCACGCCGCCCGCCTGGTCAACAACCTGGAGTGGACCGGCGAAATGTCGGTGGTGGAGTTCCTGCGCGACGTGGGCAAGCACTTCCCGGTCAACCGGATGCTGGCTCGTGAGGTGGTCCGGGCCCGGCTGGAGAGCGGGATCAGCTTCACCGAGTTCAGCTACCAGCTGCTCCAGGCCAACGACTTCTTCGAGCTGCACCGGCGGCACTGCTGCCAGCTTCAGTTCGGTGGCTCGGACCAGTGGGGCAACATCACCGCCGGTGTCGACTACGTCCGGCGACGCGGGCTCGGGCCGGTCCAGGCGTTCACCACCCCGCTGGTCACCAAGTCGGACGGCTCGAAGTTCGGCAAGACCGAGGGCGGCGCGATCTGGCTCGATCCCGAGATGACCAGCCCGTACGCCTTCTACCAGTTCTGGATCAACGTCGATGATCGGGACGTGGGCCGCTACCTGCGCTACTTCAGCTTCCGCTCCAGGGAGGAACTGGAGGCGCTGGAGAAGGAGACCGCGGAGCGGCCGGCGTCCCGGGCCGCTCAGCGCGCTCTCGCCGAGGAACTGACCACCCTCGTGCACGGTGAGCGGGAGATGGCTCAGGTGGTCGCCGCCAGTCAGGCCCTGTTCGGCCGGGGATCGCTTGACGACCTGTCCGCGGTGACGCTGCGTGCCGCGCTCACCGAGGCCGGGCTGGTACGCCTCGACGAGCTCCCGGAGGTGGCCGCCCTGTTCAAGGAGTCCGGCCTGGTGCCGAGCATGAAGGAGGCCCGACGGGTGATCGCCGAGGGCGGCGCCTACGTCAACAATGTCCGCATCGGCGCGGCGGACGCCGTGGTCTCGCCGGCGGACCTGCTGCACGGCAGATACCTGGTGCTGCGTAGGGGAAAGCGTTCCTTCGCCGGGGTGGAGGTCGAGGCCTGACCGCCGTCCGGCAGGTGTGACGCGGGACGCGCCCGGTGGATTTGACGATCAATCCGCCGGGCGCGTAGCTTTCTCTCTGCCAGCGCGGAACGGACGAAACAGGTCGAAGCCTCAGGCCGGAGCGCAGGTAGACCTTTCGGTGCAGGTGGCAGACGTCCACCGCGTCCGAACCGGGTGGTGCCCCAGATTCGTCGGGAGGCGGATTTGGAGGGGCGAAACCGACCGGGTATGGTTGACGATCGGCAGGGCCCCAGGCGCGCTCGCGGGAGACCGCAGCGGCTGGCCTGCCACAACCACGACGGGAACGGCGAAAGCCGGCCTGATCGTGGTGCCCGGAGAATTGGGTTGAAGCGTGACAGAGCGGCGCAAGCCGGTTTGACAGGGCAGAAACCACCGGGTAACGTAGTAAAAGCGCCCGGCGCGGTTGTGGCGGGTGTGGTGCCCCGGATGGCGGCCCTTTGGTGGGTTGTTTGATGGTGTGTGGTTGTTCTTTGAGAACTCAACAGGGTGCTTGATAAGCCAGTGCCAAATTGTTTGATTCCCGGGCTGGCCAGTTTTTCTGGTTGGTTTGGATTCCTTTGGCAACATTTTTGTTGTCGGGATGGATTTTCCTTCAGGTTTTTGTTGGAGAG